>NZ_JBFUPQ010000001.1:0-416305 GCF_041360655.1 Luteibacter sp. RCC_6_2 | reverse complement strand
CCCGAGGCATCGGAAGATCGCTTGCTGCAGTTCACGGCCGCATGTCACACGAACCAGATCACCGCCGACAATCTCTCCGCCGTTCATCTGAACGAGGAGACTCTGACATTGACGATGCTCGGCAAAGGGCCATTGACGAGTCCGGCCCAGGTGGACCTCAGCGTGCCGCCGCCGCAGCCGGAACAGGCGATCGGGCAGATCCAGCAATTCGATCAGCAGCAGTCGCAGATGCTCGAGTCGTTCCGGGAGCAGAACATGCAGCTTAGCCAGGCGATGTCGCGCTAAGCGAACCCAGAACTGCCACTTTTCCCGGGAAAGCTGTGTACGAACGAACCATGTGTCGGGTACGCCATCGGCGTTGTGTGATGTGGTGGGTTTTCGCTAGCACCCTTCGCCGACAGGGTCGGCTCCCACCTTAGAGAAAAGCTGGGCGGTCGCACGGGGGTAAACTGTGTCTTTACCCGGGATGGCGGCATGCTTGACGTCACTGGATTGGTGAAGACCGTGCCCGGTGGGCGGACGCTCTTCGAGGGGCTCGATTTGTCGTTGGCCCGCGGGGAATTCGTCGCCGTGACGGGGGAGTCCGGTGCGGGAAAGTCCACGTTGTTGAACCTGGTTGCCGGGCTGGATTCGCCGGATGCGGGGAGCGTGCGTATCGATGGAATCGATATCGCCGGCCTCGACGACGATGGCCGTACCCGGCTCCGGCGTGACCGGATCGGCTTCGTGTTTCAGGCGTTTCATGTCCTGCCGCATCTCGACCTCGCCCACAACGTGGCGCTGCCCCTCGCGTTGCAGGGGCATGACGCGCATGCGTCGCTCGTCGCGGCGGAGGCGATGCTCGCTTCCGTGGGTCTTGGCGGGCGTGGCGACGCCTATCCACGAGAGCTTTCGGGCGGCGAACTCCAGCGTGTCGCCGTGGCCCGCGCGCTCGTCCACCGGCCCGGCCTCATCCTGGCCGATGAGCCCACCGGCAACCTCGATCCCGACACGGCGGCGCGCACGCTCGCCTTGTTCGTCGACCAGGTGCGCGATGCCGGCGCCGCCGTCTTGTTGGTGACCCATTCGGCGGTGGCGGCTTCCGCCGCCGACCGGACACTCGTGCTTTCACCGACGGGGCTCGTCGAACGTGGCTAGGGGGGCGTCCTTGTCTGTCGCTAGCCGCTGGCTCCTATGGAGCGAGTGGCGCGCGTACCCGGGGAGGGCGGTTGCCGCGGTGTTCGCGATCGCGCTGGGCGTCGCACTAGGGTTTGCCGTGCACCTGGTCAACGCATCGGCACTGGGGGAGTTCGACAAGGCCGTGCATGCGGTGAGCGGGTCGGCGGATCTCAAGGTGCGTTCGGCCAATGCGTTCGGTTTCGATGAGAGGGTCTATCCACAGGTCGCACGCCTGCCGGGTCTGGACGTCTCTCCTGTCGTTGCCCTTTCCGCGCTCGTGGACGGCAAGACCCCGGTTTCGCTGGAAGGCGTCGACGTCTTGCGCGCCGGCGGAATGGGGCAGGGTGTCTCCAACGGCGCGACGGAAGGATTCGCCGATTTCCTATCGGGCCGTTCGGTCTATCTATCAACGGCGGCGCTTTCGGCGGCGGGGCGCAAGGCAGGCGATGCGATTACGCTCAGTGCGAACGGTCACGCGATCCAGGTTCGCATCGCCGGTAGCCTTCCTTCGAGCGAAAGCCGGAACGTGGCGACGATGGATATCGCCGCCGCCCAGTGGCGATTCGGCATGCTCGGCCGTCTCCAGCGCATGGACATCCAGCTCGCGCCCGGCGTCGGCGTCGCCGGGGCCATGCGCGCGATCCGCGCGGTATTGCCACCCGACGCCATCGTGGCGGATATCGCCAGCGAAGCGGCGCGTAACGACGGACTTTCGGCCGCCTATCGGGTGAACCTCGACATGTTGGCGCTCATCGCGCTGCTGACCGGTGGCTTTCTCGTTTACTCCGCGCAATCACTGTCGGTGGCGAGGCGGCGCGCGCAGTTCGCGTTGCTGCGCGTCCTGGGAATGCGGCGCAAGAAGGTGTTGGGACAGGTGCTGACCGAGGCCATGGTGCTGGGTGTGATCGGAGCGGGCAGTGGGGTCGTGCTCGGGCTTGGCCTGGCGTCGCTCGCGCTGAACCTGTTGGGTGGCGACCTTGGTGGCGGTTATTTCCACGGCAATGCGCCGCAACTCGTCTTCGCGCCCTGGGCGGCGGCGATCTTCGGGTTGCTCGGCATCGGCGCGGCGGTACTCGGCAGCATGGTTCCCGCCCTGGCGGCCTCGCGCATCCTCCCGGCCCTGGCGATCAAGAACGTTGGCGACGCCGTCGATCCACGCGTTCGTGCGCGTCCATGGCGAGCGGTCGCATGCCTGGCGGGAGCGCTCCTGGCGTCGCTGCTGCCTTCGGTGGCTGGGATCGCGTTGTTCGGCTACGTGGCGATGGCGCTGTTGCTGGCCGGTGGCGTGATGCTCATGCCCTGGCTCGCCCGTGCGCTCGTTTCCCCGTTGCGGCATGTGCCCCTTCGCAACGTCCCGTTCCGGCTCGCCACCGCACGTCTTTGGGGCGCTCCGTCGCAGGCATCCGTCGCGTTGGCGGGTATCGTGGCGTCCACCGCGTTGACCGTGGCGATGGCGGTGATGGTCACCAGTTTTCGTGGTTCGGTGGAGCGGTGGTTGGGCGACGTGTTGCAGGCGGATGTCTATTTGCTCGCCGATGGCGGAAGTGGAGGGTTCGACGCCGCGACGCTGGAACGCATGCGCAGGGTACCGGGTGTGGCGTGGTTGGGGGTGCTTAAAGAGACGCCGCTTCAGTTCGATGCGCGGCGTCCTGCCGTTACGCTTCTTGCGCGCACCTTGACCGGCCCCGGGGGCCACCTCGCGTTGATGGGGTCTCAGGTAACCGTTCCTGCCGGCGCGATCCCGGTGTGGGTTTCCGAACCCGCGTCGCGGATCTACCACTGGAAGCCGGGCGACACGCTGACGTTGCCGTTACCGGCTTCGCCGCAAGCCACCGTGGCCGGCGTGTGGCGCGACTACGCCCGCCAGCATGGTGCGATCGTCATGGATGAGGGCACCTATACCCGCCTCACCGGCGACCGCAGGCGCACGGGCGTATCGGTCCTTCTCGGTCCCGGCGCCAACATCGATGCGGTCGGTGCGGCACTGCGGTCAGCCGTCGGCCCCGGCGGCCCCGGTGTCACCGTGAGCCGTCCGCAGGATATCCGCCGGCAGGCGCTGCAAGCCTTCGATCGCAGTTTCCTCATCACCTATCTGCTCGAAGGTATCGCTGTTTGCGTGGGTCTGGCGGGCGTCGCGGCGACCATCGGTGCGCAGGTGCTTTCGCGCATACGGGAGTTCGGCATGCTGCGTCATGTGGGCGCGTTGCGCGGCGATCTGGTGCGCATGTTGCTCATCGAGGGGGCGCTGCTGGGACTGGTGGGTGGCGTCGCCGGTGTCGCGCTCGGCGTGGCCATGAGCCAGGTATTGATCCACGTCGTGAATCCGCAATCGTTCCACTGGACGATGGATACCTTGTTGCCATGGCCCCTGCTTGGCTGGGTCATCGCCGGGCTGGCGGTGGCGACGTCCGGCACGGCCCTGGTCGTGGGGCGGAGCGTCCTTTCCGCCGATGCCGTGCGCGCGGTGCGGGAGGATTGGTGATGCGCTTGCTTCGTCTTGTCGTGCTGTCGTTGCTGGGGTTCGCGGCGTGTGGATGGGCCGACGATCGCGTCACCTACGCACCGGTGCCCGTGGATGCCCCGGTTGTGTTGCCGCGCGACCACGGTGCGCATCCCGGTTTCAAGACCGAGTGGTGGTACGTCACCGGATGGCTGCAAACGAAGGGCGGCCCCGTTGGTTTCCAGCTGACGTTCTTCCGTTCGCGCCTTCCCTTCGACGATGGCAATCCGAGCCGCTTCGCGGCCAGGCAGGTCATCGTGGGGCACGTTGCGCTTGCAGATCCCAAGGTGGGACATCTCGAACATGGGCAGCGGCTTGCGCGCGAAGGTTTCGGGTTGGCGGAAGCGGCGACGGGGGACACCGATGTCGTGCTCGACGACTGGCGTCTCGTGCGTAACAAGGATGGCAGCTTCACCGCCCGTGCCGGTACGACCGGCTTCGCCCTGGACTTGCAATTGAATCCCACCCAGGCAGCCCTGCTGCAAGGCGACCGTGGCTATAGCCGCAAGGGCCCCGGGCAGGGCGAGGCGAGCGCGTATTTCAGCATGCCGCACCTGGCCGTCACGGGACGCTTGACGCGCGGCGCGCATACCGAAGCGATCCGCGGTGAAGCGTGGCTCGACCGCGAGTGGTCGTCGAGCCTGCTCAATCCGCGCTCGGTGGGCTGGGATTGGGCGGGCCTGAACATGGACGATGGAAGCGCCGTGACGGTATTCCGCGTGCGCGATGCACAAGGTCATCCGGTCTGGGCGGGCGGCAGCGTGCGCGCGGCGGACGGTGCGCTCACCATTCTCGGCCCCGGGGACGTGGCATTCGCAACTCGCCGCCGTTGGCGTTCGCCACGCACGGGTGCGGACTATCCGGTCGAGACCACGGTGTCGGTCACTACCCCGGCCGGTACGAAGCGTTTCGAGCTCCGCCCCTTGATGGACGACCAGGAGTTGGATACGCGGCGCACCGGTGGGCCGGTCTATTGGGAGGGCGCCGTGGAGGTGGAGGGAGGAAGGGGCTACCTCGAGCTGGTCGGGTACGGCGGCAAGGTCAGCCTTTAAACCAAACGCACCGGACCGGCATCCCCTTCGGACTTGGCCACGTCATGGCCAGCCGGATCAAGGGAACCCCATGCGAATCAGACGGTGCGTTTCGAAGGCCGCCGCGTTACTGGCGGCGCTGCTGTTCGTCCTTTCCGCATCCGCCGCGGAAAAACCGCCGTCCCCGACGATATCGTCCATCGATATCACCCACTTCTGGCAGGCCTACGATGCAGCCACCCGCGTGAGCGACCCGTTGGAGCAGCAGGACATCGTGCAGCGCCTGTACATCGACAAGGGTACCACCGGGTTGCGGGCTTTCATGGAAGCGAAGGGTTACACGGTCCAGTCCTATGTGGACGCGATCCGGGCTTATCCGCGTTACTGGGCCTCCATCCGTCCGCATACGCTGCGCGCGCAATCGGCCATCGCGGCATTGCAGCCGGAACTCGTGAAATTGAAGGCGCTTTATCCGGAGTTGCGGCCGGCGTCGGTCTATCTGGCCATCGGCGCCTTGAAGTCGGGCGGCACGACCCAGGGAGACAAGGTGCTTATCGGCGCCGAACTCGCCACGGGCGACGAGACGGTGGATATCGGCGAAATGACGCCGAAGATGCAGGCATGGCTGACCGGCTATTTCCATAGCAGGCCGTTCGACAACATGGTGCTGCTGACAGTCCATGAGTTCGTGCACACGCAGGAGCACGGCACCGCCCGGAATTTGCTGGGTCAGGCGGTTTATGAGGGTGTGGCGGATTTCGTCGCCGAAAAGGTCACGGGCCGGAAGCCGCCGCTTCCCTATGTCGGCTATGGTCCCAGGAACGCGGACGCCATCAAGGCGGCGTTCGTCAAGGACATGAACGGCGAGGACACGAGCGGGTGGCTATACAACGATACCCACAATGCCTTCGGCGTCCGCGACCTTGGCTATTACGTGGGTTATGCGATCTGCGAGGCGTATTACCGGAAGACACCGGACAAGCGGGCCGCGATCCGGCAGATGATCGAACTGGATTTTTCCAGTACGCAAGCCGTTGAGGATTTCGTCGCATCGAGTGGTTATCTTGCCAAGGGAGCTTCAACAGCTCCCTAGGAAGCACCCTCACCCTGCTCGCCGACCAATTCACCACGTCGTTCGGAGGGGAGTCGTCGGATGTTGTTCTCAGAGCGATTCCGCAGGGAGGCGTAGGCCGGACGAGGACTTAGCGAAGAGAACAATATCCGACGACTCCCCCTTCCTCGACCTTCAAGCGTGCAGTAGCGAAATGCCGATTTCCACGATGATGAGCACGACGATGGCGATCTCGAGCAACTCGGCGCGCCGGCTGGATGCTTCGTCGTAGAGCGCCGCATAGGTGTCCCGGACGATGGCGAGCTTGCGGTCGACCGAAGCGCTCAGGGCGGGCACGCGGAACAAGGACAGTGCCGTGCTGTAGACACGCGCGAGGTAGACGTCCTCGGTCACCTGCAATGCGTTGTCGACGCGTTCGGTCAATTCGGTGACCTCGGCGACGAGGGTATAGAGCCGTCGTGCCAGGTGGGCGAAACGGCGCGAAGCGAAAAGGGACGCGGCGGTTCGCGCGTTCTCCACCTGGTCGTACATGCGCGGAAGCTCGTTGTCGAGAAGGATGTCGTAGTAGCGCAGCTCGACCAGCTGGGCATTGGCCACCTCGATGACATCGGCGACATCCGAATCGCTTCGCGGTTCGTAGACGAAGGCGCGATCCCAGTTCAGGACGACGAGGTCGTCGGCGTAATAGGAAAAGTTTCGTGACAGGAGCTCCTTTCGGGAAGCCCTGGAAAGCGGGCGCGTCTCTCCCGAAAGCACTTCCGTCAGGTCGAGGCGCTCCTTCAGGGTCTCCGCGTCCATGGGTTCGTCGAACGCCTGGACGGTCGCGATGAGGTAATCCTCGTCCAGCCGTTCGCCTTCGGCGGGACGGTCCAGGGCGGGACGAATCACCTCGTGCACACGGGCGAGGAGATCGTCCCAGAACGAGGTCCGCGCGGACGGGCCGAACTGAGCGTCGATGGTGGCGACGTCCTTGACGTAATCGGGCCAGGACCGGTCCGTGCATGGTGCGCGAAGCGAGAGCGTCGCCACGCCGAAGTCGTACAAGCGGACCGAGACCGCGGCCCGCACCGGCCCATCCGCCAGGGGGACATGGACCTCCCCGAGCGAAAGCCATAGTGGAGCGACGCCGAAGGCCACGGCCTTGGGTGGCGTGCTCGAAAGATAGGAACGGTTGAACGCGGTATTCGCATGGGCCGTCCACAGGCGCTCCGCCTGCACCAGGTCGATGCTATAGGCGATGTCGACCAATCGCAGGACGGTCAATTCACCGGATGTAACGACGGGATGGGCGGCGGCCATGGCAAGAGCCTCGATCGGGATGCCGGTAGTGTAGGCAGACGATTGTGAAATCCCGACGTTCGACTCGTTACACGTGCCACGCCACGTGCCACGTGCCCCTGTCAGACGGAAGCCGCGATATGCTCGCGAAGCCACACATGCGACGGATCGCGATGGACACGTTCATGCCAGAGCATCACCATCTCGAAACCGGGCACGTCCACGGGTGGCTCGACCACCCGTAGCCCCGGGGCGTGCCTGACCAGGCGCTCCGGCGCCATCGCGACGATGTCGGTGGTCGCCAGTACCGACAGGAGGAAGAGGAAATGGGGTACGGAGAGCACCACGCGCCGGCTCAGTCCCTGTTTGGCCAGCGTTTCATCGGTGATGCCGTGGAAGCCGCCGCCATCGGGTGAAACGATGGCGTGTTCCAGCTTGCCGAACTGGGACAGGGTGGGCCGCCGCTTCAAGGCGGGATGCCCCAGGCGACCGGCAAGCACGTAGCGCTCCGTGAACAATGCGCGCTGATGAAGTTCCGGCGGTGCCATGTCCTTCGTGCGGATGGCCAGGTCGATATCGCCGCGTTCGGCCATGCGGGCGACCCGGTCGGGCGGGATGTCGAGCACGGCCAGGCGTGTGCCGGGTGCCGCGGCGCGCAGGCCTCGCATCGCGGGAATGAGCACCGTCGATTCGCCATAGTCCGCCGCGGACACGCGCCAGGTCTGGTCCGCCAGGGCCGGGTCGAATGGCGCGGTGGGTGCGACCGCGCGCTCGAGCTCGTGAAGCGCTTCCTTCAACGGCCCGCGCAACGCCTCCGCACGTGCGGTAGGCAGCATGCCCCGAGGGCCGGGAAGCAGGAGGGGATCCCCGAAAATGTCCCTGAGCTTTGCCAGGTGCACGCTGACCGAAGGCTGCGAAAGGTGCAGGCGCTCGGCCGCGCGGGTGACGTTGTGCTCGGAAAGGAGGACATCCAGCGTCACCAGCAGGTTGAGGTCGATCCGGCGAAGATTAGTCATGACTATAGCTGTCATTGGATAAATTCATTTTGACTATACCTGACGCGCACCCATCATGGTGCTATACCGATCTTTGGAGCTCGTCATGAAAGTCCTTCTCGTCTATGCCCACCCTGAACCCAGGTCGCTCAACGGTTCGATAAGGGATTTTGTCGTCAAGCGACTCACCGATGCGGGACACGAGGTGCGGGTGTCCGATTTGTACGCAATGGGCTGGAAGCCGGCGTTGGATGCAGCCGATAGCACCGAGTGGAACGAAGACGAACGCTTCGATCCCTCACGTGCCTCGGCACGCGCCTTCGCGAATGGACATCAAAGCGCCGACATAGCCGCCGAGCAGGAAAAGCTCTTGTGGGCGGATACGCTCATCCTGCAATTTCCCCTGTGGTGGTTCTCGATGCCGGCGATCCTGAAAGGATGGGTGGACCGCGTGTATGCGAACGGCTTCGCGTACGGCGTCGGCGAGCATTCGGACCAGCGCTGGGGCAACCGTTACGGCGAGGGCAACCTGTCCGGAAAGCGGGCCATGCTCATCGTCACCACGGGTGGGTGGGAATCGCATTACAGCGCGCGCGGCATCAACGGGCCGATGGACGACGTACTGTTTCCCATCCAGCACGGCATCCTGTATTTCCCCGGCTTCGACGTCGTGCCACCGTTCGTCGTCTACCGGACGAGCAAGGTTGACGAGGAGCGCTTCAAGGCAACGTGCGACGCTTTGGGTGAACGGCTCGACAGCCTGTGGGAGACGCCGCCGATTCCTTTCCTGCCGCAAAATGGCGGTGCTTATGTCATTCCCGACCTCACGTTGAAGGACGAGACCTCGCCCGGAAAGTCGGGTTTCGCCGCGCACGTCATCCATAACGCGGCTTGACCGTCAAACGCGACAGCCACGAGGCGGCGCCGCCCCTCGTTGGCTGTCATTCCCGGTTGCTTACTTTACGAATGCGCACTGCGAGGCTTCTTTGCTCTCACATGGGCTTTCCTGCGCTGAAACAGTTTTCCATTTGTCGGTCAACGTGATTTTCGCCGGGGGTTCCAGGCTCAGGCGAAACCCGCCGGTCTTCCGGAGTTCGCCTTTGTCATCGTCAAACCCGTAGTCGCAAAATACTTGCGTAGAGCCATCGGGAGCCTTGCGGGCGACCGCGCTCAAGAATCGAACCGGCGCCTTGCCGTCTTTGCCTGTTTCAGAGGGATCGCTGCCGGTCCACCGGTTTCCGGCCGCCGAGGTGATGTCGTATTCGCAGCCTTCGTACCCTTCGCAAGCGGTACCTGCCTTTATCGTGATATTCGCCGGACTGGGACAGGCGTCCTGTTGGCCGGCCTGCGCCGCGGCCACCGGCACCGCCAGAAGAAAACACGACGCGAGGGCACTATTCCATGTGCGCATGAGAAGCTCCTTGATGTTGGGTGTGCGCCACGAGTTTCATCCCAAGGGGAGGGCGCTTCAATAGGTCGTCGGTTGTAGGGGTGGGAGGCTGACACGTAATGGCTCTGCCTACCGCGCTTCCCGGACTTCCGTGAACCTTTTTAAAGGCCGCCGGCGCCACGCACGGCGCCCGGCGGGCGACCCGTCACGCGCTTGAACGCACGGCTGAACGCCGCGAGCGACCCGTAGCCCAGCCGGAACGCGACGGACTCGATCGGCTCACGTTCGCGTCCTATCCACTGTGCGGCCAGCCGCATGCGCAGTTCGGTGAGGTAGCGCAGCGGTGTCATGCCCGTGGCCTCCAGGAAACGTTCGGCGAACACCGAGCGTGAACTGCCCATTTCCGCGGCGAGCTCGGCGACGGTCCAGTTCCTCCCTGGATCGCGATGCAAGGCGACGATCGCCTTGCCGAGGCGCGGATCGCGCAAGGCCTGCACCCAGCCGGTGGCGTCACCGCAACCGCATTCGACCCAACCGCGCACGATGATCGCCGAGACGACGTCGGCAAGACGGGCGAGGATGCCGGCGAAGCCCGCCCGCTTCGCACAGGACTCGCGTTCCATCGCATCGAGAATCGGCGGCAGTTCTGGATACTTCTCCAGCAAGGTGCCCACCTGCATCACTTCAGGCATGGCGGCGACCAGTGGCTGCATGCCGCCCAACTCGAATTCCATGCAACCGCTGAAGACCAGCGCACCATCCTCGCGGGTGGCGACGGGGCAGTCAGGGTGGATGTCGTTCACGGTGTCGCACAGGGGCGTGGTGTCGAAACTGGCGATGTCGCGGCAAGCCACGTCGGACGAGGAAAGCAGTGTGTGGGAACTGCCCTGTGGCATGAGCACCGCATCGCCCTTCGAGAGCGGGTACAGCGTGCCGTCACTTGTCCGGAGCAGCACGGGTCCGCGGCCGACGAAGTGGAACTGGGCCCGCCCCGGCGCCGCGTGGAAGGCGATGCCGAACGGGCGGGCGACTTCGATTCGCCGGTACTGCACGCCATTCAGGCGCATGCCGAGCAGCAGTTCGCTGGCGGGATCGGGATCGCGGGTCGGGGCGAGTGTGGCCATGGGACGGACGCAGGATCAAGTATCGAGGATTCAGCATCATATACCGTCCGGCGCCTGAGGCTTAACCTGCCGCTTTCCTTAATGACGGAAGCGACATGAATACCTGTGTGGAAGCCGCCGTCGCGGCACCTGAAGAGATCCAACCCGCCTGGGGCGCGGTCTTCGCCATGACGCTGGGCGTCTTCGGCCTCATCACCGCCGAGTTCCTGCCCGCCAGCCTGCTTACGCCCATGGCGGCCACGCTCGGCGTGACCGAGGGGATGGCCGGGCAGACCGTGACCGCCACCGCGGTGGTGGCCCTGGTGACGAGCCTGGTCATCGCCGTGGTGACGCGCAACATCGACCGGCGTTGGGTGCTGCTGGCTTTCTCCGTGTTGTTGGTCGGGTCGAACCTGCTGGTCGCGTTCGCGCCGAACCTCACCGTGGTGTTGTCGGGCCGCGTGCTGCTCGGGATCGCCATCGGTGGTTTCTGGACGATGTCCGCCGCCACGGCGATGCGGCTGGTGCCGGAAGCGATGGTGCCCCGCGCGCTGTCGATCATCTTCAGTGGTGTCTCGGTCGCCACCGTGGCGGCGGCACCGCTGGGTAGCTACTTCGGCCAGCTGATCGGCTGGCGCAACGTCTTCCTCATCGCCACCGCGATCGGCGTATTCGCCTTCATCTGGCAGCTGTTCACCCTGCCGCGCATGGCGCCGACCGGATCGGCGCGCATGGGAACGCTGGTGGAGGTGAT
Source organism: Luteibacter sp. RCC_6_2 (assembly GCF_041360655.1). Lineage (NCBI taxonomy): Bacteria > Pseudomonadati > Pseudomonadota > Gammaproteobacteria > Lysobacterales > Rhodanobacteraceae > Luteibacter > Luteibacter sp. RCC_6_2. The sequence goes on along the minus strand of NZ_JBFUPQ010000001.1, from coordinate 405,024 downwards.
GAAGCGGCCGGCGATGCGCATGGGCATGATCGCGGTGGTACTGGTGTTCACCGGCCACTTCGCTTTCTTCACCTACCTGCGGCCCTTCCTCGAAGTGGTCACCGGTGTCGGCGTCAATGGCTTGTCCGGGATGTTGCTCGGTTTCGGCGTGGCCAACTTCATTGGCACGTCGCTGGCGGGCTTCGTGCTCGAACGAAACCTGCGCATGACCCTGCTGCTCATGCCGTTGGCGATGGGCGGCATGGCCCTCGCGCTCGTCGTGCTTGGCCGCGCGCCCGTGGCCGATGCCATCCTCGTGGCGCTATGGGGCATGGCGTTCGGCGCCGTGCCGGTCGCGTGGACGACGTGGATCACGCGCACCGTGCCCGACGAGGCCGAGAGTGGCGGTGGCCTGATCGTCGCCGCCGTCCAATTGGCCATCACGCTCGGTGCCGCGGTGGGTGGCGTGGTGTTCGATGCCACCGGAGCGAAGGGTGTATTCGTCGGGAGCGGGATCGTCCTGCTGGTCGCCGCGGCGGCGATCGCCACGAAGCTTCATCCGGTCTCGCCCGCGTACGACGACAACAGGGATTTCATCGGCGAGGTCGACGAGGCCTGATCGGCGCGACCCGGCGGTTGACCCTGGGTGATATAGCCGGGGACAATGCGCACCACTTCCCCAAAGACGGGCATACCCATGAAAGACGACCCTGGTCGGTTCGTTTCCCATACGTAGCACCGTCTCCGACGACATCCGGGTGCGGTGAATAACCCTCCGGCTGTCGTTTTCCACACGATAGCCCTCCAGCGCGACCGGCAAGCAAGGCTCCGGTTGCCGAGGTGCAGCATGTCCCGGTTCTTTCTTTTCCTGCTGGCCATGGGGTCGGCGATCATCAGCCTGCCGAGCTTCGCCTCGGGAGGCAGCTATCTCGTCGACGACGCGGCCATCACCCCCGCATCGCATTGCCAGCTCGAAAGCTGGTTGCAGTTCCGTACCACGGCCCGAACCGCGACCACCGTGCCCGCATGCTCCTGGGGCGCCGTGGAGTTCTCCGCGCAACTCACCGGCGGTGTTCACTCGGGGGCGGGAAGCGTGGCGCCCGGCGCGAAGTGGCAAGTGTTCAATGGATCGCGTGTATCGACGGCACTCGATGCCGGTGTGACCGCGCAAGGCGGGCGTGTGCGCGGGTCCATCGCCTATGCGGCCTCCACCGTCCAACTGGACGAGGCAGGGCGTTGGCTGTTCAACGTGAACCTCGGTGCCACGCATCAGCGAGGCGAACCGACGCGGCGCATCCTCGGAGGCGGCATCGAGTTCGCCGCGTCGGCCAGCGCCACCTTGCTTGCCGAGGTGCTGGACACGGCGAGTGAGGGACGGACCTTGCAGGCGGGCGTCCGGTTACCTTTCGGCGACAACAGCATCGATCTCGTGCTGGGCCGTGCCCTCGGCCAGCAAGCCGACCGCTGGATCAACATGGGCCTGAACCTGGCGTTCTGAGACATACTCGCGTTTTGCATCCCGCGCGAACCGTCATGACCATCCACTTCTCCTGCACCATGTGCGGCCGTTGCTGCAACGGCCTTCGTCTGCCCGTGGGTGTCGACGAAGCCATCGCCTGGCTTCGCGGTGGCGGTGACGTGCAGATGTTCTGCGAGGCGATTCCCTGGCCGGAAGATCCCGCCGTCGACAATCTCCCCGCCTGGTACAAGCACCGTCGCTCGTTTTCCGCGACGAGCGGCCAGTTGCCGTTACGTGTGATCGTCTCCTTCATGGCGACGTTCGAAGGCCCATGTCCGAACCTCCAACCCGACCTGCGCTGCGGCATTTACGAGCGCCGCCCACGAGCGTGCCGTGTGTATCCGGCGGAAGTGAACCCGTTCTTCCAGGTCGATCGTGCAGGGAAACTGTGCCCACCCGAGGCCTGGCAAGCCGAGGGAATCTTGCAGAACGACGACGGCGAGTGGAGCGACCCCGAGGTGGCCCAGGCGGTCGTGGGAATGCGCGAGGCCGACGCGCGCGATGCGCGGGTCAAGGCGCGCGTTTGCGCCATGCTGGGTATCGCGATGGGCGGGCTTTCGAACGAAGGTGTGGTCGTGCATGCGCCAGAGCGGGGCCGCTTGTTGGCGGCGCTGGAGTCGGCGCTCGATGCGGACAGTGCCGTCGGTGACACGAACGCCGGCTGGTCCATCGTGAGTAACCGCAAGGCGACGCTCGAGCTCTTGCGGTCGGCGGGGACGGTGTCGTTAGGGGCCTCTGAGGTCGGGTCGGAGGGGATCAGTTACATGGGTTTCGTGGTGGGTGATTCGGAATAGCGACTGCGCGTTCGTTCGGAAACGCACGGCTTGGCCTGGTCACCGTCGTCGCAAGCACCCATCGCCGCTGAAGCGGCTCCCACAAGAGATCGTCGCGGGGAAGAAGCTCTCCGAAGCTCTCCGACGACCCGCCGCACCGTTGGGAGGGGAGGCGTCGGGTGCCGTTCTCTGAGCGATTCCGCAGGGAGGCGAAGGCCGGACGAGGACTTAGCGAACGAGAACGGCACCCGACGACTCCCCTGCCTCAAGGCAAGCAAAACGCGATGGCAAAGCCGAGCCGCGCGCGCTCACCGAGGAATCAGCAGCCGAAAAAAGAGGGCAACGAGCGTAACAGCGAGGACACCGCCCGCGTAGAGCAGGGCAAACCACGCCGCCTGGCGCCATCGGCTGCGGGTGGGCATCAGTGGTAACCCTCGTCGTCGGCTCTCACCTTGCCGCGGAAGACCCAGTAGGCCAGGGTGGTGTAGGCGAGGATGATCGGGATGACGATGGCGGCGCCGACCAGGGTGAACACCTGGCTCGACCGCGGCGCCGAAGCCGTCCAGATGTCGACCGACGGCGGGATGATGTTCGGGAAGATGCTGATGATCAGCCCGGTGTAGCCGAGGAACAGGATCGCCATGGTCAGCAGGAAAGGCGCGCGGTCGGCGCCGCGGCGCACGCAGACCAGGATGCCAATGAGGCAGGCGATCACCAGGATGGGTACCGGCAGGAAGAAGAACAGGTCGGGCAGCGCGAACCAGCGCTTCGCCACGGAATCCTGCCCGGCGATCGTCCAGATGCTCACGATACCGACCGTCGCGCCGAGCGCGAGCGTCAACGGGCGCATCAACACCGCCATGCGGCGCTGCAGTTCGCCTTCGGTCTTCATCAACAACCAGCCGCAGCCCAGCGTCGCATAGGTCACCAGCAGGCCGATGCCGCTGAACAGGTTGAACGGCGAGAACCAGTCGAAGGGTCCGCCGGCGAACTTGCCGTCGCGCACTTCCACGCCTTGCAACAAGGTGCCGAGGATCACGCCCTGGGCGAACGTGGCCACGCCGGAGCCGACGATGAAGGCCAGGTCCCACAGGTGCTGCGTGCGCCGTGCCTTCGCACGGATTTCGAAAGCGACGCCACGGAAGATCAATCCGCAAAGCATGGCGATGATGGGCAGGTAGGTCGCCGGCAGCAGGATGGAATAGGCGAGGGGAAACACGGCGTACAGGCAGGCCCCGCCTAGCACCATCCATGTCTCGTTGCCGTCCCATACCGGCGCCACGGTGTTGAGCATCACCTGGCGTTCGCCCTCGCGGTCGAAGAAGGGAAAGATCAGGCCGATGCCGAGGTCGAAGCCATCCAGCATGACGTACATGAACACGCCGAACGCGATGATGGCCGCCCAGATGACTGGCAAGTCGATATGCATGGCGGTTACTCGTCGATGGAGTCGGTGGGGCGCGACAGCGGGCGATGGTCGAATCGCTCCCTGCCACGGCCGGTGTCGCTGGCTTCGGCATCGGCTTCGTCGTGGGGCAGGTGCGGTCCCTTCGCCATCAGCTTGAGCATGTAGTAGATGCCGGTGCCGAAGACGAGGAAGTACACCATCACGAAGATCATCAGCGAGGTGCCGACCTGGTCCACGGTGATGGACGAGACGGCGTCGCGCGTACGCAACACGCCGTAGACCACCCAAGGCTGGCGGCCGGCCTCGGTGGTCACCCATCCGGCCAGCAGTGCGATCAGGCCCGAGGGTGCCATGAACAGGGCGAAGCGCTGGAACCACCGCGCGTCGTACAGGCGGCCATGGCGCCGCAAGGCGAGTCCGCACACGGCGAGCAGGAGCATCAGCAGCCCCATGCCGACCATGATGCGGAAGCTCCAGAAGACGATGGTCGAATTCGGGCGGTCTTCGGGCGGGAACGACTTCAGGCCCTGGATCTCGCCATCCCAGGTATGCGTCAGGATCACGCTGCCCAGGTGCGGCACCTTGACGGCATAGTGGGTGGTCTCGGCTTCCATGTCGGGCCAGCCGACGAGGTTGAGCGACGTGCCGCCTTTCTCGGTTTCCCACAGCCCCTCGATGGCGGCGATCTTGGCTGGCTGGTGCTCGCGCGTGTTGAGCCCGTGCGCATCGCCCACGGCTACCTGGATCGGTACCACGACCAGCAGCATCCACAGGGCCATCGAGAACGACTTGCGGATGGCGTCGTCCTTTCGTCCGCGAAGGAGGTGCCACGCGCCGCATGCGCCGACGATCACGGCGGCGACGATGAAGGCGGCCAGCGCCATGTGCACGAGGCGATAGGGAAAGGACGGGTTGAAGACGATCTTGAGCCAGTCCGTGGGAACGACCTTGCCGTCGACCAGTTCGAAGCCCTGCGGCGTCTGCATCCAGCTGTTCGAGGAGAGAATCCAGAAGGTCGATATCAGCGTGCCCACCGCGACCATCAGCGTGGCGAAGAAGTGGGCCTTGGGGCCCACCTTCGTCCACCCGAAAAGCATGATGCCGAGGAAGCCCGCTTCGAGGAAGAAGGCCGTCATCACCTCGAAGGCGAGCAGTGGGCCGGTGACCGCACCGGCAACCGCCGAGAAGCCCGACCAGTTGGTGCCGAACTGGTAGCTCATGACGACGCCGGAGACCACGCCCATGGCGAAGCCGACGGCGAACACCTTCGACCAGAAGAAGAACAATTCCTTGTAGACCACCTTGCCGGTCTTCAGCCACAGGCCTTCGAGCACGGCGAGATAGCTCGCCAGCCCGATGCTGATGGCCGGGAAGATGATGTGGAAGGACACCGTGAAGGCGAACTGCCAGCGGGCCAATAGGAGCGCCGTGTCGGATACGTGCATGGGAATCTCCGTCTGGCATCCAGTCTAGGCCGTGGCGCGCGCAGGGTACGCCGGCGCGACGTTTTGGCACGTGAAGGATTGTCGCAGGACGGGTGGCCCGGCTGAATTGCAGCGTCTTGCCGCGACAGGGGCGTTTCCACCTTCGATCGACCTGCCATCCGATCACGGAAAGGTCCTTCTAAGGAGCGCCGCCTAGACTCGACCGCTCCCCAAGCGAGGGCCAAAGGATGCGCACTCCCGCCTCGATCACCACCGGCAAGGTACCGCAGGTCACCATCGTCTTCTGGATACTGAAGGTCGCCGCCACCACGCTCGGCGAGACGGGTGGCGACGCCGTTTCGATGTCGCTGGGCCTGGGTTATCTGGTGGCCAGCGGCCTCTTCCTGGCGATCTTCATCGTTGCGGTGGTGGCGCAGGTTCGTGCGACGCGTTTCCATCCCTGGCTCTACTGGCTGACGATCGTCGCCACCACGACCGTCGGCACCACGATGGCCGATTTCGCCGACCGTTCCCTGGGTATCGGCTATGCCGGCGGAAGCACGCTGCTCCTCGCGCTGGTGCTGGCGTCGCTGGCGGTCTGGTACCGGGCGATCGGCTCGGTGTCGATACATCACATCGTGACGCCGCGGGCGGAGTGGTTCTACTGGGTCACCATCATGTTCTCGCAAACACTCGGCACGGCGCTGGGAGACTGGACGGCGGATGACGCCGGCCTCGGCTACTTCGGCAGCGCGATGATCTTCGGTGGCCTCCTTGCCGCGATCGCCGTGGTGTATTCCATGACCCGCGTGTCGCGTACCTTGCTGTTCTGGATGGCCTTCGTGCTCACGCGGCCGCTCGGCGCCGCGCTCGGCGATTTCCTCGACAAGCCGCTCGACGATGGCGGGCTGGCATTGAGCCGCTACAGCGCGACGGCGGTGTTGCTGGCGTTCATGGCCTTGTGTATCTGGCTGGTACCCCAACGGCCTGCCGAGACACGGAACTAGCCCGGGCGGTCCATGTCCCATGGCTTCGGATGCTAGGATTTCGCCCGGCATCCCTCTCTACGCTTCGGGAGCAGACATGGGCAGGCGATCCCTGTTCCGTACCGAATGGTTCCTTGCAGTGAGCCTGGTCACGTGCCTCGTGTTCCTCGCCGTTCCGGAGGTGTTGCTCACCGGACTGGAATCGATGGGTTGGCTGGTCGTGGTTTTCGCCTGGCTGTTCCTCGTCGTCCTGGGTTCGGCGGTCGCCGTCGTCCGCCATGCCGAGCATCTTGCGCATCACCTTGGCGAGCCGCGCGGCACGCTGATCCTCACGCTGGCGGTCACGTCCATCGAAGTGATGAGCGTGTCGGCGGTGATGCTCCACGGGGCGAACAACCCGACCCTCGCCCGCGACACGTTGTTCTCCGTCACGATGATCGTGTTGAACGGCATGGTGGGGCTGTCGCTGCTCCTAGGTGGCCTGAGACACAGCGAACAGTCGTACAACCTGCAAGGCGCGAATGCCTACCTCGGCCTGATCATTCCACTCGGCGTCCTCAGCATGGTGTTGCCGAGCTTCACCCGGGATGCCGCCGACTCGCCGCTGAGGTTCTCCCACCAGTTGTTCCTCGCGATCTTCGCGCTGTTGCTCTACGCCACTTTCCTGTTCCTGCAGACGCGGCGATTGAAAGGCTATTTCGTTCCGGACGGCATGCCCTCGCGTGTCGAGGCACCGACGACGCGGACGCCTTCCCATGGACCGCTGATATCCGCCTTGCTGCTCGTCGCGTACATGCTCCCGGTCGTCTTCCTGGTCGACAGGCTGGCGGTGCCCGTCGATTACGTGGTGGAAACGCTGGGTGCGCCCGCCGCCCTCGGTGGCCTCGCGATGGCGATACTCGTGGCGATGCCCGAAGGCATGGGCGCCATACGCGCGGCCAATCGCAACGAATTGCAGCGAGCGGTGAACGTCTTCATGGGCTCGGTGCTATCCACGATCGGGCTCACCATTCCCGCGATCCTCATCATCGGTGGCTTGACCGACCATCCGGTGATGCTCGGCCTGCGCCATACGGACCTGGTGCTCTTCGTGTTGACGCTGTTCCTGTGCATGGTCACGTTTTCCAGCCGGCGTACGCACTTGCTCCAGGGCGCCGTTCACCTCATGCTGTTCGCATGCTTCATCTTCTTCGCCTTTGCGCCATGAACGGGAAAAACCCATGAAACACACGTTGGTGCTCGTGCTCCTGGTCCTGGCAGCCGCAGGTTCCTATGTCGCCGGCAGCATCGCCGGCGTCATGATCCTGGTCGGTCTTGGCGTGCTGTTCGAGTTGGCCTTCTGGATCGGGCTCGTTCAGAGGCTCCGCGATAAAGCGCGTCCCGTCGTCTGAACCATCGGCGGGAGGGCGGCGTCGACGCGCGTCGTGTCGACGCCGTGTTCGACCATCGCGCGGAACTCTTCCACCGTGCACTCGCCAACGAGACGGCATCCGGCGATACGGACGGGCTGTGCCTTCATGCCGTCGAAGTGATTGGCCCGTAACTGGTCCATGTCCGGCATGAGACTGCGGATGCGAATGGCGTCATGGCCTTCGTGGGTTACCAGTGACAGGACGATGGCACCCCCTGGCGGGTAATCGTCCGGGCGTTTCGGATCATGCCAATCCAGGCCGAGTACACCCGCGACATTAGCGAGGTTGGTGTCGTGGCCGACAAGCACCACGACGCCGCGTTTCGATGTCACGAGCGGCTCGACGGACGGTTTCTTGCCAAGCGCGGCGTCGAACGTCGCGGCGATGTGTGCGACGAGGTTCGAGCCGGCGCGGGCGGCGGCCGGCATGGCCTTCTTCGTCGCCTCGAACTGAGCGTTGTGCAAGGCGATAAGACGCCCGAGAAGCACACCGTCGCCGCGACCGAAGGCGACGAGGTTCATCGGCATGCCTTCCGCATAGGCGAGCATCAGGTTTTCGCTGAGCGTCCCGGCGAGCTTCATCGCCTTGCCCGTGTCCGTGGGAAGGAGGCGCTTGCCGCCGCGTTTCGCGGCGTCCGCGCACGACGATCCGGCGCAATCCAATAGCAGCGACTGCAGCTCGGCCAGCGCCACGGGTGGCTTCACGGGCGCCGCCGTGCCGTCGTCATCGTCGTTCTCGTCCTTGCGGAAGTGGAACAGGGGGTTGTTCGTGTCACCGTCCGTGGCGAGGTAACCGATGTCGCAGCCCGGCGTCATCCCCGCAAGCAGGGCCACACTGCTGTCACGGTTGCGTGGCGTGCTGTCGCCGACGACCACGAGCGATGAGGATGCCGGGCAGCCCTTGCCCATGGCACCGTCGGCGACGACTAGCCGGTGCAACTGCTTGCCGATGGACCGCATGCCATCACGCCCATGCGCAGTGAGTTGGCCTGGCGCCACGGGCCATTCGGGCCACGTTCCGCGGGCATAGTCGACATAGGTCGCCGCGGGTTTCGTGGGCGAGCGCACGCCATGGCGCATCAGCACGATCTCCAGCCTGGCGTCATCGCTGGCAGCCGTCGCGGCTGTCGACGCCACGCAGGCCAGGGCGAGAAAGACGAGCCTGGACGCGACCCTCACAGCTTCACCGACAGGTCGAGGAAGATGCCGCGGCCGGGCAGGCCGAAGTACAGCGGTGCGCCGCTGACCGACTGGGTTCCCGCGTAACCGGTGAACTTGTGCACGTTGAAGAGGTTGTTCACGTCCACGCTCACCGAGAAGCCCTTGGTGCCCGCCGGGCCCTTGTCGGTACGGTAACCCGCGGCGGCATCGACGGTCAGGTATCCCGCGATGCGCTGGTCGTTGTGGAAGACCAGGTTGCCGTCGTCGCCCGTGGTGTTATCGATGCCGTACTGGTGGCCGAGGAACTTGCCCATCAGCGAGCCGAAGTAACCGTTGCTTCCGCTGTATAGCAGGCCCAGCGCCGCGGTGACCTTCGGCGTGCCGGCGATCTGCACGCTGCTGTCCTTGTAGGTGGCCTTGTTGTAGCTCGCATTGCCGTACAGGCTCACCGTGCGCGTGAGGGCCCAGGTGGCCTCCACCTCGGCGCCCTTGTAGATGGCGCCGCCACCGTTGACGAAGGTGTCCTCGTTGCCGTTGTCGGTGGCGACTTCGGTCTGCGAGATGTAGTTCGAGAAATCGATGTAGTAGATGTCCGCGCCAAAGGTCAGTTCACGCGAGGCGTAGGCCGTGCCGAGCTGGTAGTTGCGCGTGGTTTCCGGCGACAGGCCGCGCGATCCATTGACCTGGATCACGTCGATCGGCGGGGCGAGGAAGCCCTTGGCGGCCTGTGCATAGGCGCTCCACGAATCGCTGAGGCGATCGTGGATGCTGATGGAGGGCAGGGTGGCGTGGTAGGTCGCTTCCGCCGTGAGCGGTACCGGGGGAGAGACCTTGTTCAGCGGTGCGTCGATGCTGCGCGTCACCTCGGAATAGCGGATGCCGGGGCTCACCGTGATGCTATCGGTCGGCTTCCAGTCGTATTGCACATAGGGTTGTACGGTGTCGGTACGGTCGGACAGGTCGTAGTTTTCGACAGGCCCGTATTTGGTGCCGGTTTTCGCGCCCGTGGTCAGGTCCACGGGATACTGGTAACGCGCATCGATGTTGCGTTCGAGCCAGGCGCCGGTGAGCAAGGTGCCGGGTCCGAGGTCGTGGCCCAACCGAAGGACGTTGCCGAACGCGTGGAAGCCGGAGTCGGACAGCTTGCCCGGGAGGTCCGTGGGTGCCGTGGAAACCTTCTTGCCTTTCGCGTTATAGAAAGTGACGCCGTTGTCCGCGGGATCGATGTCGGTGGCATCGGCGGCTTTCCGCGCCCAATGGTCGAAGGTGTTGTAGTAGACCTTGTCGTCGACATCCCAGCCGCCGACCTGGCTGGTCAGGCCCAGGTAGGTGAAGCTCGAATAGTAGGCCGCGTTGTTCGCGCCCTTGTAGTTCTGCACGGCCGGGTCGTCGCCGAGGCCGAAACGCCAGCCGAAACGGTCGATCTCGTCCTTGGTGGCGCCTTGCACGGTGTTCTGGTGTTCTCGGTTGTAGCTGGTGACGAAGGTGAGCGTGGTGACACCGCCCAGTTGGCTGATGGTCTTCACGAAGGCGTGTTCACGCTTGTCCTCGGTTCCCTTGAGGTAGGTGTCGCTGGACTCCTTGGAGATGTCCGCGAAGACGCGCGTATTGCCGAACGATTCGTCGGCGGCGACACCGCCAGCACGTGTGTTCCAACTGCCGAGCGTGAGATAGGGTGTGATGCCGGGCTCGTCCGAGGGATCGCGCGAGCGCAAGGCGATCGTGCCGCCGAAGGTGGCGTTGCCGATGGTGCTGCCGCCACCGGGGCCGCGGTCGATTTCGGCCTGGCCGAGCACGTGGTTGTTGAAATAGGCCGAGGTCGTGTGGTGCAGGTCGCTCGCGTCGCCGAAGGGAATACCGTCGAAGGTGATGTTGAATTGGCCGTCCTGGAATCCGCGCAGGCTGATGCCTTCGTTCTTGCCCAGCCCGGGGCCCTCCGGCGAGGTCACCGTGATGCTCGGTGCGTATTTGATGATGTCGTCGAAGTTGGCGTTGAAACGCAGGCCGTCGCGGATGAAGCGTTCGTCGATCACCGACGTCGGTTGCGTGGCGTCCAGTGGCGCGGCGCTCGGTGCCAGCGTATCGACCGCATTGGCGTGGACGCTGACGGGGGCGAGGTTCTTCGCTTCGTCACGGGTGTCGACGGGTGGGATGGTGGCGTTGGCCGGGGCGATGCCGGCCCGCGCGTTTCCCGGGACGATCTTCACCGTGGTGGGCGTGACGAACCGATAGGTCATGTGCGTGCCTTGCAGCAGGGCGGCCAGTTGCTGCTCCGCCGGGACACCTCCGGGCGCGGCACCGCTGCGCATCGCGTCCGATACGCTGGCGTCGTAGACCACCTGCCAGCCTGATTCCTGCGCGAACTGGTCGAGCGCCTGCGCCAGTGACGTCGACGCGATGGGTGTCGTGGCGGGGGCTTCCGCGAAGGCGGACGACACGGGCGGACCGGCAAGGGCCAGGGCGATGCAGAAGGCGAGCGAACGACGCATGGAGGAACTTCCTTCGATGGGATATACCTTCAAAGAGTCCGCCCGCATCCCATCGGGTACCGCTATCTCGATGAATTTTTTCTTACAGCCGGCGGCTGGCACGCGCCGAGGTGAAACGAATGCGCTTCGGCTCGCGCACCACGCGGACATCAGGCAGGCTGCCCAGGTAGCTCACGAAGGCTTCCGGGTCGCGCGCATGGAACGCGCCACTGATGCGTTTCTCCGCAAGGACGGGGTCGTCCACGGACAACGGCGTCGCGGTATAGGCATTGAAACGGCGTGCCACGTCGGCGATGCGGCTGTCGTGGAAGCGGATTTCGGCGGGTAGCCATGTGGCGACCGTGGCCACGTCGGCCTTGCCTCGGCCGACCAGCCGTCCATCCGCCGACACCCGCGCGGTTTCACCGCCACCGATCTCGGCGACGCGTTCGGCCGGCCACCCCTGGCCGGTGAGGCGAAGCCGGGCATGGTCCAGCCAAGGTGCCGGTGCATTGGAGATCGCCACGCGGCCGCTGATCACCGATACCTCGACGTCGCCGGAGCGGCGGCTGACGTCGAACACGGTGCCGATGTCCTCGATGCGCTGCCCACCGGCGCTTACTTCCATCGGGCGGGTCGCGTCCTTGCCGACATCGAACGACGCGTCGCCGGATACGAGTTCGATGCGGCGCGAGCGGTCGTCGAAGCGGACATCCACGACGCTGCCCGGCGAAAGCTGTATCCGGGTGTCGTCGGCCAGCGTGACGGTCCGGACGCCATCTGCCGTGGCGGCATAGCGGACGCCGGGCGTGTCCGCCGGCGGCCGGCCCAGGAACCATGCGATGGCCGCCAGCAAGAGGATCGAGGCGGCCGCAGCCCAGCGGGCGGGCTGGCGCCGCCGGGGTTGCGTTGCCGGGACCTCCCGCGGTCCGGCCGCCTGGTCGCGCCTCAGCGGAACCACGCTCGGTTCCGTCGCGGCCAGCGCCCGAAGCTCGTCCAGCGACATGCCATCCATCGCCGCGACCGCACGCATGTCGCCGTGCAGCTGGGCGATGGCCAGGTACTCGGCCACGTGCTGTGGCGAGCGGCGCAACCATGCGAGGAACTGCTCCTGGGCGTACGCCCCGGGGTTCTCGCGCATGTCGAGGTACCAGCCAGCCGCTTCCTCGGTGATGCGCCGATCATTCATAACGCTGCAATCCTTGCCGGCACGCGGCCAGTCCCTTGACGATGTATTTCTTCACCATGTTCGGCGAGATCGACAAGCGTTCGCCGATCTCGCGATACGAAAGCTCGTCGCGATAATGCAGCACCAGCACGGCGCGGCATTTCGGCGAGAGCCGGTCGATCAAGGTGGCCAGCCGCTGCCGGCGCAGCTGGCGATCGATGTCCGCACCCGCATCGCAAGGGGTGGCCAGCCGCTCCATGACTTCCTCGAGGCCTTCGCTACCGACCGGGGCCCGCTGGCGCAGCTGTGCATGCTCCTTCACCAGGTTGGCGGCCACGGTGAACAGGTAGGCTTCCGGGTTACGAACCGCGCCCGTGTCGCCCTGGCCAGACCGGAGCAGGCGCAGGTAAACCTCCTGCACCAGGTCCTGCGCGTCCCAGCGATGGGCCACGCGGCGAAGAAAGTAGTTGGCGAGTGACGGGCCCTTGTCCACGAGGAGGCGCGCCCAGCTCTGCGGCGTCTCGGTCGACACAGTGGCTCCAGGTTCGTCACGCGAGCCTAGGGTCGTTGTATGGCAACCGTGTTACTTGCCGGCCGGTTTCCGGCACGCGCAAATAATCACGAGTATCATCAGGGTCGCTTTCGTCAGGAGGACGCATGGACAGGACGCTCGTCGACGTACGGCTGACCCGGCAGCAGATCGTCGTCTGCTGGGCGGCGATGGACTCGCCCTTCAGCGCCTGGAGCGAACGGCAGATCGCCCAGGGTTTCGCATGGCGTCCCGGTTCGGCCTCGTTCCGCCTTCATCAGGAAGACGGTCTTCACCATATCCAGGTGACCCGGGTCCGGGGGTACCAGCTCATGGCGTCCGATGCGGTACGCGTGATCGAGGTGCCCTTCCTCCTGCCCATGGTCAATGGCATCGAGGTGGGTGGAGTCGGCGATACGAGGATGATCGCGTGGCTGCCGGGAAGTTATCTCCTGCGCGCGACCTTCTTCGATTCACCGCGCCTGGAACTGACCTTCCTGGCGGACGCCGAACCCCGTTTCGCCATTCCCGTCGCCGACCCGGCCATCACGCGGCTGGCGGATTTCGACCTGGCGGCGGTCGCGGCCTGAGGCCGGTCGACGCGGCCCCTGGTTTCGCTCGATCGCGGAGCCTCGTCGGCTCCGCGATCGAGCGGCCGTCACTTGCCGAGGTTGCTCAGGAAACGCTTCGTGTATTGCAATACGGTCGTGCTGGGCACGGAGTTGCACGTGGGCGAAGCGAACCCACCCGAGCAGGGATTGTCGCGGTCGAGCGACCAGAAGTGCAGGCCGGCCAGCTTGTTCGCGGAGGCGTAGTTGGTGACCGTGTCGATATCGGCGATGGTGAAGGTCTCGCTCGAGACATCGTTCACGCCGATCATCGGGGTGATCTCGATCTTGCTCAGCGGGATGCCATAGGTGTGTTGCAGGTTGGTCACCGCCTGGATCGCCGACTGGCCCATGTCGCAGCTGCCGTTCTTCACCACGCAAATGCCCGGACCGGCGGAGCCGTAATCCATGGTCATGAGGTTGATGGTGTAGTTCTTGAGGCCCGAAGCTTTCACCGCGCGCACGACCGCGTCGCCGGTGGCATTCACGCCGCCATAGCTGCCGTCGGATGCGGCCAGCGTGGCGAGGGTGAAGGAGAAGCGCAGGTTCGGGTACAGGCTTTCGGCGTAGACGGCGTTGCTGACCAGGGCATTGAGCTGTGCGGGCGTTTGTCCGCTCTCGATGTCGAAGTCGACACCGACCATGTGCGAGGTCATGTACGTGGAGAGGAACTTCGCCATGCCGGTCGCGCTGCCGCACGTGAACACACCCGCCTGGCCGCCCGTCGATACGACATAGTTCACGCCCGCGCTGTTCAGGCGCGCGATGTTGGCGCTGGCGAAGGCCGCCGCGGGCACGCCACCCCAGTTCTCGCTTCCGCATTCACCCGTGGCGAAAGCCAGTGTGATCGCGCCGAGGTTCGGCACCTGGGTGGAGACGAGGCTGCCGCTGCCCACGACCGGCAGACGTGTGCCGGTCACCATCGTCGACATGACGTTGGTGTTCCAGTCGAGGTTGATGGTGATGTCCTTGTAGGGACTGAAGAGCAGGGTGCCGCTGGTCGGGGGCGGATTGTCCGGTGGCGGGTTATCGGGTGGTGGCGTGTCGCCGCCGGTACACGAGCCCTGCGAGGTCCATGGTTGTCCCGATCCGCTGCCACCGTTGTTGGTGGCAGGGTCGTTGCCTTGCGTCCACCAGTTGGCGACGTAGTTGGTGCCGTTCTCGCTGGCCGTGTTGCCGGCGGTATAGACCGCCGTCGCGTTCCACGCCGCTGCGCAGGCACCGGCCGCGTGGGCCTGTCGCACCGGTACCACCGAAGAGAGGGCGATGGCGATGGCCACGCCCAGCGTGCCCGAACACCCACCGATAACCGCACGAGACCGCACACCGGATGTCTTCATGAACATGGAGCGCCTCCAGACCGAAGTAGTTGGAAGGGGCTCGCTGGCCCACGGTCGAGACCGTGTCCCCCGTTCCCCTGATGCGTTCGGCGCGGAGCAGCCGCAGCGAAACGCGGCTCCGGTTTAGTCCTCAATGACAACGTTGTCTATTTGCAATGTGACGAAGTGTGACCGTCGGCGTGAATCGCATTTAACGATTCGATGGCGCGGTGCGGCGGATCAATCGGCGCATGAAGGCGAATTCGCGGGAAAGAGGACTCATCGGCACCTGATGCGCCGCGTCAGGCGCCGGCGAGCCCTTGATCGGTCAAATGTCTTCGAATGACAACGAAGGTCATGGCGAGGTGTGCCCTCAGCCGAGTTCTTTGATCCGGATGTTCCGGTACGAAATCCGGATCGGCTCGATGCCCTTGTCTTCGCCGCCTTGCAGGGAGATGTGTCCCTTATGGAAGCGGGCGAAGTCCGGCATTTTCGCGAATTTCGTCTTCGCGACGAGGGCATTCCACTCAGGCGTCCATAACGTCGTGTCGACGGTCTTGTGGCCGTTCTGGAAGAACTGCACGTGGCCGTGGTCGACGATGATCTCCACCGTGTTCCAGTTTCCGTGCTCCTTGACGTTCTCGATGTCGGAGGAGATGAGGTCGAACAGGTCGCCCGATCGTTCGTACAGGGTGTAGCTGTCCGGCTTGGTGCAGACCAGGTCGGCAATCTGCATTTCGGGGCCGGTTTCCCAAGTCTCGTGGTATTTGGGCGACTCCTGCACGTTGAACATGATGCCGGCGTCGGCGCAGGGCGTCATGGTCCATTCGAGCTTGAGGTCGAAGTTCTCGTATGCCTTGTCGGTGACGAGGTCGGCGAAATCGCGCGCGGGAGCCTTCAGGTCGCGCTGGAGCTGGATGGTGCCGTCGACGACGCTCCAGTCCTTGCCGATGCCTTCCTGTCCGAATGAATGCCATCCAGCGAGCGTCTTGCCGTCGAAAAGCGAGGTCCAGCCCTGTTCCTTGTCCGCGGCGTGCACGGGCAGGGTGGCGAGGCCGAAGGCCATCGCTGCGATCTTCAAGCGATTGCGAATCATGGGAAGCTCCGGGGAGTGGAGCGGCGAGGGTACCCCACCTTGCAAGCGATGCCATGCGTCGAGGTATGGACGTCTGGACTTCCATGGACCGGCAGGCGGTTCAACCGATCTTCCGGTGCTTCTTCAGTTCCTGGCGGATCTGCTCCAGCAATGGCGCTACCGCTTCCGGTTCTCGCAACGAACGCAGCGCCGTGCGCAGCGCCCGGAGGTCTTGTTTCGCGCCGAGGGCATCGGAGAGCTTCGACATCGCATGCGCCGCGGCCTTGTCCTCGTGCGCGCGGTGATGCGACGACTTGCCGGTCACCTTCAATACCTTGCGCCAGGCATCGAGTTGCATGCGCAGGCGTCGCGCACGGCGTCGCCAGCGGTGCAGGTTGACCGGCGACGGGTGATGGGATGCGCGCTTGTGCGCCTTGGCGACGCGCCGCTCCGAACGGGCGATCGCCTGTTCGACGGTGTCGCGGCGTACCTCTTGCCAGGGCAGCGCTTCTATCGTGGCCGCCAGGTCGCGAAGTTCGCGCCGGCGCTTGAGGAAACGCGGGTCCCTGGCCAGGGCAGCCACGAGACGCCCTTCGCTGCGATGTTCCAGGGCCTCGATGGCGTGTCGCCATTCGGAAGAGGGCATGGGACCCGCGACCGTGCGAGCCGTGTTGACCGCCACGTAGGCATCCCGCAGCGGCGACAACCCGGTGGCGAGGCGGCCCAGGGTCGTTTCGATCGACGGCAGCGATTCGGCGAACGGCTCCGCCGCAAGGGTGAGCAGGCTCTTCAGGCGGCGAATGGCCTTTCGTGCCTCATGGACGCCGCGATGGCGCTGTTTTGCGTCCGCCAGGGCGCGCATGGCCGTGCGGCACTCCCGGACCGCGAAGGAAGCGAGGGCTTCGGCGATGGTCGGCGCGGTCGTCTGGGGCATGCGCATTAGATAGCAAAGTTGACGTCCCGACACGTCGGGCTATACTTGTACCGTTAATTGTACAAGTGAGGTGTGCGATGCGCGCCATCAATTATTCCGAGGTTCGTAACAACCTCGCTTCCGTCCTGGACGACGTCGTCAACGATATGGAGGTCACGATAGTGACTCGCAGAGGCGATCACGATGGCAGTCGCGCCGTCTACATGGTTCCGGCCGGCGTGTGGGAAAGCATGGAAGAAACGGCTTACCTGCTGCGCGGCGGAAATCGTGAGCATCTTGCCCGCTCGGTCGAACAACTGCGGGCAGGTCGTCTGTCGTCCCGAACCCTCGTCGATCCCGCACCCGAGGATTGACGCCGACGATGAGCAGGACGCTCCTTTTCACCGCGGAGAGCTGGACCGACTACGAGCTCCGGCAGACCCATGATCGCAAGACGCTAAAGCGCATCAACGCCCTGATCAGGGAAGCCATGCGCACGCCATTCGAAGGCACGGGACGGCCCAAACCGCTATCGGGTGATCTCAAGGGATTCTGGTCGCGGCGCATCGATGAAAAGAACAGGCTGGTCTATGCCGCCTGCGACGATCGCCTCGAAATCGTCAGCTGCCGTTACCACTACGACGATCATTGAAGGCTTCGCGCCCTCGATCAGCCGGCGGCGTCGGCCTCACCCGGATCGGCATCCGCATCGAGGGCCTTGCGTCGCCGCCGTGGCTTCGGCTCGCTGGCGGCGATCAGGGCTTGCAGGTAGGCGACGCCTTCCTCCGGGGGGAACCAGGACACCACATCGGCCACCGTGAGGCCATGGCGCAGGCGCAAGGCTTCGAACTCCACCCGGGCACCGGCCAGGGGGTCGACCTTGGGCGGGCGCCCGCGGCGCTTCGGGGCGGCCGGTTCGGGAGCCGCCGGCTTGGGAGGCGCGGGATCGGCCGCAGGAGGCTTGCTTCCCGAGGCCTGACGGTCGAGAGCGGCAAGTTCCTCCTGGAACTGCTTGAAGTCGTATTTGCCGGACGAGTTCATCGTACTGCTTGGAGCCGGAGGAACGCCTATTGTGGCACGGTCGTCCGTTCCCGGCTTGAGATTGGCGGCCGACAAATCGTGACGATTATGTGACCAATACGACGCAAGTGACCGTCGCGTAAGGCAACGTCGGACTTATCCACATGGTTATGCAGGTGCTTTCCACAGCGCCTGTGGATATCAGGAGACACTGGCCTCGGTGCCCGTGGAGATGTCCTCGGCGTGGTTGTTGCGGAAGATCTCGCGGGCCACGTCGCGCTGGTGGCCGCTGTCGGTGTGCACGGAAATAAGAATGCTGCCTTCGCGCACCTTGGCGTCATAGCGCTTGGCTTCGAACTCCGGGATGCCCATGCCGACCAGGGCGCCGATGAGCCCGCCTGTCGCCGTGCCCACCGCCGCGCCGCTGAGCGCCGCCATGATCGGGCCGGCGGCGATGAAGGGGCCGATGCCGGGAATGGCAAGCGAGCCCACGCCGGCCAGCCAACCGAGACCTGCGCCAAGGCCGAACCCGACCACGCCGCCGGCGGTGGCGCCCTCGGGTGCCTTCGTGTGGTGTTCATGCGCGAAATCGCGTGTCCCGCGCCGGTCTGGCAGGAGGGCGGAGATATCGTCGCTGGTAAAGCCGGCCTGCTTGAGTTCGAGGACGATGTGCTCGGCCTGCTCCATGGTGCGGGCGGTGCAGTAGACGGACGCTTTCATGGAGGCCTCGGCATGGCGGCGGCTGCGGTGGATCGCAGTACGCCCCAGCCGCCGTGAACCGGCGGTGGACTTCGCGCGAACGCGAAAACGCGGCTCAGGCGGCGCGGAAGGTCACGACCAGCACGTCTCGGTGCGACGCCTTCGCCGGGTCCAGTGGCGTGACCGGCGTCACCCCGTGGAACACCCTTGGATCGTGGATCAGCGCGGCGTCGAGCGGTTGAGCCAGGGTGAACTCGCCCAGCGCGCGCCCGTCGGGCGCATGGATGGTGGTGGTCCCGCTGGCGATGTTCTCCCGGTCGACCAGCAGCACCAGCACATAGTCGACGCCATCGCGATGGCTGCCTTCAGGGGTGGGCTCGCCTGCCGCGCCAGCCGTGGCCTCGATGCGGAACTGGTGCACCTCGACGTGCCATTGACCGATCTCGGGAGACAGCCCACCGAAGAAGTCGCGGCAGAAATCGAGGATCGCGCTCATCGTGGCACCGGTGGCGATTTCCGGAAGGACCGGCTCGAACCAACGCGCGATATCGCCCTGCAGGCGGTTGTAGGTGAGGGTCTGGAAATGTGCCTGGTGCGGCCTCGGCTCCACACGGCCGAAACGGGATGCGGCGAAGGTGGCGTGGCGGCGGCGTCGAAAACGCCCCGTGGCCGCCAGGTAGGTGTCCGGCTCGAGCGCGTTCCAGCTGGCGACGAAGGCATCCCAATCGCTCAGTGGTGCCAGGTGTTCGACCATGGTCCGCATGTGCGGACCGTGCACGAAGGCGAAACCCTCGTCCCGGACCTGGTCGTGGAGGGTCGTTTCGCTGACATCGAGGGGCGCGTTCATGACTTGCAGTATACGGCGGCGTCCCATCCCCGCACTGCGGCAAACGGCCCCGGCAGGCGTGCACCGGGGATCAGGGGGCTTCGTGTTCCGGGTCGCCGTCATGTCCTTGCGCGTTGCGCGCCTTGGCCGCGCGACGCGTGTAGTGGGCGCGGATCTTTTCGAGGGTGACTTCGTCCAGCTCCTCCAGGTCGAGCAAGGCGGGGTTGGCCCCGTTCAACGCATTGATCAGTTCGTCGAGCTTGATCTGAATCGCGGCCGTGTCACGGTTCTGGGTGTTCTGGATCAGGAACACCATGAGGAAGGTGACGATCGTGGTGCCGGTGTTGATCACCAGTTGCCAGGTATCGTTGAACCCGAAGACCGGGCCGGTGGCAGCCCAGATCACGACGATGGCCACGGCCGTGGCGAACGTGGCCGGCTTACCCGACGCCCTTGCCACCGCCATCGCCATGCGGGTAAAGAAACTCCGGTCGTTATTGTCTCTCGCCATGGTCGCGTCTCCCGATTTCACTTCACCCATGCAGCCGAACGGCCACAACGTGCGCAGGGTGTTTCGTGGCCCGTGAAGCACGAGCGAAGAGTCGAGGAGCATCGCGATGAACGAGTGGTTCGAACTCTCGGAGCCGTGGTGGCATTTCGCCGCCCGTGGCGTCCTGACCTATGTAGGCTTGCTGGTCCTCATGCGGATCTCGGGTAAGCGAAGCTTCGGCGAGATGTCCGCCTTCGATGTGCTGGTGCTCGTGCTCGTCGGCGGGACCTTGCGCACGGCGATCGTCGGTGAAGACCACAGTTACCTCGGTGCCTTCATCGGCGTGGCGAGCATCCTGCTGGCGAACAAGGGGCTTGCCTGGTTGTGTACGCGCATGCCGCGCTTCAATCGCCTCGTGGAGGGCTTGCCCGCCGAACTCGTGCGGCATGGAAGGCGCGATGCCGAAGTGATGCGCCGGCAGAATCTTCCCGAGGCGGCGTTCAATCGTGCCTTGCACGCGGCGGGCATGGAGGACGAAAGCTCGGTGGTGATCGGCCGGCTGGAACCGAACGGGAAGATCACCTTCGTACGTGATATTGGGAAGCAGGAACTGCGCGGGCGATGAGCGGGCGGTCGTAGAGGCGATGGTTCGGTGGATCGTAGAGGCCCCGGCTTCGGCGGGGCCGATGGAATCAGCGAACGGTGAATTCCACCATCCAGTCGCGGCTCAGAGGATTCGTCGACATCAGCCGACTAGTACAGTTCGCTCCGCCGAATGGCTTGAACCGTGGCGGCAGTGGCCGGTGACTGCGCATGTAGCGAATGGATTGGCACGGGCGATAACTCCTCGGATGACCGACGAGTTATGCCCCGAGGTCGGTATCAACGCTGCCAGCGTCGGCCGAGCCGACGGGTAGGAAGATCGCCGCTCAGGGAGTACGAAGAGGCTGGGGCTTGTCCAGGGCGGCCAGCAGCGAACTGTCGCGCTGGTACACGTCCGGCTTGTACGCGAGCTTCCCATCGTCCGCGATGTCGACGGTCCAGTAAGCGAGCAGGACCGGCACCGCCGTGGGCAGGGTCACGTTCTGCGTCTTCTTCGTGGCGATGCGCTCGTCGATCGCCTGACGGTTCCATTTCTGCGCGTCGTTGAACAACAACTCCACCAGTTCGAGCGGGTGCTCCACGCGAATGCATCCCGAACTCGTATCACGCTTGGCCTTCTCGAACAGTTCCTGGTGTGGCGTGTCGTGCAGGTAGACGGCGAACGAATTGGGGAAGCGGATGACCACTTGCCCGAGCGAATTCCCGGGCCCGGCGTCCTGGCGCAACGTGATCCCCCGTGGGTTGGCCCAGTTCACCTTCGAAGGCGGCAGCGTATTCCCGCTGCTGTCGAGCACCCGGATGCGATTGTTGGCGAGGTAGGCGGGATTCTTGCGGATCTTCGGCAAGACATCGTTCTTGAGGATCGTGGGCGGGATCGTCCAGGTGGGATTGAAGGTGACGTAGGTGATTTGCGAACGGAAGATCGGTGTACTGCGGTAGGGCTTGCCGACCTGGACGCGCGATTTCCACACCGGGTTGCCGTCGCGGTAGTAGGTCACCTTGTAGCCCGCGACGTCGACCACGACGAAGGTGCCTTGCAGGGAATGCAGCAACCAGCGCGCCCGTTCGAGGTTGGCCCGGACCTGGCCGATGCGGTCCTGGATGGGCACGTTCAGCGCGGCGATCGTTTCACCGCCCACGTTGCCGTCGGCGTCCAGGTACTGGTCGGCCTGGAAGCGTTTGACCGCGTCTTTCAGCGGATTGTCGAAGTGGTCGCCTTCGGCGAGCGTCGGATCGAGGTAACCACCCGCGACCATGCGTGCCCGCAACGCGACGACGCGGGCATCCGTCATGCCGGGTTTCAGCACGGGGCCGTCCGGTACGGTGGGCCAGTCGCCCTCCGCCGCCGTGACGCGAAGCTGGGCGAGCGCGTCGCGCAGCTTCGCGTAAAGCGGGTTTTGCGGCCGGGCCGTGGCGAAGGCCTGGTCGACGCTGCGTTCGTCGATCGAGGTCTGCAGCAAGGTCATGCCTTCCTGGGGATCGATCGCGGTGGGATCGAAGTTCCAGGTAGGGTCCAGCCGGACGGGGTCCACCTTTCCACGGGCCAGTTGGACCAGCGCCGTGATGTAGGCACCCGTCGCCGTCACCTCGAATTCGGCCCGCCGCTGGGGTGACGCGTCCGTCCAATCCGGGGCCTCGACCGTGGCCTTCAGCTGGGAGAGTTGATAGTCCTCGGGCAGGAGCCCGTCGCCTTCCACCGAGGCGAGTCCCGCCAGCAGTTGCCGCACGTTCGTCTCATCCGACCAGGCGGCGGTGTAGTGACGTTGCGCGTAGAAATCGGCCACCGCCTTGCCGAGCGCCGCGTCCTGGCGTGGCAGGGGGCCACCTTCCAGGGGCGTCATCTGCTGCAAACGAGCGTAGATGGCCTGCGCGAGCGGGTCGTCGGCCGGTGGCGGCTGGGGTGGGGGTGCGCTGGTGGCCGGCGCCGGCTCCGTGGCCACGATGGGTGGCGGGGAGGCCGCGGAGGAAGGGGGTGAAGGCAGAGCCTGCCCCCAGGCCAAGGCCGGGAGGGCGCTCCACAGCGCCATCAGGGCGCCGCGGCATAACGTCTTGGCTTCCATGGTCATTATCGGTGCTTCCTTTGTCGAACCTTGATTACCCTACGCTTTCACCTATCTGAATGGCAAAGAAGTGACAGCGTTGTGGTCAATAAATGATCAGCACGTTAGGATGCCCCGTCGTACCCCCTCCTGGCTGGCCGCATGATTCGACCGTTCCGAACGCTCCTCGCGTCCGCGCCGTTGCTCGGCGCACTGTTTTTCCTCCCCGCCCAGGCCCATGCCGCCGACTCGCTCGGCGACGCCTTGTCGCGGCTGGCCCCCTCGGCCGATCCGAAAGTCATCGGACTGGCTGTACAGGCGGCGGAGTGCGCGCAGACGCAAGGAGGCCTGCCGGCCGACCGCCTCGCGGTGATCGATTACTCGAAACCATCGTCGCAGCCACGCCTGTGGGTCTTCGATACGGTCAATCGCAAGCTGTTGTTCCAGGAGTTGGTGGCGCACGGCAAGAACAGTGGCGACGCGACGGCGACGAAATTCTCCAACGCGCCCGACAGCCTCGCATCCAGCCTGGGCCTGTTCCGCACGTCGGATACCTACACCGGAAAGAACGGCTATTCCCTACGCATGACGGGGCTCGAGCCCGGCGTGAACGACCAGGCGATGGCGCGTGCCATCGTGATCCATGGCGCAGCCTACGTGAACGAGGCCATGGCGAAAGTGGCTGGCCGCATCGGCCGGAGCTGGGGTTGCCCGGCGGTCCGCACGGCGATCGCGCACAAGCTGATCGACGCGTTGAAGGGCGGCCAGATGGTGTTCTCGTACTATCCGGACAAGCGTTGGCTGGCCTCGTCGAATTACCTCAAATGCACCAACGGCCAACTGGCGAAAGCCGAGGCGAACGTCGTCGCACGCGCGGGTACCTGATCGCGGTGACCCCGTCGCGCTAGAATTCCCGGACCCTTACCGTGGAATCCAGCATGAAACACGTTCTTGCGATCGCCGCCTGCACCGTCCTCGCCGGCTGCGCCACCAGTGGCATGACCGATACCCTGCCCAAGCTCAGCAGCAAGACGGGCAAGAGCGTCACGGCCTATGTGCAATGCGTGGAGCCGAAGTGGCAGGCCCTTGCCAAGGGTGCCAAGGGCGACGCGAAGGAAGACAAGGGCCGGGTGACCGCCAATGACGACGGCAAGCACGAGCGCCTCGATGTCACCGCCAGCGGCGCCGGCGCCCAGGTGGTGATGTACGAAATCCAGAAGGGCAAGGGCGACTACGACGGCCGCTTCCGCGACGAAGCCATTTCCTGCCTCTGATAGATCAGGCGCGGGGGCGGGATTCCCTCGCGCGTTCCACGGCGTCGAGCAACTGGGCGCGGTCGAAGGGCTTCTCGAGGAACACCGCGGATAGCGGGAATGGTTCGAGGTCCTGTGGCAACCGGCTGGATACGACCACGATCGCGGTATTCGGCCGTTCGCGGATGAGCGCCTGCAGCAGGCCGGTGCCCCTGCGCTCCCCGGGGGTGTCGGCATGGATCACCATGAGGGCCAGTTCCGGCAGTTCGTGAAAGGCGCGCTTGGCGTCGCGGTACGTGACGGTGGCGCGCGCCGCGTAGCCCGCGTCGGCAAGGACGAGGGCGACGGTTTCCGCCACCATGTGAGCCCGGTCGAAGACGAGGGCGGTGGGCGTATGGGCGGGCTTGGCGGTCATCGCGAGAGTCTAGCGCCGAACCCGGAGCCTGGGCAGATGGCCGCCCCGTTGGAAAAGGGTTTTCACGTAACCTCCACATTGCGGAACGAATGCTGCCCTCCTCATTCATGGAGTGTGTCCCGATGCGCTACATCGCTCTTTCCGCCTTGGTCCTGCTTGCCGGCTGCGCCACGCAGAACGAACGCCACGTCGGCATCCACGACGTTCCGTCCAGTACGGTGTTCGGCTACCAGGATCCCAGCGGCGGCGACGCCACGCTGAACATCGTCCGCGAGCAGGGCCTTTGGGGTGCTGGTTGTTCTTCAGCGATCTATGTCGATGACAAGGCGGTCGCCGACATGGAAATCGGGCAGCAACTCGTCCTCCACGTTCCTTCGGGCGCGCGCAAACTGAGTGTGCTTCCGCATGGCGCCTGTTCGGCGGATCGGGCGGAAGCCGATGCGAGCGTGGGCCAGGGCGAGGCGAAGACATTCACCATTCCGGCCAGCGGCGAGGGGCTGGGCACGCAAGCGCCGCCGAAGGGCTGAGCTCGCTATTCAATAGTGCGGCGGGCCTCGCCATGCCGCCGCCATCCGACCAAGGGAGTCGTATCGTGCATCGACGTATCGTTGGCCGGTATTCCGTGGAAGTCCGTACGTTGAAGACGGCGGCAGGCCGCTGGAAGGCGGCCTATATCGTCGAGCCGGCCGCGCATGCCGGCCCGCGCGACTTCGTGATGATCACGCTGCTGGACGAGTTCGCCGAAGAACGTCTCGCGGTGGACGCCGCGATGGAGCGGGGGATCAAGCACGCCGACTGGCTGGTGGGTGCGCGCCAGGCCTATTCGCGATGACGTGACTGCGACGGCGACCCCGCCATAACGCGACCGCGACGGATCGCCACCTAGTTTCGTCCCGGCCAAGGCCGAGGGGGCCTTTCCCGGCGGAGCCACCGACTTGCAGCGCACGACTCTCTACGTACCGTTCAATGCGTCGTCCCGCGGGCAATGGAGCCTGCGCCGCAATGCCGAGCTGGTAGGACAATTTCCGACCCGCGAGGAAGCGTTGCGCCATGCCCTGGCGTTGGCGGCGGCGATCCAGGCCCAGCAAGGCCAGCCCACCGAGATCAAGGTCGAGGACGAATCCGGGCTTTGGAGGCTCGCCGGTGCGGACGCGGGCGACGAGGTCGCCTAGACGGTTCTTCACGCGTCGCAACCTATGAGACCGTGACACGGGATAACGGGCGCCCCCGTGCCCGGTAGTTCCCATGGCCGCCTATCTGCAAGCCCTGCGCACCGACGAGGCCGATCCGGTCCTCGCCACCCACCACGACGGCAGCACGCTCGCGCACCGTCTCACCGACAAATACGGCGACCGGGTCTGTTCCGCCTTCACGGTCTTCGGCCGGGAAGGTAGCTTCGTGCCCCTGCCGGACGATCTCCCGGCCGGCCTGGCGCAGGCCCTGGGCGCACGCGGCATCGACCGTCTCTACAGCCACCAGCAGGAAGCCTGGGACGCCGCGCGCGCGGGCAGGCACGTGCTGGTCGCCACGCCGACGGCCTCGGGCAAGACGCTTTGCTACACCATGCCGGTGCTGGCCTCGGTGCTGGAAGCGGGCGCCAAGGCGCTCTACCTGTTCCCCACCAAGGCGCTGGCGCAAGACCAGGTCGCCGAGTTGCTCGACATCAATCGCGCCGGCGACCTCGGCGTGAAGGCCTTCACCTTCGATGGCGATACCCCCGGCGACGCGCGCCAGGCCATCCGCCTGCATGGCGATGTCGTCGTCAGCAATCCGGACATGCTGCACCAGGCCATCCTTCCCCATCACACCAAGTGGGCGCAGTTCTTCGAGAACCTGCGCTACGTGGTGATCGACGAGATACACACCTATCGCGGCGTGTTCGGTTCGCACCTGGCCAACGTGCTGCGCCGGCTCAAGCGTATCTGCGCGTTCTACGGGGTGCGCCCGCAATTCATCCTGTGCTCGGCCACGATCGGCAACGCCACGGAGCATGCCCAGGCGCTGATCGAGGATGACGTGGCCACCATCGCCCGCAGCGGCGCGCCCAGTGGCGACAAGCACGTGCTGTTGTGGAATCCGCCGGTGATCAATCCCGACCTGGGCCTGCGCGCCTCGGCCCGTTCGCAGACCAGCCTCATCGCGCGCGTCGCCATCAAGGCGAAGATGAAGACCCTGGTATTCGCCCAGTCGCGGCTGATGGTCGAGGTGCTCACCAAGTACCTGAAAGACGTGTTCGACCACGACACGCGCAAGCCTGCGCGGATACGTGCCTATCGCGGTGGTTACCTGCCGACCGAGCGGCGCGAGGTCGAGCGCGAGATGCGGGCGGGCAGCGTGGACGGCATCGTTTCCACCTCCGCGCTGGAGTTGGGCGTCGATATCGGCAGCCTCGATGCCGTGGTGTTGAACGGCTACCCCGGATCGATCGCGGCCACGTGGCAGCGTTTCGGCCGGGCGGGACGCCGGCAGCAGCCATCGCTCGGCGTGCTGGTCGCCACCAGCGCACCCCTCGACCAGTACCTGATGCGACACCCCGCCTTCCTTACCGAGGCCAGTCCCGAGCATGCGAGGATCCAGCCCGACCAACCGTTGATCCTGCTCGACCACATCCGCTGCGCGGCATTCGAACTCCCGTTCGTCACCGGTGACGCGTTCGGCCCGGACGACGCGGAGCCGTACCTGCAGGTGCTGGCGGAATCCGAGGTGCTGCACCACGAGGGCGAGCGCTGGGAATGGATCGCCGACAGCTATCCGGCCAACGCGGTGAGCCTGCGATCGGTCGCCGACGGCAATTTCGTGGTGGTGGACCGCACGGAAGGCAGGCAGGCGATCATCGCGGAAGTGGACTATTCGGCCGCGGCGCTGACGCTTTACGAGGGCGCGATCCACATGATCCAGTCGGTGCCTTACCAGGTGGAGAAGCTCGACTGGGAAGGGCGCAAGGCCTATTGCACGCGCACCCGCGTCGACTACTACACCGACGCCATCGACTACACCAAGCTCAAGGAACTGGAATGCTTCGACGGCAGCAAGTCGGGTGAGGGCAGTGCGCGTCACGGCGAGGTCCATGTCGTGCGCCGGGTGTCCGGGTACAAGAAGATTCGTTACTACACGCACGAGAACATCGGCTATGGGCCGGTCAACCTGCCGGACCAGGAACTCCATTCCACCGCCGTGTGGTGGCAGTTGCCGCAGACGGTGCTCGACGAGGCGTTTCGTTCGCGGCAGCACGCCCTCGATGGATTCCTCGGCGCGGCATATGCCTTGCACACGGCGGCCGTCGTCGCGGTGATGGCCGAGCCGCGCGACTTGCAGAAGGCGGTCGGCTCCGGCGACGGCGTGTGGTCCGCGCAGGTGGATAGCACCGGGCGAGGGCAGATTCGCGCGCCTGACGGCGGTCTCGCCTTGCCGGACACGCTGGAGCGTTTCCTGCCGACCGTTTACCTGTACGACAACTTCCCTGGAGGCGTCGGGCTCAGCGAACCCCTGTTCCGCCGTGCGCCGGAACTGTTGCGGCACGCCCTGGCGACGGTCGAAGGTTGTGATTGCAAGGCCGGTTGTCCCGCATGCGTGGGGCCCGTGCTGGCCGCGGACGAGGGGCGCGAGGAAACGCCGCGGGCATTGGCGTCGCGTGTGCTGCGGTTGTTGGGTGCGGGTGCATGAGCGACCTGGCCTCGAGGCTGGCCCTCCTGCGCCGGCAGGCTGGCATCGCCGCTCCGCAGGAATCGCCGACCTTGTCGGCGATGGGTGCTCGCGACACCCCCACCCCTCCCGCCACCCGCACCCCCGACCTTGCCGCCCTCCGCCGCATGGCCGGCGTCCGCGATCGTCTCGCTCAACCACGAACGCCACTTCGTCCCCACACCCGGGACGTACCTGGCGACGAACTCGCACCAGGCCTGCGCTACATCGAACAACGTTTCGCCTGGGCGGAGCCTCCCGCCGAACTCGACCTCTCGTTCGCGAAGCTGACCACGGCCCGCCGCGAGCAGTTCCTGCACTTCGACACCGAAACCACGGGCCTGGCCGGCGGCACCGGCACGCGCGCCTTCATGATCGGCGCCGCGGACTGGCACGACGGCGCGTTGCGCGTCCGCCAGTTGTACATCACGACGATGGCGGCCGAGGCCGCCATGCTGCGGGAATTCGCCCGCTGGATCGAACCGGAAACGGTCCTGGTCAGCTACAACGGAAAGTCGTACGACGCACCCTTGCTGGCCACGCGTTACCGGCTCGCACGATTGCCGAACCCATTGCTTGGCCGCGCGCACGTCGACCTGCTGCATCCCATGCGCCGTCGCTACCGGCAGGCGTGGGAGAACTGCAAGATGCAGACCGCCGAGCGTAAGTTGTTGCGCATCGTGCGTGAGGATGACCTGCCCGGCTCGGAGGCGCCGCGCGCCTGGCTCACCTACCTGCGTGGAGGTTCGTCGGCCAACCTGGTCCGCGTGGCGGAACACAACCTCCAGGACGTCCGCAGCCTGAGCGGGCTGCTCGTGGAAGCGCATGGCTGGGCCGCCACGGACGAGGCTGCCGTTTCGCCGCCCGGTTACGAAAAATAGACGCCGCTCCGCGCAGGCTCGTCGAGGCAACGTTGAGGAGTCGACGCATGAACGAAGCCAGCAAACCCTGTGATCACGTGGGCTGCAACTGCCAGGTGCCGGTATCGAGGGACTATTGCAGCGAAAGTTGCCGCATGGCCGCCGAGAGCCAGAACGTGGGCGGCGCGTGCGAGTGCGGCCATGCCGCATGCCAGCAACGGCCTTGAGTGGAAGAGGTATCCAGATGACCAACGACGGCAAACAGCAGACGCCCGGCTATCGGGAAGACAACCCGAAGCCCTCGCACGGCAAACCCAAGGTCCCCGGCGAGGGGCATCCGCAGGAACACCAGAACATGCCCAAGGACAAGCCGGGAAAACAGAATTCCCCGTCGTCCTGAACGGAGGGCCGCGTCAGGCGCGGCCCTCCGCGCGTCAGGCCGCCTTGCGCAGAAGGCTGCCGATGCCGGCCACGGCGCCGCCGATGGCCTGGTTCTTGTGGTCGTCGCCCATCGCGACGCCCTCGGCGCGAACGAACTCGATGTCGGTGACGCCGAGGAAGCCGAAGACGGCGCGCAGGTACGGCTCCTGGAAGTCCATGGCCGCGGCCGGGCTGCCCGCGGTATAGATGCCGCCACGCGACGAAGCCACGATCAGCCGCTTCCCACCCGCCAGCCCTTCAGGCCCGGCCGAGGTGTAGCGGAAGGTCTTGCCGGCGACGGCGATCCGGTCGATCCAGGCCTTGAGCGTGCTGCTGATGCCGAAGTTGTACATCGGCGCCCCGATGACCACGACGTCGGCTGCCAGGAACTCATCCATCACCTTTTCCGCTTCGGCGACATTCGGGTCGTTCTCGCCTGCCGGCAGCGCCCAGGGGGCGAGCGGGGTGGCATGCAGGTCGCGGTAGGTGACCTCGATACCGGGGTGGTTGCGGACGAATTCGGCCACGACGGCGGCCGTCAGGCCGCGCGACACGGAATGGGCACCCAGTGCGCTGGCATCGATATGCAGGAGTTTCATGGACGAATCCTCAGTGATTGACCGCCCTGAGCGGTATGCGAAGGACGATACGCCGCAGACAATCCCCTGATTAGTC
Source organism: Luteibacter sp. RCC_6_2 (assembly GCF_041360655.1). Classification (NCBI taxonomy): domain Bacteria; kingdom Pseudomonadati; phylum Pseudomonadota; class Gammaproteobacteria; order Lysobacterales; family Rhodanobacteraceae; genus Luteibacter; species Luteibacter sp. RCC_6_2. The sequence goes on along the minus strand of NZ_JBFUPQ010000001.1, from coordinate 375,302 downwards.
GGCTTGGAGTAGACTGATTGTTTCTTAGGCGAAACGACGGGAGCCTCCGATGGAAGGCGCGCTGCAGGACCTCAACGATCTGTACTTTTTCGCCTCGGTGGTGGAACACGGCGGCTTTTCGGCGGCCGGGCGCGCCCTGGGCATCCCCAAGTCCCGCCTCAGCAAGCGGATCGCCCAACTGGAAGACCGGCTCGGCGTTCGTTTGCTCCAGCGCACCACGCGGCGTTTCGTGGTCACCGAGATCGGCGAGCGGTTCTACCAGCACTGCCGGGCCGTGCTCGAGGAAGCGCGCGCGGCACAGGACGCCGTGGACGAATTGCGCACGGAACCGCGTGGCGTGGTCAGGGTCAGCTGTCCCATCTCGCTCGCGCAGAACGTGGTGGGCCCCATGTTGCCGGCCTTCATGCTCGAACATCCGAAGGTGCAGGTGCGCCTGACCGCCACCAACCGCCGCGTGGACGTCATCGGCGAGGGATACGACGTCGCCATTCGTGTCCGCGAGAAGCTGGATACCGACGCGACCCTGGTGTTGCGCAGCATCGGCTATGCGCGAAGCCTGCTGGTGGCGAGTCCCAAGTTCCTCGATTCGAACGGGCGGCCGAAGACGCTGGACGAACTGGCCTTGCTTCCGGCGTTGTCCATGTACGAGCACGAGGGAGCCCAGGTCTGGGAGCTGGTCGACGCGAACGGGAAGAAGGCGGCGGTGGAGGTGAAGCCACGCCTGGTGAGTGGCGATTTTTCGGTGCTGATCGCCGCCGCCGTGCAATGTTGCGGCGTGGCGCTGCTGCCCGAGGATTTTTGCGGTCCGCTGCTGGCCAATGGCGACCTCGAATGGGTGCTGCCGGAGTACACCACCGCACAGGGCACGCTGCATTTCGTGTACCCGAGTCGCCGTGGGCTGTTGCCTGCCATCCGCAGTTTCGTGGACTTCCTGGCCGAGCGCCTGCCGCGGGCCCAGGCCGAGTTCCACAAGGATTGCGAGAAAGCCGCCGCGAACCCGGAGCAGGCCGGAGCGATCCGCATGGCGCGCATGGTAGGATCGGCCCATCCGACGGCGTTTGGCCGTCCAAACGAGTAAGGGCGTTCGATGCAGCTGGAAACCAAGCTTCCCAAGGTCGGTACCACGATCTTCAGTGTCATGAGCCAGCTGGCCGTCGAACACAAGGCAGTCAACCTGGGCCAGGGTTTTCCCGACTTCGAGCCGCCGGAGCCCTTGCGCGAAGCCATCACGCGGGCCATGGCCGAAGGCAAGAACCAGTACGCGCCAGGCGTGGGCATCGCGAAGCTGCGTGAGCAGATCGCGCTCAAGACCGAACGCCTCTATGGCCACCGGGTGAGCCCGGACACCGAGGTCACGGTGACCTCGGGAGCCACCGAGGCGCTGTTCTCGGCCATCGCGGCGGTGGTCCGCGCGGGAGACGAGGTGATCGTCTTCGACCCCTGCTACGACAGCTACGAGCCGGCCATCGAATTGCAGGGCGCCACCGCCGTGCACCTGCCGCTGACCTTGCCTGCCTTCGCGATCGACTGGCAGCGCGTGCGCGACGCGGTCACCCCGAAGACGCGGATGATCCTCATCAACTCGCCGCATAACCCTTCGGGCGCCGTGCTCTCCCGCGCCGATCTCGACGAACTGGCCGATATCATCCGCGACACGTCGATCGTCGTTCTTTCCGACGAGGTATACGAACACATCGTCTTCGACGGGCAGGAACACCAGAGCGTGCTGCGCCACGAGGAACTGGCCACGCGCAGCATCGTCGTCTCCTCGTTCGGCAAGACCTACCACTGCACCGGCTGGAAGGTCGGCTACGCCATCGCGCCGAAGGCGCTCACGGCGGAGTTCCGCAAGGTGCACCAGTACCTGACGTTCTGCACCTTCAATCCGGCGCAATGGGCGTTCGCGGAATTCCTCGAATCCACGCCCGGGCATTACCTCGAACTGCCGGCTTTCTACCAGGCCAAGCGCGACCGTTTCCGCGATTTGCTCAAGCCATCGCGGTTGATCTTGCTCGACGTGCCCGGCGGGTATTTCCAGCTCGTCGACTACAGCGCCATCCGTGACGTCGACGACATCAATTTCAGCGAATGGCTGGTGCGCGAGGGCGGAGTCGCCGCCATTCCGCTCAGCCCGTTCTACGAGAGCGCGCCGGACACGCGGCTGGTCCGCCTGTGCTTCGCCAAGAACGATGCCACCATGGAAGCCGCCGCGGAGCTCCTGTGCAAACTCTGACCGTCTCCCTCGTCCAGGGCGCGACGCGCTGGCACGACGCCCCCGGCAATCGCGACTACTACGGCGCGCTGGTGCGCGGTGCCGCCCCCAGCGACCTCATCGTACTGCCGGAGACCTTCCTGTCGGGGTTCACCAACGACACGTTGGGGAACGCCGAGTCGATGGATGGTCCCAGCGTCGCCTGGATGTGCGCCCTCGCCGGCGAAGTGAACGCCACGATCACCGGTAGCCTGGTGATCCGTGACGGCGATACCGTCTACAACAGGCTGATATGGGCCTCGCCGGACGGTTCACTCGCGTACTACGACAAGCGCCATCTTTTCCGCATGGCCGGTGAGCACACACGCTACGGCGGTGGCAACGAACGGCTGATCGTCGAGTTGAAGGGCTGGCGGATCCTGCCGCAGGTCTGCTACGACCTGCGATTCCCGGTGTGGCTGCGCAACGGCCGCCGTGAAGCATCGGCGGGCGGGATGGATTACGACCTGGCGTTGTTCGTGGCCAATTGGCCGGCGCCGCGCCGGCAGCCCTGGCGCACCTTGCTGCGCGCGCGGGCGATCGAAAACCTGTGCTACGTGATCGGCGTGAATCGCGTCGGTGTCGATGGCAACGACCTGCCGTACGCGGGCGACAGCGCGGTGATCGATCCGGTAGGCGAGCCGCTGGTGGAGTTGGGCGCGCAGGAGCAGGTGATCACGGTGGTGCTGAACCCCGCGCCGCTGATGGCGCACCGCGAGCGCTTCCCGGCCTGGATGGATGCCGACCGGTTCTCGCTGGATACCTCGGTCTGAAGAGCATCGCCGCTGAAGCGGCTCCCACCAAGCCCGCTCCGACATTGTGGGAGCCGCTTCAGCGGCGACGCCTGTGGGTGGGAGCCGACCTTGTCGGCGATGGCTCCCGATGGAACCCGAATGTGGGAGCCGCTTCAGCGGCGATAGGTTCCCTACCTCGCAGCCTTGAACGGCACGGCCGGACCGATCTTCGCCGTCTTGCGCCACGCCGCCAGCTTGTCCTCGATACCCGTGCCCACGTCGATCTGCGGTTCCGACGCTTCCAGTGATTCCTTCGCTTCCCACGCGGCGATCTCCGTCCTGGCCTTGCCGAACGCCTCGATGAAATCGGGCGTGGCGTTCAGTCCATCGGCCAGCCAGGCACGACCGAAATAGGTGATGTCCGAATCCGCGCCGCAGCCGAACGAGGTGCGATCGCTGCGCGCCGACGTCAGCACCAGGGTGCCCGTGCCGCGCAGCTTGGGCACGAAGCCGCCGGAATAGCAGGCATTCACCACCACGACCTTCCAGCGGAACGCATGCTTGCCAAGAATCTCGGCCAGGCCCTCGGGGTCGAGCTGGTCGAGGGGAATCGGGTCCATGTCGACCAGCAACGAATGGTCGTTGCCGCCGTGCGTGGCTACATAGAGCAGCAAGATGTCCTCGCGGGGGTCCATCATCTTCGCCAGCCCGTCGAGCGCCGCCTCCAGATTCGTCCAACTCGCGAGGGGTCGCGTGGAAAGGCTTGCCGGGTTGTTTTCGAGGACCAGCGTGTGTCCCGGGCTGCCCAGACGGCTCGACATCAGCACGTCGACGTATTCCACTTCGTTGCGGAACACGTCCTCGGAGCCATCGCCGCCGAAGGCGATGGCGTAGACATTGGGCTTGCCCTTCATGCGGGGTGCGAGCTTGTCGATAGCCTTGCGCACGGCATCCGGCTGGGCCGAGAAGACCTGTTCCGGGGTCGGCGCGGTGTCCGGCCAGGCGCTCGCGTCCAGTTCGGCATCGCCTCCGTCGGAAGCCGATGTCGAGGGGGGCGAATCCGCTGCCGGGGCTGCGGCCGACGATGCGTTGGCCGGCGCGACCGCGGGTCCGGGCGAGGATGCCGCCGCCGCGGCGGCGGGCTCCGGCCCGGCCGTGACCGGCTCCGGCCTGTAACGCAGCAGGCCTACGGTCAGCAGGACGCCCGTGGCGAACGAGACCAGGGCGTAGATCGCCGTCCGCCGGCGCGGATCAAGGAGTGATCGCATTGAAATCGGTCACGGCGGGATGGCCGCTGTCGCTCAAGGACAGGGGAGGGCGGACCAGCTGGATGGTACGCATGCCGGCTTCGCGGGCCGCGTCGAGTTCCTCGCGGATATCGGACAGGAACAGGACTTGCGCGGGCGGCAAGCCGATCGCGTCCGCAATCCGTCGATATGATTCCACCTCGCGCTTGTGCCCGGTCTGGGTATCGAAATAACCGGAGAACAGCGGTGTCAGGTCGCCATCGCCGGTGAATCCGAACAGGAGCTTCTGCGCGGGCACCGACCCCGAGGAATACACGTAGAGCTTCAAGCCCTGCGCATGCCATGCACGCAGTCGATCGGCCACTTCCGGGTACATGTGCGAGACATAGACGCCGGACTCGTAGCCCTCGCGCCAGATCATGCCTTGCAAGGCCTTCAGTGCGGTGGATTTGCGGTCCTCGTCGATCCAGCGGATCAGGAGGTCGATGATCTCGCCGCGTGTCGCCTCCATGATGCCCGCTTCCTTCGCGGCTTCATGCAGCCAGTGCTGCACCTCGGCCTCGTCCGTATGCGTCTCGACATAGGCCGGCAGGTGCTTGCGGGCATAGGGAAAGAGCACGTCCTTGACGAAGTCGATCGAACTGGTGGTTCCTTCGATGTCGGTGAGGACGGCGCGGATATCGGACATGCGGGAGCAACCTGCGGATCGGGGGAAGATCCGCAGGATAAACGACGGGACGTGCTTACGATACGGTGGTGGCCGAGGTATGCGGCGTCATGCGCGGAAAGCGCTCGGCGATGTCCGTGCCGGTGAAATTGGCGACCCAGCCCTCGGTATTGGTGAACAGGCGGATCGCCACGAAGTAGGGCGATTCGCTCATGTCGAACCAGTGCGGGGTGCCGTCGGGCACGCCGATGAGGTCGCCCTTTTCGCAGAGCACTTCGTACACCTTGCCGTCGATGTGCAGGGTGAACTGACCGGCGCCGGCGACGAAGAAGCGCACTTCGTCCTCGCTGTGCGTGTGCTCGTTCAGGAACTTCTGGCGGAACGCCGCACGGTCCGGATGGTCGGGCTTGAGGCTGATCACGTCCACCGAGCGATAGCCGTTCTCGGCCATCAGGCGATCGATGTCGGCGCGGTACGCCGCGATGACCTCTTCCTGGCTGGCGCCGGGGGCGATCGCCTGGCTGGCTTCCCACCGCTCGAAGCGGACGCCTACCGCGTTCAGCGCGCTGGCGATGCCGGCGTGGTCCTCGTGAACGGCGATGGGGGCGTCGTTCTTGTTGTCGTCGTAGATGCGCAGACGGCTCATGGGGAAAGCCTCCTCAGGTCGAGTTCGCAGCCCAGCAGGAATTCCAGGGCCTCAAGGTGGCGACGGGTCTCCGCCATGTCGCGGCCCCAGGTGTAGATGCCATGCCCGTCGATCAGGTAGGCGTACAGCGGCTTGCCTGCGTCGATCCAGGCATCCACCCGAGCCTCGAGCTCGGGCATGTGCTGGGTGTTGGGGAAGACGGGGATGTCGAGCACGCTTTCATGCGTGGTGTAGCCGGAAATGGCTTTCTGCAGCTCCCAGCCCTCGAGGTGCACGCGCCCTTGCGAGGCGAAGAGCCGCGAGGCCACGCTCTGCGTGCGCGAATGCGTGTGAAGTACCACGTTGGCGGCGGGGAAGCGGCGATAGACCTGCGTATGCAGGCCGGTCTCGGCGGAGGGGCGGTGGTCGGAGCCGACGGCCTTGCCCTCCATGTCGACGACCATGATGTCCTCGCGCCCGAGGCGGCCCTTGTCACGGCCGGAGATCGTGATGGCGGCGAGATCCTCGTCGATCCGCATCGAGAAATTGCTGCTTGTCGCCGGGGTCCAGCCGAACGCGGCCAGTTCACGGGCGGCGTCCGCGATGGCATCGGCGCGCTCGGCGAGCACGTTGGGGTCGACGGTGGGGAGGATCTTCGGCATGGGGATTTGGACGTCCAAACAGGGCTCGATCATACCATGGGGGCTTTCCGTGGCCTCGCACGATTAATGCGAACCACTCGCTTTTGGCCGAAGACGGTAGGATCACCGCCAGCACCGGAGGCCCAGGCCCGAGGTCCACCATCGACGGAGGTTCACCTATGTCGCAACACGATCAGAACAATGAGGGGCGCCGGCGTTTCCTCAAGGCCGCCGCGGGCGGCGTCGCCGCCGCGACCATCCTCGGCACCCTGCCGGGACTGGTCCAGGCCCAGGATCTTCCGCATCTTTCCCCGTCGGACCCGACCGCCTCGGCCCTGAAGTACACCGAGGACGCCAGCAAGGCTGGCGGCAAGAAGGACCCCAAGGACGCCTGCTTCAACTGCAACTTCTACCAGGGCAAGGCGGGAGCCGCCTGGGGCCCCTGCCAGCTCTTCCCGGGCAAGGCCGTGGCCGCCAAGGGCTGGTGCGTGTCCCACGCCGTGATGATCTGACCCAGGCCCGTCCCCGGGAACGACAAAGGCCAGCCCTCGGGCTGGCCTTTTTCATGCCTTTCACAAAAATGCTGCCCAAGCGCGCCAGGCCGAGGAGCTGACCCGCCTGACGCGCTGGGCGGCAATCCGGGGCCCACTGCCAAGTGATATACCCGCGGACTCGGGATCATACTCCCCTCGGGTGGCGACCGGCCAATGGCAGTTGAATGACGAGCGAACTTTTCCAGTAAGTGTTTTTAGAACAAATACTTGTGGTAAATACCTGAACCGAGGCCGAGGTTTCGGTCGATGTCGCGCGCGAGGCCTCAGCGCGGCCGCTTGAGCCGACTGTTACGGTAGCCGTAGACCATGTACATGAGGATGCCGAGCACGGTCCAGATGCCCATCAACACCCAGTTGCGAATGCCCATCGACCACAAGAGGCCGATGCAACTGAGGATGCCGAGCACGCACGTCACCGGTGCCCACGGCACGCGGAAGCTGCGCGGCAGGTCGGGAGCGGTCTTGCGCAGGATCATCACGCCGGCACACACGGCCGAGAACGCTACCAAGGTGCCCATCGAAGTGAGGTCGCCGAGCACGTTCAGCGGAAACACGGCGGCGAGCAACGCGATGCCGAGGCCGGTGATCACGGTGTTGATGTGCGGCGTGCGGTACTTCGGATGGATGGTGGTGAAGACCTTCGGCATCAGGCCGTCGCGTCCCATGATCATGAAGATGCGTGGCTGGGCGATGATCATCACCAGCACCACCGACGAAAGGCCGATCAACGCGCCGACTTCCACGATGCCGCGTAGCCAGCCCAGTTCGGGATGCTGGCGGATCGCGGTGACGACCGGCTCCGACGTACCGAGCTGGTCGAACGGCACGAGGCCGGTGAGCACGGCCGCCATGGCGATGTAGAGCACGGTGCAGATGCCCAGCGAGGCGAGCGTGCCGATGGGCATGTCGCGCTGCGGATTCTTCGATTCCTGCGCCGCGGTGGAGGTGGCTTCGAAACCGATATAGGCGAAGAAGACCATCGACGCACCGCGCAGGATGCCGGACCAGCCGTACTTGTCGCCACCCTGGTTGGCGGGGATGAACGGGTGCCAGTTCGCGGTATCGATGTGGCTGGCGCCGACGATGATGACGACGATGATGAGCGCCGTCTTCAGCAGCACCATCGCCATGTTGATGCCCGCGGATTCCCTGATGCCCACGTAGCAGACCCAGGTGAGCGCGAGCGTGATGCCGACGGCGGGCATATTGAACAAGGCGCCGGTGAGCACGACGTGGCCGTCGACCCAGTCCACCGGCGCGTTGGTCAGCGCGGGCGGTATGTGGATGCCCACATGGTCGAGCAGGCTGACGAAGTAGCCGGTCCAGCTCACCGCCACGGCGGAGGCGGAGACACCGTACTCAAGGATCAGGTTCCAGCCGATGAACCAGGCCGCGCCCTCGCCGAGCGTGGCGTAGGCGTAGGAATAGGCGCTGCCCGAGACCGGGATCAGCGAGGCGAACTCCGCGTAGCACAGCGCCGTGAAGGTGCTGCAGATCGCGGCGAGGATGAAGGACAGGATGATGGCCGGGCCGGCGTGTTCCGCCGCGGCCACGCCCGTGATGACGAAGATTCCGCCACCGATGACCGCACCGATGCCCAGCGCCGTGAGGCCCCACGGACCGAGGGTGCGGCGTAGGGCGGGGCCGTGCGCGTCGTCGGGTTCGGCCTGGGGCGCTTTCTTGGCGAGTAACTGCTGGAGCATGGACAGCCTGGAAGTGGGGAAGCGTGGAAAGGATGCCGTGAACGGAAAGGCCGGCGGACACCCGCCGGCCTTTCCCCTGTGACTTCGATCAGCCGAGCGACTTGCGAAGCTTGCTGTGCGCGTAGCCGTAGCCGAAGTAGATCAGCTGGCCGATGACGATCCAGCCGATCATCAGGCGCCAGTGCTCCTCGAAAGCCTGCCAGAAGAGGTAGACGCAGGCGAGGGCGCCGATGATGCAGATCGGCCACACGAACGGGACGCGGAAGCTGCGTTCCAGGTCCGGACGGGTGTAGCGCAGGATCAGCACGCCGATGCAGACGGTGGCGAAGGCGAGCAGGGTGCCCATCGAGACCAGTTCGCCCAGCACGCTGACCGGGAACAGGCCGGCCATGGCGGCCGCGGCGACGCCGACGATGATCGTGCCGATGTAGGGGGTGCGGAACTTCGGGTGCACCTTGGCCATGGTGTCGGGAAGCAGGCCGTCCTTCGCCATCGAGAAGAAGATGCGCGGCAGGCCCATCAGCATCACCAGGATGACCGAGGACAGGCCGGTGATCGCGCCGAGCACGACGATCGCCTTCAGCCAGGACAGGTGCGGATACAGTCCCAGCGCGGTGGCGACCGGCTCCGGCGTGTTGAGCATGCGGAACGGGGCGATGCCCGTGAGCACCAGCGCCACGGCGATGTACAGCACCGTGCAGATGGCCAGCGAACCGAGGATGCCGATCGGCATGTCGCGTTGCGGGTTCTTCGCTTCGCCCGCGGCGGTGGAGACCGCATCGAAGCCGACATAGGAGAAGAACACGATGGTCGCGGCGCGGAAGATGCCGCCCCAGCCGTACGTGCCCGGACCTTCGGCTTCCGGAATGAACGGATGCCAGTTGGCCGGGTTGATCACCTGGATCGCGAAGGCCAGGAACAGCAGGATCACGGTGACCTTGATCGTGACGATGATCGAGTTGACGAAGGCCGACTGGGTGATACCGACGTAGCACAGGCCCGAGAGGGCCGCGATGATGACCACGGCCGGCAGGTTGATCAGCGTGCCGGTCGCCTGGATGTGACCCTCGACGAACTGGAAGGGCGCCGAGGCGAGCGTGGCGGGCAGGGCGAGGTTGCTGCCGGTCATCTGGCCGATGAGGCCCAGCAATTCGTTGAAGTAGCCCGACCAGCCGGCGGCGACAGTCGCCGCGGCGAACAGGTATTCGAGGACCAGGTTCCAGCCGACGAACCAGGCGACGTATTCGCCGAGCGTGGCGTAGGAGTAGGAGTAGGCGCTGCCCGAAACCGGCAGCATCGCCGCGAATTCGGCATAGCACAGGCCGGCGAGGGCGCATGCGAAACCGGCGATGAGGAAGCTGATGACCAGCGCGGGACCGGCGTGCAAGGCGGCGGCCTGGCCGGTGATGACGAAGATACCCGCACCGATGACGGCACCGACGCCGAGGAGGATGAGGTGCTTCGCGGTAAGGACCCGCTTGAGCTCGCCTCCGTGCGCGCCGGTTTCAATGTGTTCACCAGCGTCTACGTGCGGCGCGGCCTCGATGGCGTGCGTCGCGAACAGGTGTTTCAACATGTGTCTCCCCTACTGCCGGAATGTAGCCTTTTATTATTGGGACCGCCGCGTGAGTTACGGTGGACACGCCGCTGCCCTGAAGCGCTGGCACGGCACCATAGCCCAGCGGGCATCGGCCGTACAAGCTGCATTGCGAGGCCTGCCAAGGCATTGCATGCATGAGGCGTGGGTGTCGACCATGACTTGCGGCGGTTGTGCATGTGCGTCGCGCGGTGGTCAGAAGACCATGTTCAGCGCCACCTGCGGCGCCACGTAGTCGGCGGTGTTGCGTCCGGCCACGGTGAACTGGACGCCCGCGATGAGACCGAGGTTGGGACTGAAGTGGTATTCGACGGCCGGGGCCAGGCTGAACTCCTGGCTCGGGGCGAGCCGGCGAGCCAGCTGGGAACCATCGCCTGTGCCGTGGAGGGTGACGGCGCTGGCGCGGTTCCAGATGGCTTCGCCAACCAGTACCCAGCGCGGATCGAGCACGTATTCGGCCGCGACCGAGGCGTTCCAGGCCTGGCCCAGGCGCGCCTGGCCACGAAAACCCGACTGCGTGCCGTAGACGCTGCCGTCGCGGACGCGGATGCGACCGGGAGATGGGCTCCAGGCCAGCTGGGTCCGCCAGCGCAGCGCGTGGCCATCGTCCAGCCAGTGCAATTGCTGGGCGCCGAAAGCGAGGGTGGTACGCATGGCGCCGTTACCCGTGCCATTGAGCGGGTTCGTATCCAGGTGATGGTATTTGCCCGTGGGCAGGCGTTGCTGGAGCGCCAACGCGAGGACGAGCCCGCCACCATCGGCATCGGGACCGCGCAGGCGTTGCTGGAAGCGGATGGCCGAATCGCCCATCCGCATGCCGTCGCTGTGCAGCCCGTCGCCGGAGGTGCGCGAGGCGTTGAGCGTCAACTGGACGAATTGCGTGTCGGTGAGCGCGTACGTGAGGGGCATCGCCACCTGCCACTGGCGAACCGTGGGCTTGCGTTCCTTGCGTCCGCCGGCGTTGTCGTAGCTGCCGCGCGTATTGGTATGGATGAGGTAGGGCTCGATGTTGAACATGCCTGCCGGCATCGAGTTGACGGCGGGTGTCACCAGCGGGCCGGTGAAGTTCGCCTCGCGATGGGCATCGGTGGCCGATGCGGCCATGGGGGCGGTGCAGGCCAGGGCCATGCTGAGGGCGATCGTCCTTTTTTGCGACATGCGTGCCTTCCTTGCGTTATGCAGCTGCGCTGCGGGGTTGGGCCAGGCGCGTCGTGCGCCCTGGAGACATCGTAGGCAGGCTCTTGGCCTGGGCGACATCGGACAACTCCCAAAATGGCGTGCGAAAATGCCGTGCCCCTTCCAGGTATTCCCCGATGGACATCACGCACCCGGCCATGCAAGAGGCCTTCCTTCGCTACGCGGCCCGCTGGCCGGACGAAGCCGGCACCTCGCATTTCATCGACTGGCTGCGCGAGCAGCCGCGACCGTTCCATAGGGAGACGCGCGCAGGGCATTTCACCGGGTCCGCATGGCTGGTGAGCGCCGATGGGGAGCGGGTATTGCTCATGCTCCATCGCAAGCTGGGACGCTGGCTGCAATTGGGTGGGCACGCGGATGGCGAGGCCGATCTCGCCGCCGTGGCCTTGCGCGAGGCGGAAGAGGAGTCGGGACTACGCGACCTCGAGGTGCTGCGTGGCATCTTCGATCTGGACCGTCATCTCATTCCGGCTCGCGGCGACGAGCCCGCGCACTGGCATTACGACGTGCGTTACGTGGTGCGGGCGCGCGGCGATGAAGCGTTCACGGTGAACGAGGAATCCCTGGCGCTGGCCTGGCGCCCCGTTTCCGATATCGCGGCCGATCCATCGTCCGACGATTCCCTGCGCCGCATGGCGGGCAAGTGGTTGTCGTGGCGTACGACAGGAGTGCTACCGCACCTGGTGTGAGCCACCCTGCTCTGGTGGGAGTGAATGTTACGGAATCTTGTGGGAGCCGACTTGTCGGCGATCCCGCGGCAGCGGGCCGGGTTACGGCAAGCACCCATCGCCGCTGAAGCGGCTCCCACCACAGCCTCGGCTCCCGCCAGAGCGATCAGTCGGCGTACTTCGCCGGTGCCGGATGCACCGTGCCGCATCGGGTGCAGGTGCGGGCTTCGATGGAGCGGTAGAACCTCTCGAACACCGGCGGGAAGTCGGTCTCGATGCTACCGAGCGGGAAGTACTGTTCGAACAGCTTATGGTTGCAGTTCTGGCAAAACCACATCAGGCCGTCTTTTTCTCCCTGCAGCCGCCGCCGCTCGATCACCAGCCCGATCGAATCGGGCATGCGCTGCGGCGAGTGCGGCACCTTCGGTGGCAGGTAGAACACTTCGCCCGCACGGATCGGGATGTCGCGCGCATGGCCGTCGTCCTGGACCTTCAACACCATCTCGCCCTCGAGTTGGTAGAAGAACTCCGGACCTTCATCGTAGTGATAATCCGTGCGCGCGTTGGGGCCGCCCACGATCATGATGATGAAATCGCCATCGACGATGCACTTGTTGCCGACCGGCGGCTTGAGCAGGGCGCGGTTGTCGTCGATCCAGCGCTGGAGGTCGATCGGGGGCAGGAGGCTCATCGCATGGCACGGGTGTGGAGTCGGGGAGATCATACTCCGCCGTGGGAGCCGCTGAAGCGGCTCCCACAGGTCAGGTGACTTCCACAGGATGTCCGGCCCTTTCGCGTTGCCTCGCCGTGTCGTACAACAGCAATCCCTCCCGAACGCATCGATACAGCATGTCGTCGTGGTACCACGACCGAGTCGCGACACCTGCGCTTCGTCCGCCACCGCAAGGTCGGCGGGAAGCGTCCGTGGTGATCGTGGGTGGAGGTTTCGCCGGGCTCAATACGGCCGTGGGATTGGCCGCGCGTGGGGTCCGCGACATCGTGTTGCTCGAAGCACAGTCGGTCGGCTACGGGGCATCGGGACGCAATGGCGGCTTCGTCTTCGCCGGTTATTCATTGGGCGAGCAGGCCTTGCTGGAGAAGACCGGAGCCGAACGCGCCAGGGCACTCTACCGGCGCACGGTGGATGCGGTCGATCTCATCCGCGAACGCATCGCCGCCTTGTCGATCGATTGCGAAGCGGTGGATGCCGGCGTCGTCTGGGCGAACTGGTTCCGTGATGGCGAGGTCTTGCGCTCGAGGCAGCGCCTGCTGGCGGAACGCTACGACGCGGATTGGCAGTGGATACCGGCCGATGCCATGCATGAGTTCGTCCGCAGCACGCGCTATCACGACGGGCTTTACGAGCGGAACGCGCTGCACATCGACCCGCTCGCCTATGCGCGAGGGTTGGCGCGCGCGGCGGAAAAAGCCGGTGTGGCGATTCACGAGGGTTCGAAGGTGCGCATGCTGGAGCGGCGTGGACCCCGCTGGATCTTGCGCGTGGGCGACGCGGAGATCGAGGCGCCGAACGTCGTCCTGGCGTGTGGCGGCTACCTGGCCGGACTGGACCGCCGCATCGATCGCGCGGTGCTGCCCATCGCCACCTACGTGATGGTGACCGAGCCGCTGGGCGAGCGTCTGGCCGAGTGCTTGCGCACGCGATCGGCCATCTACGACACGCGCTTCGCCTTCGACTACTACCGGCCGCTGGCGGACACCCGCCTGCTGTGGGGTGGACGCATCTCGATACGGGATCGCTCGCCGCGCGCCGTGCAGCGTTTGTTGAAGCGCGACATGGCGCGGGTCTTCCCGTCGTTGAAAGACGTACGCGTGGAGCAGGCCTGGTCGGGTTTGATGAGTTACGCTCGTCACGAGATGCCGCAGGTAGGCACGCACGGCAACGGGCTTTGGTATGCCCAGGCCTTCGGTGGACACGGACTCGCACCGACCTGTGCCGCGGGCGAGGCGCTGGCCGACGCGATCGCGTCGGGCGGATCGACGCTCGATGCCTATGCCGGCTTCGGGCTGGAACCGGTGCACCGGCCGTTCGGATACCTTGCCGCACAGGGTACGTACTGGAAACATGAGCTGCGCGACTGGTTCAAGTCACGACTGGAAGGATGAGATGAGCGAGGAAATCAGCTGGGCCGATTTCGAGAAGGTGATGCTGGTGGCGGGCACGATCGTGCGCGCCGAGGCCTTTCCGGAAGCACGCCGGCCCGCGTACAAGATATGGGTGGATTTCGGGCCTCACGGCGAGAAGAAGACCAGCGCCCAGGTGGCGGCGATCTACCAGCCGGAGGAACTGGTCGGGAAGCAGATCGTCGGCGTGATCAACTTCCCCGAGAAGCAGATCGGGCCGTTCCGTTCGCAATTCCTGTTGACAGGATTCCCCACGGACGAGGGCGTGGTGATCACCACCATCGAGCGCACGGTACCGAACGGGACGCGAATGGCCTGAGGGTCGCCGGATTTGCATGATCCTGGTGGGAGCCGGCTCCTCACCAAGGTGAGGGGGCTTCATCTCTCAGTCGGTGAGGGAAGCCCTGTTTCGCCTCGGCCCGGCTATCGCGTTGCGCTTTCCCGATCCAGCCAGACGACGATCCCCTGGGCGTTCAGGCGGATGTCGATCTGAAGGAGTTTCACGATGGCGTCCCGAGGTAACGTCACGCCCTGGCGGTGCGCACGGTCGACGTAGAGATCGGCGAAGTCCGTGGCGATACGCTGCTCGCGGTCGTCGGCCGAGGCATGCCGCCGGGCGATCGCCACCATGGCTTCGATCTGCTCGTGCAGGTCGTTGGCGAGCCGCGTCACCTCGGTGACGCGATCGAAATGGGTGAGGTACATCGCTTCCGGTTCGTAGCGCAGCATGCGTTCGATCGACGCGTGCGCAGCGTCGGGCTCGAACTGCACCGGCGAACTGGTGGGGATGATGAAGGCACCGCCGGGCGAATCCAGTTCGCGATAGGAAAGGCCGAAGATGTCGCCGGTGAAGAACGCATTCGCGCGTTCGTCGTGGATGGCGATGTGGTGGCGGGCGTGCCCGGGGGTGTCCAGGCAGAGCAGGGCGCGGCCGGCCAGGTCGACGACGAAACCGTCGTCCGCCTCGATCACGCGATCCTTGTCCACGGGAACGATCTGGCCGTAGTCACGGCGGACGGCGTCTTCGCCGTAGACGGCGTTGGCGCCTGCGATGAGGACCGAGGGATCGATCATGTGCCGTGCGCCGCGAGGATGCACGGCGAGCATGGCGTTGGGCAGGTGCCGCATGAGTTCGCCGGCGCCGCCGGCGTGGTCGAGATGGACGTGGGTGAGGATCACCCAGTCGATGTCGCGTGGCTCCAGGTCGGCGGCCGCGATGGCGTCGAGGAACCGCGGCAGCGAGTGCGTGGTGCCGCTGTCGATGAAGGCGCCCCGGCCGCGCTCCACCACGAGGTAGGAGGCGTCGAACGATGGCCGGCCAAAGCCGGTGTCGATGGTGTGGATGCCGTGCATGTGGCCAAGACTAATGCAGGGGCGGGGCCCTTGTGTTTGGGTTGTGTGTGGGAGCCGCCTCAGCGGCGAACAGGCCTTGACCCGGACTGGCCCGCTGCCGCGGGATCGCCGATGAATCGGCTCCCACAAGGGTTGGAGCGCCCGGTCAGAGCGCTTCGAAGATCCCCGCCGCGCCCATGCCGGTGCCGATGCACATGGTGACCATGCCGTACTTCTGCTTGCGGCGGCGCAGGCCGTGGATCAGCGTGGCGGCGCGGATGGCACCGGTGGCGCCCAGCGGATGGCCCAGCGCGATGGCGCCGCCGAGCGGATTCACCTTGGCCGGGTCGAGGCCGAGGTCGCGGATCACCGCCAGGGCCTGGGCCGCGAAGGCCTCGTTCAGTTCGATCCAGTCGAGCTGGTCTTGGGTGATGCCGGTCTGCTTCAACGCCTTCGGGATCGCTTCCTTCGGCCCGATGCCCATGATCTCCGGTGCCACGCCCGCGACCGAGAAGCCCACGAAACGTGCGAGCGGGGTCAGGCCATAGTCCTTGATCGCCTTCTCGCTGGCGATCAGCAGGGCGCCAGCGCCGTCGGACATCTGCGAGGAATTGCCCGCGGTGACCGAACCGCCGAACTGGCCGTTGCGGAAGACCGGGCGCAGCTTGCCGAGCACCTCCAGCGAGGTGTCCTTGCGCGGGCCTTCGTCGGTGTCGATGATCCGGCGATCCTCGCGGACGCTGTGGTTCTTCAGGTCCGGGTAGCGATCGTCGAGCTGGAACGGCGTGATCTCGTCCTTGAACTCGCCCGCGGCGATCGCCGCGAACGCGCGTTCGTGCGATTGCAGGGCGAAGCGGTCCTGGTCCTCGCGGCTGACCTTCCAGCGCTCGGCGACCTTCTCGGCCGTGATGCCCATGCCGAAGGCGATGGCGCGGTTCTCGTCGTTCTCGAAGATCGCGGGGTTCATCGCGATCTTGTGGCCCATCATCGGCACCATGCTCATCGACTCGGTGCCGCCGGCCAGCATGAGGTCCGCCTCACCGAGGCGAATGCGGTCCGCGGCCATGGCGATGGCCTGGACGCCGGACGAACAGAAACGGTTGATGGTGACGCCCGGCACCTGTTCGGGCAGGCCGGCCAGCAGCACGCCGATACGCGCCACGTTCATGCCTTGCTCGGCCTCCGGCATCGCGCAACCGATGACGGCATCGGCGATCAGGGCGGGATCGATGCCCGGCGCCTGCTCGATCACGGCGCGGATGACGTGCGCCAGCAGGTCGTCGGGACGGGTGTTGCGGAACACGCCGCGCGGCGCCTTGCCTACCGGGGTGCGGGTGGCGGCGACGATGTAGGCGTCTTGCACTTGCTTGCTCATGGGGTGGTTCCTTTAAGTGAGGAGGTCGGATGCGTAAGAGCGCGTGGCGCGTCAGTTACGCAGCGGCTTCCCCGTCGTCATCGTGTGCGCGATACGGGCCTGGGTCTTCTCGGTCTGCGCCAGCTCCACGAAGTGGCGGCGTTCCAGGGCGAGCAGCCACGCTTCATCGACCGGCGAGCCGCGTTCGATCTTTCCGCCCGACAGCGTGTCGGCGATCCGGCTGGCGATCTCGATATCGTGGGCGGAGGCGAAATAGCCTTCGGCCAGGTTCGCCAGCGAGGACTTGAACGTGGCGGTGGAAACGTCGCCCGCGGCAGGGATGGCGCGGGCGGGCAGCGGCGGACGGTAGCCCGATTCGGCCATCGCCCGGGCCTGTGCCTTGGCCACGTGGAGCAGTTCGTAGTTGTTGAAGACGACGATGTCGTCCTTGCGCAGCAAGCCCAGCGACTTGGCTTCCAGCGCGCTGGCGGAGACCTTCGCCATGGCCACCGTCTCGAACACCTTCTTCAGTGACTCGAACGGATCGTCCGGGTTTTCCTGCGCTGCGCGCACGGCCAGTTCCTTCAGGCCGCCGCCGGCGGGCAGCAGGCCCACGCCGGCCTCGACCAGGCCGATGTAGCTTTCCAGCGCCGCGACGGTGCGCGCCGAATGCATCTGGAATTCGCAACCACCGCCGAGGGCGAGGCCGCGCACGGCCGCCACCACGGGCACCAGCGAATACTTGATGCGCATGCTGGTGGCCTGGAAGTTCGCCACCATCGCCTCGAACTGGGCGAGCTTGCCCGCCTGCAGCAGGCCGAGCGCACCCTTGAGGTCCGCGCCGGCCGAGAACGGCTCGGACGGCTGCCAGAGCACCACGCCACGGAATTGCTGTTCGGCGAGGCCGATCGCATGCTGGATACCGTCGAGCACCTGGTCGTTGACCGTGTGCATCTTGGTCTTGAACGAGATCACGCCGATGTCGTCGCCCATATGCCACAGGCGCACGCCGTCGTTCTCCCAGACGGTGGTGCCCTGGTCGAACTTCTCGCCGAGGATCGGATCGGGGAAGGTTTGGCGCGCGTAGACCGGATGGCTCGAACGCGGCTTCTCGGCGTTGGCGCTGGCCGAGTAGGAGCCGGCCTTGCCGTGTACGCCGCTGCGGCCGTCGGTGACCCAGGCCGGCAGGGGAGCGCTGCTCATCGTCTTGCCCGCGGCGATGTCCTCGGCGATCCAACCGGCGATCTGCTGCCAGCCGGCGGACTGCCAGATCTCGAACGGGCCCAGCTTCCAGCCGTAACCCCAGCGGATGGCGAAATCGACGTCACGCGCGGTATCCGCGATGTCGGCAAGGTGGTAGGCGGTGTAGTGGAACAGGTCGCGGAAGACCGCCCACAGGAACTGCGCCTGCGGATCGGACGAGGCGCGCAGCTTCGCGAACTTCTCCGCAGGGTCCTTGATGGCGAGGATGGCGGCGACCTCGTCGGAGGCCTTCTGTTCGGATACACGGTAATCCTGCTTTTGCAGGTCGAGCACCTGGATGTCCTTGCCTGCCTTGCGATAGACGCCCGCACCGGTCTTCTGACCGAGCGCGCCCTTCTCGATCAGCGCCTTGAGCCACGCCGGAGGCTGGAAATACCGGTGCCACGGATCGTCCGGCAAGGTGTCGCTCATGGTCTTGACCACGTGCGCCAGGGTGTCCAGGCCGACGACGTCCGCGGTGCGGAAGGTGGCGCTCTTGGGGCGGCCGATGCCCGGGCCGGTCAGGGCGTCGACGGTATCGAAGCCCAGGCCGGACTTCTCCGTGTGGTGCATGGTGGACAGCATCGAGAACACGCCGATGCGGTTGCCGATGAAGTTGGGGGTGTCCTTGGCGTAGACCACGCCCTTGCCGAGCGTGGTCGTCAGGAAGGCTTCCAGGCCTTCGAGCACGCCCTTTTCGGTGAGGCGGGTCGGGATCAGCTCGACCAGGTGCATGTAGCGCGGCGGATTGAAGAAGTGCACGCCCGTGAAGCGGTGGCGCATTTCCTCAGGCAACGCCTCGGCGAGGCCGTTGATGGACAGGCCCGAGGTGTTGCTGGCCAGGACCGCCGTCTTCGATACGTGGGGGGCGATCTTCGTGTAGAGGTCGAGCTTCCAGTCCATCCGCTCGGCGATGGCCTCGATCACGAGGTCGACGTCGGCCAGCAGGGCGAGGTCTTCCTCGTAGTTGGCCGGAATGATCGCCGCCGCCAGGTTCTTGTCGGCCAGCGGCGCCGGCGAGAGCTTCGCCAGGTTGGCGATCGCCTTGATGGCGATGCCGCTCTTCGGACCTTCCTTCGCGGGCAGGTCGAACAGCACGGTCTCGACGTTGGCGTTCGTCAGGTGCGCGGCAATCTGCGCACCCATGACGCCGGCGCCGAGAACCGCGGCCTTGCGAATGCGTAACGGTGTTGCGGTCATGGTGATCTCCGATAGCTCAAGAATCGTTCCCCGGTCAGCGGTTGGCCGGGGAATTCGAAACGGATGGGTTGCGCAGGCCGGCGGCGGCGAAGCGGATCAGGTGTTCGGCGGCGGTTTCGCGATGGTCGCGCTCGGCGACGTCGCTCTTGCGCTGGATGATGCCGAAGTCGGCCATGGCGTAAGTGAGGGCGCCGGTGACGATGTCCAGGCGCCAATAGATCTCTTCCTTGGCCAGGCCGGGAAGCAGGCGGCCGAACTCCCCGGCGAACTGGCGCAACACGTGGCCATAGTTTTCCGAGAGGAAGCGGCGCAGGGTCTCGTTGTGTTCGGCATAGGCCCGGGCCAGGACGCGGACGAAGGCCGCCCCGCCGCCATCGACGCGGGAGAGGTCGAGCGCGGGCCGGATATAGGCGTCGAGGACGTCCTCCAGGCGGGTGTCCTCCTTGCCGGCCACCTTGCCCAGGGCCGCCAGGCGGCGGCTGTTGAGTTCGTCCAGGCGGCGCCGGAACACCTCCTCGATCAGCTTGTCCTTGGAGCCGAAGTGGTAGTTCACCGCCGCCAGGTTGACCCGGGCCGCGGCCGTGACCTGGCGCAACGAGGCTCCGGCGAAGCCATGGGTGGCGAAGAGGGCCTCGGCGGCACCGAGAATCCGCTCTTTCGTGCTGCGTTCGCGGGAGGCGTAGGGTGCGCTCGTCATGTCGGCGGACTCCGCAGGCGGGTGGTTTGAATCAAACGATCGTTTGAGAGTACGCCCGCCCGGCCGCGTGGGTCAATCTGCGACCGCACATGCCTGCAAATGACTTGCGATTGAGCTAGAATCTGTCAAGATTTCGTGAGCTAAGTCAGTCATTCCGGACGGCTTTGGCCCCAAACGTTCACCGGGCGTCCGCACGGACCCTGGCAGATTTTCCTGTCCTTTTTCCATTTCCCGGAGCACCCGTATGGCGCTGGAGCGCACCCTTTCGATCATCAAGCCGGATGCCGTCAAGAAAAACGTCATCGGTGAAATCCTTGCCCGCTTCGAGAAGGCCGGCCTCAAGATCGTCGGCGCGAAGATGAAGCAGCTGACCCGCGAAGAAGCCGAAGGTTTCTATGCGGTGCACAAGGAGCGTCCGTTCTTCAAGGCGCTGGTCGAGTTCATGATCTCCGGCCCGGTAATGATCCAGGTGCTGGAAGGCGAGGGCGCCGTCCTCAAGAACCGCGACCTCATGGGTGCCACCAACCCGAAGGAAGCCGCCGCCGGCACCATCCGCGCCGACTTCGCCGATTCGATCGACGCCAACGCCGTGCACGGTTCGGATTCCGCCGAGAACGCCGCGATCGAGATCAAGTTCTTCTTCAACGACTCGGACGTCGTTTCGCACTGAGTGACGCCGTGAATACGCCCGCCGAAAAGGTCAACCTGCTCGACTTCGATCGCAAGGGTCTGCGCGAGTTCTTCGCCCAGATCGGCGAGAAGCCGTATCGCGCCGAGCAGGTCATGAAGTGGATCTACCACCGTCTCGAAAGCGATTTCGAGAACATGACCGACGTCGGCAAGGCACTTCGCGAAAAGCTCAGCGCCACCTGCTACATCGGGCCGCCGACGACCGTGTTCGAGAAGGCCGCGGTCGACGGCACCCACAAGTGGCTGCTCGGCATGGATGGCGGCAACGCCATCGAGACCGTGTACATCCCCGAGCCGACCCGGGGCACGCTGTGCGTGTCCTCCCAGGTCGGCTGCGCCCTGAACTGCCAGTTCTGCTCCACGGCCACCCAGGGCTTCTCGCGCAACCTGTCCACGGCCGAGATCATCGGCCAGGTATGGGTCGCGGCCAAGCACCTGGGCAACGTGCCACACCAGCAGCGCCGCATCACCAACGTGGTGATGATGGGCATGGGCGAGCCGCTGCTGAACTTCGACAACGTGGTCAAGGCGATGAGCCTGATGCGCGACGACCTCGGCTTCGGCCTGGCCAGCAAGCGCGTCACCCTGTCCACCGCCGGCCTCGTGCCGATGATCGACAAGCTCTCGGCCGAGAGCGACGTCTCGCTCGCCGTGTCGCTGCACGCGGCCAACGACGAACTGCGCACCGAGCTGGTGCCGTTGAACAAGCGCTACCCGCTGGCCGAGTTGATGGGCGCCTGCGAGCGTTACATCAACCGCGCGCCACGTACGTCGATCACCTTCGAATACACCCTGATGAAGGGTGTGAACGACCAGCCGGAACATGCCCGGCAGCTGGTCAAGTTCATGCGCCGGCTTCCCGGCGCGAACAAGGTCAACCTGATTCCGTTCAATCCGTTCCCCGGTACGCGCTTCGAGCGTTCGGGGCAGGAAGAGATCCGCGCCTTCCAGACCCAGCTGCTCAATGCCGGCGTGCTGACGATGCTCCGCCGCACCCGTGGCGACGACATCGACGCCGCCTGCGGCCAGTTGAAGGGGCAAGTGGTGGATCGCACCCGCCGTCAGGCGGAATTCCGCAAGAAACTCGCAGAGGGAGTGGTGAATGCGGCTTGAGCGGTGGGGGATGCTGGCGGCGCTCGCGTTCGCGTGTGCCGGCTGCGTGGGCGACGGCACGGGGTTGAAACCCTCGACGGCCGCCGATGACCGTGCCAAGGGCGCCGAGGTCCACACCGAGCTCGGCCAGCGCTACATGCAGAACGGCGACCTCAAGGGCGCCATGGAGAAATTGCAGAAGGCGCTCCAGTTCGACCCGAAATACGTTCCGGCGCATACGGTGATCGCCGTTCTCTACGAGCGCATCAACGATCCCGTCAACGCCGAACTGCACTATCGCAAGGCCGTCGAGTTCGATCCGAAGAAGGGCTCGGTGAACAACAACCTCGCCGTCTTCCTGTGCAAGCAGAATCATCCGGCGGAAGCGAAGACGTTCTTCGATCGCGCCCTGGCCGACCCGTTCTACGAGACGCCGGACCTCGCCTTGGCCAATGCAGGGACCTGCCTGCTGCAATCGCAGGATTACGACGCGGCCGAGGGTTATTTCCGCAAGGCCGTCCAGCGCAACCCGAATAACGCGGATGCCCTGTATCAGATGGCTCACGTGTTGTACCTTAAGAACGATGCATTCAGGGCCCGCGCCTTCCTGCAACGCTACGAGGCGTTGGGAAACCCGAGTCCGGAGTCGTTGAAGCTCGGTCACGATATCGAGCTCCGTCTGGGCAACGGGGAGGGTGCCCAGGACTACGCCAAGCGCTTGCGTGAAAAGTTCCCGGATTCGGAACCCGCGCGCGCACTCGAAGCCACCGCACGTCAATGACCACAGTATCTTCGAATTCTTCCGGTCGGGACGGACGCGAACAGGATTTGTTCGCCGGACTCGAGCCGAACGCAGACAGGGAGCAAAGCATGGACCCCCAGCTCGAAGCGGTTAGCGAAGACGGCGGTCGCGTACTGATCGACCATTCGTCCGGTAGCACCGGCGGTTTTGGCGCGCGTCTACGCGCGGCACGCGAGGCACGCGGCTACAGCATCGAGGCCTGTGGGCAGGCCCTGCGCCTGCCGACGCGCCTGCTGCGCCAGCTGGAAGCGGGCGAGTACGGCGGCATCGACTACCAGGTCTACCTCGCCGGTTACCTCTCCAAGTACGGCCGTCACGTCGGTGTCGACGAGGAGGCCATCCAGGCCGAACTCGCGCGCTTGACGCCGCGCCAGCCCGACCTCGTGGTCACGGGCGGCGTGTCCCATTCGCGTTACCTGCTCGAACGCTATGTCACGGCGGCCACCTATGTGGTCCTGACCGCGGTCATCGTCGTGCCGATGATCTGGTTGGGCGTGCGTGGCACGCTCGATCGCGACATGGCACGCCTCGCGCCGCTCGATGCGGCGCCCGTGGCCCAGCAGGATGCTCCCGCAAGCTCGTCGTCGAGCGCGGTCGCCACCGCGGCGACCAGCGACAACAAGCCGGCTCCGGCGACCGAGCAACACGCCGAGGACCAGCAGCCGCTGCTCGCCTCGATGGCGATGTTCCCGCCGCTGGATCACACCACCAAGGCGCCGTTGGCCACCACGGCGGCGACGCCCGAGGCCGGCGGCGGGCAGGGTGGTCATAGCCTGACCCTGAACCTGCCTTCGGCCAGCTGGGTGGAAGTGACCGCCGCCGACGGTTCGCGGCTCGAGTACGGCATCCTGCCGGCGGGCACGCAGAAGTCCTACCGCAGCGATACCCCGCTGGACGTCCGCATCGGCAATGCCAGTGGCGCCCAGGTGGCCGTCGACGGCCAGCCCGTGCAGCTCGACGGCTTCCGCCGCGCCAACGTGGCGCGGTTCCGCGTCGACATCCGCGACGGCAAGGCTGCGCCGGTCGCGTTCTGACCCTCCCCGGCACGCCGCGCGATCGTCGCGCGGCGCCGCCCGCCCGTGCTTTTCGGGTATCCTTGCCTATTGATCCGCGCCGCCCATCGCCGATGGCCGGTCGCGGGCTCGTTCCCTCCTTGGTTTTGCTGCGCGGAGCGCAGTGGGTGATTGCATGGCATTCGACGTATACGACGATTACGAACAAGGCGAACGCGTCCAGCAGTGGCTGCGCAAGAACGGCGTTTCCATCGCCGTCGGCATCGTCCTCGGCCTCGTGCTGATCTTCGGCTGGCAGCAGTGGAAATCGCATCGCGCGAATCACGAGCAGGCCGCCGCCACGGAATACTCGGCCTTGCAGGTCGCGGTGGCGCAGAACCGCGCCAACGAGATCGACATGCGTACCGAAACCCTGCTCAAGGATTATTCGGACACGGCCTGGTCCGTGTTCGCCGCCGGCGAGCGCGCACAGCGCAACGTCCTGGCGGGTCAGCTCGACAAGGCCGCCGGTGACCTCGAGTGGGCCCGGGCGCACGCCAAGGACGATTCCCTGAAGACCCTCGTCGAGCTTCGCGCGGCTCAGTTGAAGTACGCGCAGGGCAAGCCGCAGGAAGCCATCGCCGCGCTCGACGCGATCAAGGGCGCCTCGTTCGTTGCGCTCGCGCAGGAACTCCGCGGCGATGCGCTGGTCAAGCTGGGACGCCCGGACGACGCACGCAAGGCCTATCAGGCGGCGATCGCCGCGATGGGCGACAGCGCACCGCAACGCGGTGTGGTTCAAACCAAACTCGATGATCTGGCCGTGGCCGGGAAGCAGGGTGCATGAAACGTTTCTGGGCAATCGCGTTGACTTCGTCGCTGGCCGTGCTGGCCGGCTGCCATTCGTTCAAGAAGGAAAACGTCGAACCGCCGACCCCGCTCGACAAGAAGTTCGAGCCCTCGCTCAAGGTCGAGCGCCTGTGGAAGTCCAGCATCGGTGATGGCGCGGCGGAATCCGGCGTGCGCATGCGCCCGACGGTCGCCGATGGCGTGCTGTATGCCGCCAGCACCGACGGCAAGATCGCCGCTTTCGATGCCGCCTCCGGCAAGAAGCTGTGGTCCAAGAGCACCCGCCAGCACGGCTGGTTCGGTTGGGGCGATGCCAAGCGTGAAGACGCCCGCTTCTCGGGTGGTCCGGGCGCCGCGGGCGATCTCGTCGCCATCGGTACGCTCGACGGTCACCTGTACGGCATCAACGCGAAGGATGGCGAGCGCCGCTGGGCCGCCGAGGTCTCGTCCGAAGTCATCACCGCGCCGGTCATCGTCGGCGATCTCGTCGTGGTCCGCTGCAACGACGGTCGCGTGTACGGTATCGACGCCAAGAGCGGCGAGCGCCGCTGGGTCTACGACCAGTCGCAGGTGCCGCTGCTCAGCCTGCGTGGCAATGGCCGCCTGCTGGTCGCCAACGGCGTGGTCTTCATGGGCAGCGACGCCGGCAAGCTCGTCGCCGTCCGCCTCGACAATGGCGAGAAGCTCTGGGAACAGACCCTCGCCAGCGGCGAAGGCCGTACCGAAATCGACCGCCTGGCCGATGCCGACGGCGCGCTCGTCCTCGATGGCAGCACGCTCTACGGTGCGGCCTACCATGGCCAGCTCACCAGCATCGACGGCCCCAGCGGTCGTCCGCTGTGGAACCACGCCTTCTCGACGTTCACGTCGCTGGACGTGCACGGTAATTCGATCTACGGCGTGGACGACCAGTCGCAAGTGTTCGCCTTCGACAAGTCGGGCGGCGCCAACGTCTGGAAGCAGGATGGCCTGAAGTACCGCTGGCTCACGGGCCCGGCGGCGCAGGGCAACTACGTGGTGGTCGGCGACCTCGACGGTCATATCCACTGGCTCAATGGCAGCGACGGCAAGATCGTCGCCCGCGAGCGTCTCTCCAAGAAAGCCATTCGTGCCCAGCCCCTCGTGGTGGGTGACACCGTGTACGTCGAAGATGTCGAGGGCCATATCGGCGCCTACCGCATCCCGGCGAACTGATCCACAGGATAGATGTATCTCCCATGCTACCCGTCGTCGCCCTGGTCGGCCGCCCCAATGTCGGTAAGTCGACCCTCTTCAATGCGCTGACGCGTAGCAGGGACGCCCTCGTCGCCGATATGCCCGGCGTCACCCGCGACAGGCACTACGGTGTCTGTCGCCTCGGCCCGCGACCCTTCGTGGTCGTGGACACGGGTGGCCTGTCGGGCAACGACGAAGGTATCGAAGGCCTCACCGCCTTGCAGGTTCGCGCGGCGATCGCCGAAGCGAACCTGCTCGTCTTCGTCGTCGACGCGCGCGACGGCATCCTGCCGTTGGATGCCGCGATCCTCAACGAGCTGCGCCGCAGCGGCAAGCCCGTCATGGTCGTGGTCAACAAGACCGACGGTGTCGACGAGACGCTGGCGCTCGGCGAGTTCGCCTCGTTCGGTATCGCCGACACGCTGCCGATGTCGGCTGCCCATAATCGTGGCGTCGATACGCTGGTCGCGAAAGCGCTGCCGTACCTGCCGGACGACCGCGAGGACGATCCGGGTCTGGAAGACCAGGGTATCCGTGTCGCCATCGTCGGCCGGCCGAACGCCGGCAAGTCCACCCTCATCAACCGCCTGCTGGGTGAAGACCGCCTCATCGTCTCCGACGTCGCCGGCACCACGCGCGACCCGATCCGCGTGTCGCTGGAACGGGATGGCCGCCGCTATACGCTCATCGACACCGCCGGCGTCCGGCGCCGGGCACGCGTCGAGGAAGCGGTAGAGAAATTCAGCGTTATCAAGACGCTACAATCCATTTCTGCGTCGCAAGTCACCATCGTGATGATCGACGCGCGCGAGAACCTGGCCGACCAGGACCTCACGCTGATCGGCCACGCCATCGAGGAAGGCCGCGCGCTGGTCATCGCCGTCAACAAGTGGGACGGCATGGACAGCTATCAGCGCGAGCAAACCCAGAAGGCACTGGAACGGCGCCTGCAGTTCGCCGAATGGGCGAAGACGGTGTTCATTTCCGCGCTGCATGGTTCCGGCTTGCGCGAGCTGATGAAGGCGGTCATCCGAGCCCACGCCGCCGCGACCAAGGAACTCACCTCCAGTGAGCTGACCCGTACGCTCGAGAAGGCCTACGAGGCCTACCAGCCACCGTTGGTGCGCGGTCACGCCCCGAAGCTGCGCTATGCGCACCCGGGCGGCTCCAATCCGCCGACGATCGTGATCCACGGCAGCCGCACCAAGCACATCGCGCCGGCGTATCGTCGCTACCTGGAAGGCTTCTTCCGCAAGCGGTTCCGCCTGGAAGGCACGCCGGTGCGGATCGATTTCCGCGATGGCGAGAATCCCTTCGCCGGCAAGAAGAACGTCCTGACGGATGGCCAGCAGCGCCGCCGCCAGCGCATGATCCGTAACGCGAAGCGACGCGAGAAATAAGCGTCGCCCCGTCGAGGAGCCTCGCATGACCGAAGACCTCAACCGCGACCGATGGCTGGCCGAACTGCGTTCGCGGGTTGCCGAGGTCTCTGCCACCGAGGCACTGGCCCGGCAACTTGGTGGTGCCTTGCTCGTCGACGTTCGCGAAGACAATGAGCGTGCCACGGGGACGCCTTCGGGTGCGCTGGGGTTGTCCCGCGGTTTCCTTGAATTGCGCATTGAACAAAGCGAGCCCGACCGGCAGCGCGAGATCCTCGTGCTCTGCGGCAGTGGCCAGCGTTCCTTGCTCGGGGCCGAAGCACTGCAACGGATGGGTTACCGCAGGGTGTCCTCCATCGCCGGTGGAATGGGCGCATGGAAGGCCGCGGGCCTGCCGGTCAGTGCGGGCGCGCTGGATACGGACGCCGCCGAGCGTTACGCGCGACAGGTGCTCTTGCCGCAGATTGGCGAGGCGGGCCAGGCGCGGCTCGGTGAAGCGCGCATCCTGTTGCTCGGCGCGGGTGGTCTCGGATCGCCGGCCTTGCTCTATCTGGCGGCGGCAGGCGTGGGCCATGTCACCGTCGTCGACGACGATCGCGTCGAACGCTCCAACCTGCATCGACAGGTCGTCCATGCCGATGGCCGGGTCGGCATGGGCAAGGCCGAGTCGGCCCGCATGACGGTGGCCGCGCTCAACCCACGCGTGCGCGTGGAGGCGGTCGTCGATCGCCTGCGGGCGGACAACGTCGAAGACCTGATCCGCGGCCACGACGTGGTGATCGATGGCGCCGACAACTTCGCCACGCGCTATCTGCTGGCGGCGGCCACGCGACGGTTGGGTATCCCCATGGTCTACGCCGCCATCGAGCGGTTCACCGGCCAGGCCAGCGTCTTCGACCCACGCCGCGACGATTCGCCGTGCTATCGCTGCCTGTTCCCCGAGCCGCCCTCGGCGGCGGATGCGCCGAACTGTAGCGAGGCAGGTGTGCTCGGTGTGCTCCCGGGATTGGTGGGCCTGGTCCAGGCCACCGAGGCGATGAAGCTGGTCCTCGGCATCGGGCAGACGCTGGTCGGACGGTTGCTCACCTACGACGCGCTCGGCATGCGCTTCCGCGAACTCAGGTTGCGACGCGATCCGGATTGCCCGGGCTGCGGAGCAGGGGCTCGTTTCGAGGCATACGTGGATCTAGAGCGGATGTGCGCTTCCGCCGGCTGAGGCTTCCGCGAGATCCTCTGCGATCACCGAATACATCGCAGCGTCGACAGAAGTCCCTTTTACGACTAGGCGCTTACGTAGCATTCCTTCGAAAGTACCTCCAAGCCGTTCAGCCGTTTTCCGGCTCGGTAGGTTATCCCAGGCCGCCACGATCTCCAGCCGCGCCACCCCGACCGTCTCGAAGGCGAAGCGGATCGCCAGTCGTCCGGCTCGTGTCGCGATCCCGCGCCCCTGCATCGACTCGCGCACCCAATACCCCAGGTTCGCGAAGCGCTGCTCGCGGTTGCGCTGGTTCACGCCCATGCCGCCGAGGATGACCTCGGTATGCGCGTCGACGATCAGCATCTCGTAGCCGTCGCCGAGCAACCAGTCCTTGCGGCACGCAGCCATCCACGTCTCGGCGTCGGCCGTGCCGTAGCCCTCATGGCACCAGTCCTGCCAGCGGCCCACGGTGGCCACGGATTCACGCACGGCGGCGGCGAGCGCCTCTGCGTCCGTCGATCTATGTGCACGCAGCGACACGACGCCATCGCCGAGATCGTGCGGATAGGGAAGGGTATCGATGGTCACGCTCGCATTGTATCGGCGATAATGCCCCGTTTTCGCAGGGCGACCCTCCCATGACCGCACGCATCCTCGATGGCAAGCGCATCGCCCAGGAACTCCTCGAGCACATCGGCCGCCGTGTCGCCAAGCGTGTGGCCGAGGGTCGTCGCGCACCAGGCCTCGCCGTCGTGCTGGTCGGCGACGACCCGGCGTCCTCCGTCTACGTGAAGAACAAACGCCGCGCCTGCCAGCAGGTGGGCTTCGAGTCGTTCGGCTACGACCTGCCGGCCACCACGACGCAGGACGAACTCTTCGCGTTGATCGACACGCTCAATGCCGATCCCGCCGTGCACGGCATCCTCGTGCAGTCGCCGCTGCCCGAACACATCGACGAGGATGCGCTGGTCGATCGCATCGACCCGGGCAAGGACGTGGACGGCTTCCAGGCCGTGAACGTAGGCCGCCTCGCGCTGCGCCGCTTCGGCCTGCGGCCGTGCACGCCGAAGGGCGTGATGACCCTGCTCGGTCATACCGACCGCCCCGTACGCGGCAGGCACGCGGTGATCGTCGGGGTATCCAACCATGTCGGCCGGCCTCTGGCACTTGAGCTGCTTATTGCAGGTAGTACAGTGACTTGCTGCCACAAGTTCACGCAGGATCTAGCTGGCTTCGTGGCCCAGGCGGACATCCTGGTCGTCGCCGCCGGTAAGCCGGGCCTGGTCAAGGGCGAATGGATCAAGCCGGGGGCGGTGGTCGTGGACGTCGGCATCAACCGCCTGGAAGACGGGCGTCTGGTCGGTGACGTGGAGTTCGCGCCTGCCGCGGAGCGTGCCTCGTGGATCACGCCCGTGCCGGGCGGCGTCGGTCCGATGACGGTGGCGACGCTGATGGAAAACACACTCGAAGCCGCCGAGGCCATCGACGCCTGAGTCCGTCGGCGGCTGTCACTTTGTTGCAACGCACGGTATAATGCCGCGATTTACTCGCGGGACTAATGCTATGCGCATCCTTGCCGAGGCACTCACTTACGACGACGTGTTTCTGGTTCCCGGTCACTCCACGGTCATGCCGCGCGATGTGGACACCTCGACGCGCTTCACGCGCGGTCTCCGCCTGAACATCCCCATCGTGTCCGCCGCCATGGACACCGTCACCGAGGCCCGCCTCGCCATCACCATGGCGCAGAACGGCGGCATCGGCATCATCCACAAGAACATGACCCCGGCCCAGCAGGCCGCCGAAGTGCGCCTGGTGAAGAAGTTCGAAGCGGGCGTCATCCGCAGCCCGATCACCGTCCGCCCGGATACCTCGATCGGCGAGGTCATGGCGCTCACCCGCGCGCACAACATCTCCGGTGTGCCCGTGGTCGACGGCGAGAAGCTCGTCGGCATCGTCACCAGCCGCGACCTGCGCTTCGAGCGCAAGCACGACGATCCGGTCCGTAACATCATGACCCGGGAAGACCGCCTGGTCACCGTCAAGGAAGGCGCTTCCCACGACGAAGTGCTGGAACTGCTGCACCGCAACCGCATCGAGAAGGTGCTCGTCGTCAACGACGGCTTCCAGCTCCGCGGCCTGATCACGGTGAAGGACATCCAGAAGGCCCGCGACAACCCGAACGCCGCCAAGGACTCGCACGAGCGCCTGGTCGTCGGCGCCGCGGTCGGCGTGGGCGGCGACACCGAGCAGCGTATCGAAGCGCTGGTCGAGGCCGGCGTCGACGTGATCGTGGTCGACACCGCGCATGGCCATTCGCAAGCCGTGATCGATCGCGCTGGCTGGGTCAAGAAGCGCTATCCGCAGGTCCAGGTCATCGCCGGCAACATCGTCACGGGCGAGGCGGCGCGCGCGCTGCTCGACGCCGGTGCCGACGCGGTGAAGGTCGGCGTGGGCCCCGGTTCCATCTGCACCACCCGCATCGTCACCGGCATCGGCGTGCCGCAGATCACCTCGATCGACCTCGTCGCCACCGCGCTGAAGGGCGAGATCCCGCTCATCGCCGACGGCGGCATCCGTTACTCGGGCGACATTCCCAAGGCGCTGGCCGCCGGCGCGTCCTCGGTGATGCTCGGTTCCATGTTCGCCGGTACCGAAGAAGCCCCGGGCGAAGTCGAGCTGTTCCAGGGCCGTTCGTACAAGAGCTACCGCGGCATGGGCTCCATCGGCGCGATGCAGCTCGGCTCGAAGGACCGCTACTTCCAGGACGAGGCCGACGCCGACAAGCTGGTGCCGGAAGGCATCGAAGGCCGTGTCCCGTACCGCGGTCCGCTGCGCAACATCATCCACCAGATGATGGGCGGCCTGCGTGCTTCCATGGGTTACATGGGCGCGGCCAACATCGAGGAAATCCACCAGAAGGCCCAGTTCGTGAAGGTGACCGGTGCCGGCGTGCGCGAAGCGCATCCGCACGATATCCAGATCACGAAGGAAGCGCCCAACTACCGCCTGGACTGACGCCTCCGGGCGCTTCGCTCCAGGTACCCAGGACGCCCGCCGCAAGTGGGCGTTCTGCTTTTTGACATTCTTGAACTGCAGGCCGCCCGATGACCGACATCCATAGCGACAAGATCCTCATCCTCGACTTCGGTTCGCAGTACACGCAGCTGATCGCCCGCCGCATCCGCGAGATCGGCGTCTATTGCGAGGTCTGGGCGTGGGATCACGCGCCGGACGAGATCCGCGGCTTCAACCCGCGCGGCGTCATCCTCTCCGGCGGCCCGGAATCGGTCACCGAAGACGATTCCCCGCGGGCTCCGCAGGTGGTGTTCGAACTCGGCGTCCCCGTGCTCGGCATCTGCTACGGCATGCAGACCATGGCCGAACAGCTCGGCGGCAAGGTCGAGGCCGGCCATCACCGCGAGTTCGGTCCCGCCACGATCACCTTCGGCAGCTGTGCGCTGTTCGAGACGGTGGTGCAGGACGGTGAGTCGCTGGGCGTCTGGATGTCGCATGGCGACCGCGTCACCGCCATTCCCGAGGGCTTCGCCGTCTCGGCGTCCACGCCGAGCCTGCCGCTGGCGGCCATGGCCGACGACCGCCGCCGTTTCTACGGCGTGCAGTTCCACCCGGAAGTGACCCACACCAAGCGCGGCATGGAACTGCTGCGCCGCTTCGTCGTCGACCTCTGCGGTTCGGCCACGCTGTGGGACGCCGCGCATATCATCGAGGACGCCGTGGAACGTGTGCGCGCACAGGTCGGCAACGATCGCGTGCTGCTCGGCCTGAGCGGCGGCGTGGATTCGTCCGTCGTGGCCGCCCTGCTCGAAAAGGCGATCGGCGACCAGCTCACCTGCGTCTTCGTCGACACCGGCCTGCTGCGTTTCCAGGAAGGCGACCAGGTGATGTCGACCATGGCCGAACACATGGGCGTGCACGTCATCCGTGTAGACGCGAAGCAGCGCTTCTTCGACGCGCTAGCCGGCGTGGAAGACCCGGAAGCCAAGCGTAAGGTCATCGGCCGCTTGTTCGTCGAGGTCTTCGACGAGGAGTCGTCCAAGCTCGAAGGCGTGAAGTGGCTGGCCCAGGGCACCATCTATCCGGACGTCATCGAGTCCGCTGGCAGCAAGACGGGCAAGGCCCACGTCATCAAGAGCCACCACAACGTCGGCGGCCTGCCGGAGCACATGAAGCTCAAGCTGGTCGAGCCGCTGCGTGAACTGTTCAAGGACGAAGTCCGTCGTATCGGCGTCGAACTCGGCCTGCCGCGCGAGATGGTCTACCGCCATCCGTTCCCGGGCCCGGGCCTGGGCGTGCGCGTGCTCGGCGAGGTGAAGCCGGAATACGTCGACCTGCTCCAGCGTGCCGATGCGATCTTCATCGAGGAGTTGCGCAACCACGGTCTCTACGACCGCGTCAGCCAGGCATTCGCCGTTTTCCTGCCGGTGCGCTCGGTGGGTGTCGTCGGCGACGGCCGCGCCTACGAGTGGGTGATCGCGCTACGCGCCGTGGAGACGATCGACTTCATGACGGCGCACTGGGCGCACCTGCCGTATGACTTCCTCGATAAGTGCTCGACTCGTATTATCAATGAGTTGCGTGGCATTTCTCGTGTTGTTTATGATATTTCGGGGAAGCCGCCGGCTACGATCGAGTGGGAGTGAAATCCTTCGGGGCTTGGGTGTCCCAGGTTAACGTTCGGTCCGGATGCCGTGAATGCGCTGTTATTCGTTATCCAGATATTTTGCGATTATTTGATTTTCAGATATATTGCATTTATCGCGATTTCGAGTATTCATCATGCCTCCGACATCCCATCCCCTGCTCACGGCAAGCCAACTGAGTTCGTTGCTTCAGGCTGCGCGCAAGGCGCAGGGACTCACCCAGACCGCATTGGCCGCTCGTATCGGGCTTAGTCAGCCGCGGGTTTCCCACCTGGAACTGAACGCCCAGGACTTGAGCGTCGAGCAACTCCTGGCCTGGTGCGCCGCATTGGGCCTGGAGTTGACGGTTGGAAGCCGGGGCGGCGGAGCCGCAGCCGCTCCTTTGAAAACGGATTGGTGACATGGGACGTCGATCACACAGCCGCAGCCTGTCCCTCTGGACCAACGGGGTTCGGGTGGGGCGATGGACACTTCCTGCCCGCGGAGAGATGGAACTGCATTACGACCCGGACTGGGTCGCCGCCGACATAGGCCGGCCGCTGTCGCTGTCGCTGCCGTTCAACTTGCAGAACCTCCCGATCAAGGGAGAGAAGGTCGCCAACTACTTCGACAACCTCCTTCCGGACAGCGATGCCATCCGCCGCCGCGTCGCCGAGCGATTCAGGACGGGGTCGATCGATCCATTCGAGCTACTGAGAGTCATCGGACGCGACTGTATTGGAGCCGTCCAGATCCTGGATGGTGAAGAGGTGCCGAAGGGCTTCGATCATGTCGAAGGCGTGCCCTTGTCCGAGGAAGACATCGAGCGGCACCTGATCGAAACCGTTTCGCCGCACGCCTTCGGAGCGAGCGGAGATCCCGATGCGGACTTCCACATCTCCCTTGCCGGTGCACAGGAGAAGACAGCTTTCCTCTGGTGGGACGGGCAGTGGCTCGCACCGCGTGGCGCGACGCCGACGAGCCACATCTTCAAGCTGCCGCTGGGCCTGATGGGAGGACGACGTGCCGATTTCAGTACCTCGGTAGACAACGAGTGGCTGTGCCTGCGGCTGCTGAAAGCCTATGGGTTGAACGTCGCCGACGCACGTATCGCGACCTTTGGCCGCCAGCGCGTGCTCGTGGTGGAGCGATTCGATCGTCGCACCGCCCCTGATGGGCAGTGGCTTATGCGCCTGCCACAGGAAGACTTCTGCCAGGTCGAGGGCTGCTCGCCGCTGCGCAAGTACGAGAACGAAGGTGGACCAGGTCTCAAGGCCCTGTTCGCCACGCTGCGACAGTCGGTGAACGCCGAAGCTGACATGAAGACCTTGATGACGGCACAGGTACTGTTCTGGTTGCTGCGGGCACCCGATGGCCACGCCAAGAATTTCAGCATCCATCTTCTGCCGCGCGGACGCTTCCATTTGACCAGGCTTTACGACGTGATGTCGGCCTATCCGGTATTGGGCGAGGGTCCCAACCAGTGGTCGCCCCACGACATCAGGTCCGCGATGGCACTGCTCGGCAAGAACCGGCATTACGACATGCACGGCATCCAGCGCCGGCACTTCAACAGCACCGCGCGAAAGGTCGGCTATGGCTCGACCGCCGAGCCGATCATCGAAGAACTTCTGGCCCGTACGCCAGCAGCCATCGCCGAAGTACAGGCCGCCCTGCCGAAGGACTTTTCCCCGCGTGTCGCGGAATCCATCCTGGGCGGTCTCGAGCAGGCTGCGGCGACACTCGGTGCGATGGCGCCATAGACGGAAGAGAACCCGGTCCTTCCCCAGAGGTCATGGCGCGCCAGGATGCCACGTCGAAGCGACGCGGGAATTCACGCCGGCTGGAATCGCTCGAGCAACCACCTGCCAGCGGGGCCGGGTAACCGGCTGGTTGGATAAGTGGCTTGAAAAGGCATCAAGCCTGCGGACGGCCCTTCCAATTCGATGCGCACCAGGCGGCCTTCCTTAAGGTCCTCGCTGACCAGCCAGAGCGGCATGTGTCCCCATCCGAGACCGGCACGCAAGAAAGCGTGCTTCGCGCCAAGATCGGCCAGCCGCCAGATATTCTTTCCTTGCACGCCGTAGTCGACTCCGCTGGTCAGGGATGAGCGATCGGTGAGCACGAGCTGTGTCTCGTCCAATACTTCCCGATAAGCAACCGGTCCATGTCTACCTGCAAGGCGCGATCCGGGAGCCACCACCGTCACCATCTCCTCACTGAAAAGCGGTTCGGCTGCGAGTCCAGGAGGAAGGAAAGGCAGTGTCCCGGTGATGCCCAGGCTGCATCGACCATCGAGCACGAGTTCTGCGACGCGGCCCAGCGCCTCGACATGGAGCCTGAGCGGCGTGGATGGGAAACGCTCCTTGAAGCTGCCGAGTGCATCGGTAAGGCATCGCTGCGGAAACATGACGTCGACGACGATGGACAGTTCGGGTTCCAGGCCAGCGGAGAAGCTGCGTGCCTTGGCCGTTAGTGCATCGGCACCCGTCACCACGCGGCGTGCGTCGGCCAACAGGTTCGTTCCCTGAGCCGTCAACCTGGGATAGCGGCCGACCCGCTCGAACAACGTTACGCCCAGCTGCGCTTCCAGGCTGGCGATGGTTTGACTTACCACCGACTGCGCCCGCCCAATGACGCGGCCTGCCGCAGAGAAACTGCCGTGGTCCGCGGCGGCAACGAAAGTCCGCAGGTAATCGAGGGAGATGCCGTTCAGCAAAGTATCTAATCCTTGTATGGGTGCTATCTAATAATATAGTCTTTTCAGAGACATGGTGAGGCCCTACGCTGCAAGCCAAGGAGCCCTCATGTCACAAAATATCTTCCTCATCGGAGCGTCCGGATTCGTCGGGAGCGCTCTGGCAAGACACTTCCTGGCGGACGGGCATCGGGTGCTAGGGCTCGCGCGAACGGATCGCGCCGAGGTCGCCCTGAGAACAGCCGGTATCTCCGCGGTTCGAGGCGATCTCGATGGCGATATGGCGCCGGTGCTCGCCACGGCACGGTCAGCCGACGTGACGGTCTACGCCGCGCAGGTTGCCTTCGAGCGCGAGCCGGCGATCATCCGGGCGCTGTGCGAAGCACTCGCGGGAGGTGGCAAGACGTTCGTCTTCCTGTCGGGCAGTGGCGTTTTCATGCAACGCACTGGCGGGGCGTGGAGCCCGGACAGCTTCGCCGAAGACGATACCTTTATGCCGGAACCACTGGCGCTTCCGCGGGTGGAGGCGGAGGGCATCGTTCGTGCCGCCGCCCAACACGGTCTGCGAAGCATGGTGATCCGACCGCCGCTGATCTGGGGGCCAGGCGATAACGGACCAGTGGCGAGCGTGTACCGCTCGGTCGCGCTTACGGGTTCCGCTTGCTACATCGGCGCTGGACTCGCCGCCTATTCCAACGTGCATAGCGCCGATCTGGCACGACTATTCTCGCTTGCAGTCGAACGCGGGAAGGCTGGCGCGCTGTACCACGCCGTTGCCGGAGAAATCCCTTACCGCTGGATTGCCGAGGCCGTGGCGCGCGACCTGGGTGTCAAGACACGCAGCCTGACGATGGACGAAGCGGCCGATGTATTCGGTCCGTTCGGGGCGCTGCTCCTGTCGGCGTGCAGCCGCTCGCGCGATCCGCGCACACGAGCCGAACTCGGCTGGAAGCCCACCAGACTCGACCTGCTATCGGAGATCGGCGATCCGCGGCTGCGCGCGCTCGCAAATCCGCCATCCACCCAGCAATCCATCCAAGGAAGCAATCCATGAACACGCATGAAAACAAGGTCGCCATCATCACCGGTGGCAAGCAGGGCATCGGGCGCGGCATCGCTGGCGTTTTAGCGCAGCGTGGCGCGAAAGTCGTCCTCGTCAACCGCCAGGATGCCGCGGAGGAAGCTGCACGGATCGGCAATGGCGCGATTGCCATCGCCGCTGACGTGACGAGCGAGGCCGACTGGGCGCGGGTCGCCGCCGAGGTGGAGCAGGCATTCGGTCGCGCCGACATCCTCGTGCACGCGGCCGGTATTTACCCGATCGCGGGGCTCGACCAGATGACCCAGGACGAATGGCGCCGCGTCATGGCCGTGAACCTCGACGCGCACGTGATCGGCGCCCGGGCGATCGTGCCGTTGATGCGCAAGGCCGGTGGCGGATCGATCGTCGCCGTGGGTTCCGACGCGGTAGGCATGGTGACGCCACCGGGAATGGGCTTCTCCCACTACATCACGTCGAAGATGGGCGTGGTCGGTCTGGTCCGCGCGCTTGCCAATGAACTCGCGGCTGACAACATCATCGTCAATGCCGTCCATCCTGGCATCACCGACACGGAAGGCGCGAGCGGCATGCCGAACGAGCAGAAGGCGCAGGTCTACATGATGCAGGCGATCAAGCGGCTCGGCACGCCGGCCGACATTGCCGGTCCGGTCGCCTTCCTCACCAGTGAGGACGCGCGTTTCGTGACGGGACAGACGCTGGTGGTCGACGGCGGCCTGATGCGGCTGTGAACGTGGGCGAGTTCGCGCCACGATCTCCTCGTGGCTGGGCGGTGTCTTCGCTTCCATGAATCCCTTGATCAGCGCATCGCGATCATGGGGCGCGCGTGCCTTGTCCGCTGTGGATAGCGCGTCCCCCGTCGCCGATGGAGTCGACATGAGTCCTGAACTGCGCTCGGCCGCGCTGGCGTGCGCGATGGACAGCATCGAGGCGCTGGCGGCTTAGTACCGATTGCCTATCGCCGGCTGTGCGGGACTCCCGTACGATCGAATCACAAAGCCGGTCAGCGGCCCGTAACCAGGCCGCTGGCTCGCTTTCGTCCAGGGGATTCAGCGGTACACGCCACGCTCTTAGCCATAAGGGGATGTACATGCCGCTTTACTTCGTCGTCTTCCTCGCCATGCTGGCCGTTTCCGTGCTCCTTTATCTCGGAGCCGTCGCGACAGCGGCCATCACGCGGCATTCGCCGCCAAGCTTCGTCCCCGGGACGGCCACGAGCTCCTTGCAAGCTATCGGAGTTGCCTTGCTATGGTCCTCCGTTGGCGTCTGCTGGCTCCTGTTCTTCAACGTGTACCGCATTCACGTGGACATCAGCGCGTATGGCGATGCTGCCTTCCAGGCATTCAGCAGGGGCTATACGCGGCGATTGCCGATCGTCGTGCTGCCCTACGCGGCGACGTGCCTGGTCTGGACCCTCGCGTTGTGGAGCGCGCCGGCACGCATGTCCCGCCGGACATTGTGGATCATCGCGACGATGATGATCGTCTCGATCGCCAGCACGCCCTGGGCCGCGGGCGCGCAGGATGCCATGCAGGATCATGGGTACAGCGAGGCGGCCTATCGTCAGCTTCAGGCTTCGCACCTGGTTCGCAGCGTTGCGGTTACGATCGCGGCGGTGTGGGCACTTGCTGAAGTGTGGCGCCTACCAAAGTCTTGAGCCGCCGCGCTCGCGGTAGCTACCAAAACGGCTTGGCGTCAGAAGCTGCTCTGACTCAAAAAAATCAACCTTCCGGCGGCCCGAACAGGACCCGCGCGCATTCTCTCCCATTCCTTACGGATTTCATGTCGTGGAACATCTGAATCCAGGCATGCAAGGCGATGCGGAAGGGGTTATGGCTGTATAGGGGTTTCACCAGGCCATACCGCGGCGGCTCGTCCTCACGTTGGCGACGGAACGTACCCAATAGCCTGTCGAACACGATCAGCACGCCGCCGTAGTTGCAATCGATGTAATCGGGATTGCTGGCATGGTGCACGCGGTGGTGCAAAGGCGTGTTGAGCACGAATTCTATCGGCCGCGGCAGTTGTCCTATCAGTTCGGTATGCAACCAGAATTGATACGTCAGGTTCACCGCGAGCGCGGCGACCACCAGCGGCACCGGAAATCCGATCCACACCAGCGGCGCGAAGAATACCGCTGCACCGGTGATCTGTCCGGTCCAGCCGAGCCGATACGCGGACGACAGCGTGTACTGGTTCGGCGAGTGGTGAACCGAGTGATTCAGCCAGAACCAGCGGATGCGGTGGTCGGCACGATGCATCCAGTAATAGCAGAACTCCTGGCCCACGAAGAGCAGGGTCCAATGCCACCAGCGATCCATCGCGAAGGTGGCGATGCGCCACTCCCATACCGTATAGAGCAATGCCCCGACGATACCGGGCTTGACCATTGACCAGCATGCGGCCCAAGGCATCGCCCAGCGACGCCCAATAGGCTTTCCAGTCGTGATCGCGGCCGCTACGTCGCCGCAACCAACCTTCGGCAGCGGCGATCAATGCGAACAACGGCAGCGGTACCAGCAGCCAGGCGAAAAGCGAAATATCCATGGCGATCGCTTCGATAGCTCAGCGGCCCAGGCGTTGGCGCGCGAGTTCGGCGGCCTGCTTGAGTTCGCTGGGAGACAATTTGCCGTCCTGATCGGCGTCGAGCTTGTCGAAGTTCTTGGCCACGCGCGGTAGCTTGGCGTCGGCTTCCTGGCGGTCGATAAAGCCGTCGCCGTTGGTATCCGCCGCTTTCAGGCGTTCTTGCATGTCGTGCTTGGCCTGAGCCATGTGCTGAAGGGCTTATGGCTTTGTAGCTGTCGATGTGGGCGGCGGCTGGTCTACCGTCCTGGAAGCCGTGAGGCCTTGCGATAAGTTTTCGGCGAATGGCCGGTCATGCGCTTGAAGGCGTTGCTGAAGGCGCTTTCGGATGTATAGCCGAGCGACTGGCCCACAAGCGCTACCGGCGTGTTCTCCTCCCGCAACGCGCGTTCGGCGAGACGCATGCGCCATTCGGCGAGATAGGCCAGCGGTGCGACGCCTGCGATCGTCCTGAAGTGAAAGGCAAATGTCGTTCGTGACATGGCGCATGCCCTGGCGAGTTCGTCCAAGTGCCACGAACGCGCGGGGTCGCCATGCATCAGCCGCAGCGCGGGTGCGATGCGTGGGTCGCTCAAGGCACGCAACCACCCGGCCGGCATGGGACCGGATGTCTCCAGGTGGGCGCGCAGCACCTGGATGAAGAGAAGCTGCGCGAGTTGCGCCGCGACGAGCTGCGTTCCCGGCCGATCGGCCGCCCGCTCCTCCACGAGCTGGTCAAGAAGCCACCGAAAACTCATGGCCTGCCGTGACGCCGCCGGCACGTGGATCCACGGCGGCAGGACATCCGCCAGCAGCCGCTCGCTTGCAGGATCGAGCAGGACGTGCCCACCGATATGGGCGAAGTCATTGCCGTCCCCCAATATGGCAGTCGTCCTGCCCGTGCCGGAGAACACGTTCATTGCGTCCACGGGCGTGATTTCGAGATCGCTGGCGAGGACGAACGAGCGCTTTGCCGTTATCAGTCCCACGTCTCCTGTTCCGAAATGGACCGGTTCGGCTTCGCCGTCGATGTGGACCCAGCAGGCGCCTTTCACCACGGCGAAGAACTTGATCTTGTCCGGCGCTGGGAAACGGATCGCCCAGGCACCCCCTGCGATGAAGCCGCCGGTCACCAGCGATTTCGCATTCGTGAACTTGAGGATGTCGGAGAAGGGATCGGTGCTCACGGTCGTACGTTCGCGCAAGTTAATCGCACTATAAAGCATTAACAGTGCGAACTTTGCATCTTAACCTGTCGTTCCCGTCGGACGCCCGAACGGCCTCCTTCTTCTTCGGCCAACGGCCATTCTGGAAACGACATGAACGACAAAGACGTGCAGGTTCTCGTCACCGGTGGAACCGGCTTCATTGCGCAACACTGCATTCTGGCGCTACTGAATCACGGCTACCGTGTGCGGACCACGGTGCGTTCGCTGGCTCGGGAGGTCGAGGTGCGCGAGAACCTCAAGACAGGTGGAGTCGAGCCGGGCGATCGCCTGTCATTCGTCACCGCTGATCTGGGCGCGGACCAAGGCTGGGCTGAAGCTGCCGCGGATTGCGTCTACGTGATGCACGGTGCTTCACCGACGCCGACGGGTGCGCAAACGAGCGAAGAGGAATGGATCAGGCCAGCGGTCGATGGCAACTTGCGAGTACTGCGTGCCGCGCGCAAGGCCGGGGTCAGGCGCGTCGTATTGACCTCGGCTTTCGGCGCGATTTGCGCCGGGCACGGGCCGATGAAACGTCCCTTCAACGAGACCGACTGGAGCGACCTGACCAGCAAGCATGTTTGGCCTTATCAGAAGTCCAAGACATTGTCGGAGCGGGCGGCCTGGGACTTCATCGCCCGCGAAGGGCAGGGCATGGAATTGGCGGCGGTGAACCCGGTGGCCGTCCTGGGCCCTGCGCTGGGAGCCGACTATTCGCATTCCATTCGTCTGATCAAGAATCTCATGGACGGACAACCGGGAAATCCCAGGATCAATTCGGGCTTTGTCGACGTGAGGGACGTGGCCGACCTGCATCTGCGCGCCATGACCCATGATGCCGCCAAGGGCGAACGCTTCCTGGCGATCGCAGGCGAGAGCATGTGGCTGGCGGATGTGGCGAAGGTACTGAAACAGCGGATGGGGGCGGCCACCGGCAAGATATCGACACGGGTGTTGCCTGACTGGCTGGTACGCCTGGGGGCGCTGAAGGACCCGGCATTGCGAGGGGCAATTCCGTTTCTTGGCGTGAATCTGAATGCCACCAGCGAAAAGGCCGTGCGGCTGCTGGGCTGGTCGCCGCGGCCGCGCGAGGAGGCTATTGTTGCGACGGCTGAGAGCCTGATTCGGCTTGGCCTGCTCGATTCAGCGGCGGACGGAGTGTAGTGATGCCATCGATGCGGCGGCCGAAGCCGCCGCACGGTCCGGAACAACGGAAGAATGGTCAGGTTTGCAGGTAGCCCACCCGGGTGACGAGTTCATCTATCACCGCGTCACTGTCGCCACCGTTCTCGCCATCGCCCCAGGTCGAAATCATCGCCTGATCGGTCAGTGCCGCAAATCCGAAGGTCGTCACGTAGAGGGCGCGACCCTGCCGAATGATTCCGTTGTCCTCGTAGTATCCACCATGCTTCGGATTGCCCCACGCCATCACCTGCCAACCGTCCGCGGGCAAGACGGCGAAGGCGCCGCCGCTGCCAGCCACCTGGACGATCGTGTCCAGGTTACGGATGGGCGAGTCGGCCGCCAGGAGACCGCCTTCGTCGGGATGTCCCCATGCCTCCACACGGCCGTTCTCTCGTAGGGCCACGAACGCGGCGCTATTGCCTACCACCTCGATGACATCCGTCAACCCAGTGATCTGGATACCTGGATGCCCGCCATGATCGGCGTCGCCCCAGGCGGCCACACTCCCGTTCTTTCGCAGCACCGCGAATGCGCGTGCCGTACTTGAAATCTCGACGATGTCGTCGAGGCTGGCAATCTCCGCCGTCAACACTCCACCGAAACCCGGATCGCCCCATGCAACCACGCTGCCGTTAGCCCGGAGTGCGGCAAAGGCGCTCTCGCTGCCAATCACCTCGACGATATCCGTCAGGGCCTCAATATCGGGTGGAACGTTTCCCGCGTTTCCCCAGGATGTGACACGGCCATCGCCCAGGCGCGCGGCAAAGCCGTATCCAGCATTGGCGATGTCGACGACGTCATCCAACACCGGTTGTTCGGCGCCATAGTTCATGTGGCCCCATGTCACGACCTGCCTGTTGGCACGCAGCGCCGCGAAGGCGCCAAGACTGCCGACGATCTTGACACCATCGGTGATCGTCGGAAGCGGCACCATATCGACGCCCGTGACTTCTCCCCAGTTCACCACGCTGCCATTGGAACGGAGTGCGGCGAACGCAAGGCCACTGCCGACGATATCGACCAGGTCCGTCAAGGCGGCAATGTCGTCGCTTGCCACGCCTCCGACCCCAGACGCTCCCCAGGGCACCACGTCACCCGTGTCGCGCAACGCGGCGAACGCCGACCAATTCAGAGCCGGCAACGCCCCGTGCCCACGCCTTGGCTTCATGGCAAACGTCGAAACGTTCGCCAGATGATTTGGGGGAGTCGCATCGAATCCAGCATGCGTCCTTGCATGGCTTGTTTCTCTGGAGGTCGGGGACGGCCTCTTCGTTGCAGTTTCTCGATCATTCGTTCACGAGCGTGAACGGAGAGTCAAAGGGACTGGCAGCGGTCGTGCCGGGCAAGATGGACTGCTGTTCCTCTCAAACGATGCCCTTGCTGGCACCGACTGGTGACGAGTGAAGCAGGACAGGCGGCTGGATCTGTAATCGTTTTTACGCAATATTTTAAGTTTCTAATTATATTTAGTCATGCTTACTTGCCCGACGACCTATATATCCGTGTAAGAATCGGTTTTGAGCATCGGAAACCGTCCTGGTCCAAGAGAGACATCATGACCGACTTGCCCACAGACCCCATCGGAGCCGGCTGGCTGTGCCAAGCCTATGGTGTGCTGCCGTTGGGAAGGCTGCCTGTGATGAGCCAGGTGGGTGGGCGACGTGCAACCCAGGTCAATGAAGGTTTTCGCCTCGAAACCTACACCGAGGCCATGCGACCGGCCGCGGAGCCCGCAGCGCATCTGCAGTTCCACTTGCGGCACGAGGTTCCCCATCTCGAATTCCTGGCCCGTCTGTTCGAGCGGATGGGACGGGGTATCGTCCAAGCCTGGATCGCGGCCGAGCCCACCGGGCAGTACGCGCGTCGTGCGTCGTTCCTATATGAGTGGCTGACAGGAGATGTCCTGGACGTGCCTGAACGGCTGGGTGGCAACTATGTCGATGTCATCGACGATGGCAAGTTGGTGGCTGCATCCCGCGACCGGGTGATCAAGGTGCAGCGCTGGCGGGTGAATGACAACCTGCCCGGTAATCGCGAATTCTGTCCTATCGTGGTGAAGACGGAGGCGATGACGAGGGCGGCCATGCTGGACGTGCCTCGTTTGTTTGACGAATTGACAGTCGAGTTTGGCGAGGACCTGTTGCTGAGAGCGGCGGTCTGGATGACCTTGCGCGAGAGCAAGGCCAGCTTCGCCATT
The DNA here is from genome assembly GCF_041360655.1 of Luteibacter sp. RCC_6_2. NCBI lineage: Bacteria > Pseudomonadati > Pseudomonadota > Gammaproteobacteria > Lysobacterales > Rhodanobacteraceae > Luteibacter > Luteibacter sp. RCC_6_2. Next base: position 331,681 of record NZ_JBFUPQ010000001.1, on the reverse strand, counting down.
GAAGGCGAGGCCGATCGCGTGGGACGGGTTCAGCGCTTCGCCGACGTGATGGCACGGCGTACCGGGCAGGGTGACGCGCCCCTGAGTGATGCGGCTCTTGCCGGGTTGCAGCAGGAGATCCTGGGCGGCCGGACGACGGTCACTCATTTTGGGGTACGCCAGTCGCCGGTGTTCGTTGGCGAAACCGTGCGGTACCAGGAGATCGTGCATTACGTCGCACCGGCGGCCGACGAGGTCAGCGCGATGCTCGAAGGGTTGCAGGTTTTCCTCGAAAAGACGCAAGGCCAGTCGCCAGTGATGCGCAGCGCCGTCGCCGCCTTTGGCTTCGTATACATCCGCCCCTTAGCTGACGGCAACGGTCGCGTGCATCGGTTCCTCGTCAACGATGTACTGCGACGCGACGGCGCGATTCCCGATCCAGTAATCCTGCCGATCTCGGCAGTCATCACGGACGACGCGGGTGAGCGTCGCGCCTATGACAGGGTGCTTGACCAGGTGTCCAGGCCGCTGATGCAAGCCGTACGCGAGGACGTCGTCTTCGAACCCATGCAAACCACATATCCGGATGGCGTGGTGTCCAACTTCGCTTTTCATGGTGAAAATCAGGCTAGGCCACTATGGCGTTATCCCGACCTCGGGCCGCATGTGGTCTTCCTGGCCAATATCATCGGTCGGACATTGACTGAACAGATGCGCGAAGAGTCGCGTTACCTCCGCAGCCATGCGCGCGCGCGCGCCGCGCTGAAGGAAGTGGTCGAGATGCCCGACCAGCAGGCGGACCGTGTGTTGCGCTCGATCGAGCAGAACCATGGCGAGTTGAGCAATGTGCTGGCCAGGGAGATGCCTGTCCTGAACCAGCCCGGCGTGTGGATCGAGATCATAGATGCCGTTTCCCAGGCTATGGGAAATGGTGGGGCAGACGCCGCGGTGATCGATCGATATCGCCCAGGCAGGCCCGTCGGCCGCTGATGCTGGCCAGCTATTAGTGAGCCATCCGCATAGCCGCATGCGGATTCGCGGTCTTCCGAATGAACAGCCGACGTAATAGATTTCCGGGCATTACGTTTCGTAGGGACGCAGGCTTCACTCCATATGACCCAAGAATCAGCGGCATCCGAAACCCTCTCTGTTCACCAACAAGCCATCGTCCCCATCGCCGCCTTCGCCGCCACCGGCGGCATCGACAAGTTGAGCGTGGCCCTGGAACAAGGACTCGACGCCGGCCTGACCGTGAGCGATACGCGGGAAATCCTGGTACAGGTCTACGCGTACGCGGGCTTCCCACGTAGCCTCAATGCCCTCGGCGCCTTCATGAAGGTGTTGGAGTCGCGCAAGGAACGAGGCATCCGTGACGTGGCCGGACAGCCCCCGAGCCGCGCCATCCCCAAGGGCGACGCATTGCTTGCCGCGGGAACCGCCAACCAGACCCGGTTGGCGGGCGGCCCCGTCAAGGGACCCGTATTCGATTTCGCGCCGGCGGTCGACGAGTACATCAAGACCCATGTGTTCGGCGACATCTTCGAGCGCGACAACCTCGACTGGCAAAGCCGTGAACTCGCCACCGTTTCCATGTTGGCGGCGCTGTCCGGAGTGGAGTCGCAACTGCAGGCGCACATGCGCATCTGCATGAATATCGGAATTTCGGCGAGCCAATTAGGTCGACTCGTCCAAACGCTGGCCGATCGTGTGGACGTCGAAGCGTCGAGGCGGGCACATGACGCCTTGGAGCGGCAGCTAGCCTCCGCGTAAGGACGTTTACCCGGCTATCCGGTGACCGGCAAAAAACTCCACCACGCTCCAGGGTGAGCGGTCGTTGAAGAACAGCCGGAGATTCTGGTCCGACTCGGCCGCCGTGGTGGCGCTGCGAGGAAAGAGATCCTTCTCGTACGCGGCGAGCGCGGCTTCGACATCCTCCGGATGGGCGACGATGGCCTTCGCCAGCTCCGCGCCGTCGAACATGGCCAGGTTCGCACCTTCACCGGCGAAGGGTGACATCAGGTGTGCGGCATCGCCGAGCAACGTCACGCCGCGCACGCGATCCCAGCGGTGGTGGATGGGGAGGGCATGGATGGGGCGGGGTACGGGTGGGGTTTCGCTGTGCCGGATGAGCGTGGTCAGTTCGGGCGCCCAGTCGTCGAACTCTTCCGCGACGCGCGCCAATGCGGCCGCCGGATCGGAGAAGTCGATGCCGGCGAGCCATTCTTCAGGCATGTTCAATGCCACGTAGGCATGCAACGTGGCGTTGGCCTCGCGGTGCGCGAGGATGCCTTTGCCCGGAGCGATCGCCAGCAGCGTGCCGCCACCCACGGCTTCCGCGGTGGCCTTGCAGCGAGTGTCGCTATCGAAAAGGTACGTCTCGATGAACGACGTGCCGAGATAGGCAGGCGTGGCGCTGGAGAGGAGAGGGCGGACCCTCGACCAGGCGCCATCGGCACCCACGAGAAGCCCGGCGGTCGTCGTCGAGCCATTGGCGAACGTGAGGAAATGCCGTCCGTCACCGATCGGACTCGCCGTGGTTAGCTTGTGTCCCCACTGGATCGTCCCGGCGGGAAGTGAGTCGAGCAGAATGCGGCGAAGGTCGCCGCGGTGCACTTCGGGCCGGCTGCCGTTGCCCTCGTCCAGGTCATCGAGCAGGACGGTGCCGTGCTTGTCGAGCACCCTCTGGGCATCGGCACCCGTCTGGATGATCCCGAGGAAGGCGTCGTAGAGTTCCGCGGCCTTGAGGGCAAGCTGGCCGTTGTACTCGTGGATATCGAGCATTCCTCCTTGCATGCGAGCGTCCGCCGAGGCTTCCGCTTCATAGATGGTCGCTGCGATGCCATGCAGGTGAAGGATTCTCGCAAGCGTCAGGCCGCCGAGGCCGGCACCGACGATGGCGATAGGGGACTTCATGAGCCTGCTCCACGAACGAACCAGCGGGCAGCTGCTTCGTCCAGCTCGCCGACATCGGGGGCGCTTTCCGAAGCCCATGCGACGTACCCATCCGGGCGTATCAAGAGGGCACTCAGTCCGAAGGATGCCTTCGGGCGGCCTGTGACATAGGCGATGCGATCGCCGTATTCGCCGGCGAACCTTTCGAGCGAGACGTTTTTCCCGAAATCGAGGAGGACACCACGGCCGTCATGCATCAGCTCACCCATCGTCCTGCCGTCTTCGAATTCGAACTCGGGAACACCGAGGCCCAGCAAGGGATGCCCGTCGCCGAAGGGGCACCGGGTGGAAAGGCCCCACACTTTTCCAGCGAAATAAGTCGCGCCGTCGCGCGTATCCATGAGGTCGCGGACGATCGCGTTCAGCGCGCGGGCGTGCGGCTCGGGTCGCATGATGGCGACCTGCGCGCGTGACCAGTCGAGCACCTTCTCACCGATCGGGTGCCGTTCCGCGTGATAGCTGTCCAGCAGGCCGGCGGGTGCCTTGTTTTTGATGGCCGCGGCAAGCTTCCAACCGAGGTTCATCGCATCGCCCAGACCCAGGTTGAGCCCCTGGCCGCCAAGTGGTGAATGGATGTGCGCGGCATCGCCTGCGAGGAAAACGCGGCCCTTGCGATAAGCCGTGGCCTGCCGCGCGCGATCGGTCCATGTCGTCGCGATGTGCAAGGCGTCGATGGTCACGTCGGTGCCGGAGATGCGCCGTAGAACGTTCTGCACGTGTTCCCTGGTGATGGGTATGCCGGCCGCATGGAACGCACCGCCGTCGAAGTCCTGTATCGCCAGGTGCCCCGGTTGCGACTGCAAATACATCCCATGGGGCGTCACGTTGCGGCCCGGCTTCAGCTTCTCCGGATCGGCGATGTCCACCTTCGCCGTATAGCCCGTGAACTCCGGTTCGGTACCGGCGAATTCGAAGCCGCCCAGCTTGCGGACAGTGCTACGGCTTCCATCGCAACCCACGAGCCATCGGCCTTCGAAAACCCGCTCGTTGGAATGCACGGCAACCCCGTGCCCGGTCTGATGAAAGCCCGTCACGGCATGTCCGCGCAGGATGTGGACGCCAAGCGCTTCCGCGCGCCGGGTCAGTACGGATTCAAGCTCTTCCATTTCCGACAGCAAATGGGTGGGCATCGAACCCGGCAGGCGATACGGCCATCGAGCGGTGTCGATATCGTCGTCATGAAAGGGGATGCCGGCGAAATGCCCCGCTTGCCGGCGCGGCCCCAGCCCGACATGTTGATGCGGAGTCTGGATGCGCTTGTGGATCTGTAGTTCATGCAGCAGTCCGCGCCGGTGAAGGGCCTCGATCGTCGGCGCCGAAAGTCCGCGTATACCGAAGGGCACCCGTTTCAGCGGTGAACCGGGATCTTTCGCCTTTTCCAGCACCAGCACGGAACATCGGGCCAGGGCCAGCTCGCAGGCGAGGAACAGGCCCACCGGACCAGCGCCGGAAATGATCGCGCCGTAGCTTTCGTCGTTATGGAACGTCATTCCATCATATTGGAACGGCGTTCCATCTATGTCAACATACGGGGCATGGGCAAACGTGTACGACGAGAAGAATCGCTATCGCGGGACCGCATCATCGAGGCGTCGATCGCGCTCCTGGACAGCCGGGGAGAAGACGGGCTGACCTTTCGCGCGCTCTCCGAGCGGTTGGCGACCGGGGCCGGCGCCATCTATTGGCATGTCGAGAACAAGGGCGACTTGCTGACCGCGGCCTGTGACGCGGTCGTCGCCCGCACGATGGCGCCATGCGCGGCCGGGGCCTCGCCTGAAGACACCATCCGCGCCTTGGCCCTCGGCCTCTTCGACGCGATAGACGCGCATCCCTGGGTCGGCTCGACACTCACGCGCGCGGCGGGGCAGGCGCCCATGCTGCGGATCGTCGAATGCCTGGGCCAGCAGGTCCGCGCCCTCGGCCTGTCCGATGAAGGCCAATGGACGGCAGCGTCGGCGCTGTTGCACTACATCCTGGGTGTTGCCGGACAGAACGCGGCAAACACACAATTCGCCCGTGCGCACGACATCGACCGCGCTGATTTTCTGGGAGCGATGGCAACCGTCTGGTCCCAACTCGACCCGAACGACTATCCCTTCACGCGCAGCGTCGCCGATCGCATGCGCGAGCACGACGACCGTGCCGACTTTCTCGCGGGGGTCGATCTCATTTTGTGCGGCATCGCGTCACAAGACGGGCGCTGACGTGCGCGTTTCCGGCGGGTTCGACACATCCGGCCGGTGTGGCTAAAGTCGCGGGGGATGCCACCCCCGACCACGGAGAAGCGAGATGACCGACGGTAAATTCACGAACTGTCTGTTGTTCCATGGCGACGAAGCGCGCAAGGCCGCGGAGTTCTACGCGGCGACATTCCCAGATAGCCATGTGGGTGCCGCGACGGACCATCCTGGCGGCCCGCCGGGCACCGAGTTGATCGTCGAGTTCACCGTGCTCGGCCAGGCCTTCGTCGGCATCAACGGCGGGCCGGACATCAAGGCCAACGAATCGGTCAGCTTCATGGTCCTGACCGACGACCAGGCCGAAACGGATCGCTACTGGAACGCGATCGTCGACGGTGGCGGCGAGGAGAGTGTCTGCGGCTGGTGCAAGGACCGCTGGGGCTACTCCTGGCAGATCACGCCACGCGCCTTGCTCGCGGCGATGAGCCATCCCGATCGCGCCACCGCCAAGCGGGCCATGGAGGCCATGATGTCGATGCGCAAGATCGATATCGCGAAGATCGAGGCGGCCGTTCGCGGCGGCTAAGAGGGTACGTTGCGCTGCAAGAAGCCATGGACGGCTTCGGCGATGTGCTCCGGATGCGTCTCGACAAGCCAGTGCCCGCCGTCGAAGTAGTCGATCGTGATGTCCTCGACGTCGCGGCGAAAGGCCTCCGCCTGTTCCGGCCCGTAATACTGGTCACCTTTTCCCCACAGGACCTGGGTGGGAACCCGAGACTGGCGCAGCCAGGCCTGGACCTGCGGATAGAACGCGACGTTGCTCGAATAATCGCGATGAAGATCGAGCATGGCCTCGGCGACACCCGGCCTCCGGATGTGATCGCAGGCGAGGCGAATCACGGACGGATCGATGCGTTCGACGATATGCGCGGGGAGGTTTTCGACGAATTCACGGCGGATACCACTCTCGTTGAGCAGTGAAGCGCGCATGCTTTCCCGATTGCCAGCCGATGGGTCGCGCCAATAGGTTTCGGCCGCCGACCAGGCGTCCGTGCGTCCGGGTTCGAAATAGGCTTCGCTGTTCTGGATGATGACGGCCGCTGGCCGCACCGTTCCGTTTGCCAGCAATCGGTAGCCGGCCTGTGCTCCGTAATCGTGGAGGTATACGACGCGGGGTTCGATCTGCATGGTTTGGATGAAGCGGCCGATCACCTCGGCGAAATGATCGAAGGTGTAGGCAAAATGGCGGTGGTCGGGGACCGCGCTGAAACCGAAGCCCGGAAAATCAGGTGCGACAAGCCGCCAGTGATCCGCCAAGCGGGAGAAGAGGTGACGGAATTGCACGGACGACGAGGGAAAGCCGTGAAGCAGAAGCAACACCGGCGCATCTTCCGGCCCCGCCTCGCGGTAGAAGAGCCGCGTATCGTCGACGGTGATGTATCGGTGCACTGGCGAAGACAGGGTGCGCATGTTCCGTCCCGTGTCGAGTCCGGCTTTCGTGGGTGCGGATCATCGCGCACCGAATGCGACGGCGGGGTTTATTCCCCGGCAAGATGATGTCCTGCTAGCCCGTCTTCCGCTTGCCGCCCCGCACGGGACGCATCATGACGACGGTGTCTTCCGGCTGCAGGATCTTCCCATCTTCGGAACGCGGCCGCATTTTTGCTACCGGGCGCCCCGCCTGACGATCCACGAGGGATACGTGCCGTTCGCCCCGTTCGAAGAAATAATCCTCGCCCCACTGCCTTAGCGCGACGAGCAGGGGGAACAGGCCGCGTCCTTTTTCCGTGAGCACGTATTCCTGGTAGGCGCTGCCGTCCGAGGCGGGCACCGCATCCATGATGCCGTACGCCACCAGGTGCTTCAGCCGGGCCGCCAGGATGTTCTTGGCCAGCCCCAGGCTCTTCTGGAATTCGCCGAAGCGGCGCAGGCCACCGAACGCATCGCGGACGATCAGCAGCGACCAGCCGTCGCCGATCGCATCGAGCGGGCGCGCGACGCCGCACGCCGAGTCTTCATGGGTGATTCTCTTGACCATGGTTGCAAGGTAAAACCTCGTCTGCTAAAAGACAACTGGTTTTATATTGAAACCATAATTCCTAAACAAGGATTTCCCATGATTCGCTCCGATGCATCCTTCGATGGCACGTTTCCCTTCATGCCCCGATTCACCCAGGCCGCGGGGTTCCGCATGCATTACGTCGACGAGGGTCCGCGTGATGGAGAGGTCGTCCTGTGCCTGCATGGCGAGCCGACATGGGGCTATCTGTTCCGGCATCTCGTGCATGCCCTGGCCGGAACACACCGGGTCGTGGTTCCCGATCACATGGGCTTCGGCAAGAGCGAGACACCGGCGAACCGTACCTACTGGCTGCAGGACCACATCGACAACCTCGAACGCTTCGTGTTGTCGCTGGACCTGACGGCCATCACGCTGGTTCTTCACGATTTCGGCGGCCCGGTCGGCATGGGGCTTGCGGCACGCCACCCCGGACGCATTCGCCGTGTCATCTCGACCAACGGCCCGACACCCTTCGGGCAAGCGGGACTCGACGAGCGCCTGGTGGCGAACGCCCGGACGTCACCGTGGTTCCAGTGGATCGTGGAAGCCGACGCTCGCGGTCGTCTCGAGAACGTACTGGGGGAACTGGACTACAACATATTGAGCACGTTGAAGCTCAACGGTTTCGAGAACCATGCGTTGATCGACGATACATGGTTGCGCGCCTATGGATCGCACTTCGAAACGCCGGCGGATTGCGCCGGTGCGATCGGTTGGGCCAAGGGCTTCGCCACGGGCGCACATCGCATGGAGGCTCCCGACGCCAGCGCCGTGCGCATGCTTTCATCGAGGCCCGCGTTGGCGATCTGGGGGACGGCCGACCGTACCTTGCAGGCCGAGCATTTCCTTCCGCTCTTCAGCGAGCTGTTCCCGGATGCGCCCGTGCATCGTCTCGACGATGTCGGGCACTACAGCCTGGAAGACGCGCCAGGGCCGATCGCCCGCTTGATCGGGGAGTTCCTGGCGCGAACCTGATCATGCCGGCCGTGTCGCCACGCCATCCAGTTCCGTCATCACGTCGTCGGGCAGATCCAACGCCGTCACGGCGAGGTTTTCCCGAAGGTGCGCGACGGAGGACGTACCGGGAATGAGCAGGATGTTCGGCGCGCGGCGAAGCAACCAGGCGAGCGCCACCTGCATCGGCGTGGCGTCCAGGCGCCGCGCCACGTCGGAAAGGAGGGACGACTGCAACGGGCTGAAACCACCCAGGGGAAAGAACGGCACGTAAGCGATGCCTTGGCGGGCGAGTTCGTCGATGAGTGCGTCGTCGCCGCGGTGCGCGAGGTTGTACTGGTTCTGCACGCACACGATCTCGCAGATCCGCCGTCCTTCCGCGACCTGCGTCGACGTGACATTGCTCAGCCCAACGTGGCGCACGAGGCCTTGCCGCTGGAGTTCGGCCAGCGTGGCGAGAGGCGCCTCGATCGAACCTTCCGCCGGGCCGTGCACATCGAACATGACGCGCAGGTTGACCACGTCGAGCACGTCGAGGCCGAGGTTGCGGAGATTGTCGTGGACCGCCTGGGTGAGTTCCTTCGCCGAGAAGGCCGGGCGCCAAGATTTATCCTCGCCTCGCAGGGCACCGATCTTGGTGACGATGACGAGGTCGTCGGGGTAGGGCGCGAGCGCCTCGCGAATCAAACGGTTGGTGACGTGAGGGCCGTAGAAATCGCTGGTGTCGATGTGGTTCACGCCGGAAGCGATGGCTTCACGCAACACGGCCACCGCCGCGTCATGGTCCTTGGGCGGGCCGAACACGCCAGGGCCGGCGAGTTGCATGGCGCCGTAGCCCAGGCGCTTCACGTGGCGGTCGCCGAGGGTGAACGTGCCGGAGCGGTCGATGCTGGACATGACGGTGTCTCTTCGAAGGCGGGAGCCCTCAAGATAGCCACTCTCCATCGCCCTGATAATCCGGCACAATCCGCACGGGTTGTACGGAATGGCGAACAGTGAAAGTCGATCTGAACGATCTGAGCGCGCTAGTCGCGGTGGCGCGGGCCGGCGGATTCCGTGAAGCCGCGCGGGCGAGCGGGACCAGCGCATCCAGCCTCAGCGAAGCGGTGCGCCGTCTGGAGGCGCAGGTGGGAGTCCGCTTGCTCAACCGGACGACCCGCAGCGTCGCCCCCACCGATGCGGGCAAAGGCTTGTTGTCCCGGCTGGGGCCCGCGCTGACCGAAGTGGAAGCGGCGCTCGAGACGGTGAACGACTTCCGCGACCGGCCGGCGGGGACGCTCCGCTTGAACGTGCCCGTGGTCGCGGCACGGCTGGTGCTGCCCGCGATCGTGCCACCGTTCCTCGCCGCCTACCCGGACATCCGCCTCGAGATCATCGCCGAGGAAAACTTCGTCGACATCCTCGAAGCCGGATGCGATGCCGGCATTCGCTACGACGAGCGCCTGGAACAGGACATGATCGCGGTGCCGATCGGCCCGCGCGTGCAGCGCTTCGCCACGGCCGCCGCACCATCGTATCTCGCGCGTCGTGGCCGTCCGGAGCATCCGCACGACCTTCTCCACCACGCGTGCCTGCGGGGCCGGTTCCCGAGCGGCACGATTCCACCGTGGGAATTCGAACGCGATGGCGAGGTCGTTCGGGTCGATCCCACCGGACAGTTGATCGTGCGGATCGGCGGCGGCGCCGATCTCAATGTCGACGCCGCGCTCGCGGGCACCGGCATCATCTACCTCTTCGAGGACTGGCTTCGCCCTCACCTGGACAGCGGCGCGCTCGAACCGATCCTCGAGCCATGGTGGCAGAGCTTTTCGGGACCCTTCCTCTATTACCCCGGGCGGCGACTCGTGCCGCCGCCGCTCAAGGCATTCGTGGATTTCATTCGCGCTTTGGCCGTCTAGACATTCATCAGGCGGGGCCGAAGGTATTCCTCCAGCGCATCGAGATGGCTTGTCGAAACGATTGCGCCGACATAGCCGTCCGGTCGAACGAGTATCCAACTGCCCGGCGAGGGTGTGTACGCATCGACGAAGTGCCCACCATCGTCGATCAGGTCGCCACACGCGCCGAACGTGTGGATGTGCAGACCCTCGCGTGGCGGTACCGCGTCACGCTCCACCTCGTAGCCCAACAGCGTCCAGTGCGTTCCCTTGAACAGCTGGAACAGGCGCGTAGGCATGCCCGCCGCACCACGCACGGGCGCGTCGGGGGCACGGTCGCCTGCCGCGAGGCCACTTGCCCGCTTGGGACTCTCCAGCGCAAGCGCAGACCGCGGATAACCGAGGTCGAGCTGGCGAACCTCACGGCCACGCCGCAAGTCGCCACGCTTGAGTGAGTCGAGCAGTTGCGTCGAGAGACCGAGCATGTCGGCGGCGATAGGACGGCGTTCCTGCTCGTAACTGTCGAGCAAGGCATCGGGCGCGCCCGCGATCACCGCCGAGAGTTTCCAACCCAGGTTATAGGCGTCCTGAACGCTGGTATTGAGGCCTTGTCCCCCGGTCGGTGGATGCGTGTGGGCGGCATCGCCGGCGAGGAAAACGCGGCCCGCCCGATAGCGATCGGCAAGCCGCGCATGCATGTGGAAGGCCGAAGCCCAGGCCACCGAAACGATGCGGATGTCGTCACGGCCCGTACGCTCGGCGACCATGGCCGCGAGGCCTTCTACAGACAGATCGATGTCCCCTTCCAGCGGTACCGGAGCCTGTATCTGGAACACGTCGGTCCCGGCGAGCGGGCATATCGCGATCTGCCTCTGTGGATCGTTTTCGCGGAACCGGTGCCACGCGTCCCGATCGAGACCCGTCAACACCACGTCGGCCACCAGGCCGCGTGCGCCCAGGGTCTTTCCGGGGAAATCGATGCCCGCCATCTGGCGCACGGTGCTCCGGCCGCCATCGGTGCCCACGAGGTAACGGGCATGGAAGGTTTGCTCGCCTTGCGGACCCGCGATCCGGACGGAGACGCCGTCGGCATCCTGTTCGAACCCTACGAGGGTGTGCCCGAAAGCGGGCCGATGGCCGAGTTCGGCCAGCCGTTCGCGCATCACTCGCTCGGTGAGGTACTGCGGCAGCATCACGGCGGCGGGGTAGGGCTCGGCGGGCGTGGGGTCCACGTGTTCCATCAGCACGGATTCGGTATACCCGCCGTCGTCGCGATACGAGCGCGGCGAGGGATAAGGGCCACCCGCCGCCACGATGCGCTCCAGGATGCCGAGGTCCTCGAAAACTTCCAGCGTCCGCGGCTGGAGGCCCTTGCCACGCGAGCCATGGAAGGGCGTTTCCTTTTGTTCGACGAGGTGGAACGAGACGCCGCGCCGCGCCAGTTCGATGGCGAGCGTGAGGCCACTCGCGCCCGCGCCGCAGATGAGTACGTCCACCCTGGTGTCGTTCGTCATGCCCGCTCCTTTATGTGTAATATGCATACAAGTGGAGGAGAGGGTATGCCTGCGAAGAAAAATGTGCAAGATACACATATGTCGGCCCGGATACGCGCACTGCATGGCGCGTTGCTGAGCATCGTCAACGTCATCAATCGCCCCGAAGGCGACGACAGGTTGATCGGCGAAGCCGGCATCTCGCTCGATCGAGCCTTGTTTCCGCTCCTGGTGGTGGTCGAGCGCTTCGGACCTATCGGCGTCGTCGATCTCGCCGGACGAGTGGGGCGTGACTACACCACCGTCAGCCGGCAATTGGCGAAGCTGGAAAGCCTTGGCCTGGTCGAGCGCCGCACGGGCGGCGAGGACCGCCGCGTGCGCGAGGCCGTGGTCACCCCAAAGGGCCAGGCGATGACCGACGCCCTGGACGCCGCCCGTGAGCGTCTCGGTCGAAAGCTCCTCGCGAGTTGGGAGGAGAAGGAACTGGACGAACTCGTGCGCTTGCTACAAAAGTTCGCGAGGGATATCGAGATCGTGTCCGCGCCGTGATGTCAGGCGTCGTGGATGCCCTTCAGGTACGCGCAAAACACGTCGGCCATGGCATCGGCGTACGTCGATCGTCAAGTTCGGCACTTCGTGATGCTACTGTCAATAATGTATTCTTAGTGATACATTAAATCCCCTTAAGGTATTACGAAGTATACAAATGGCTACCCCGCATGCCGCCTCCGCAGGTGTGCGCCGGGCTCTCCGGAAGCTCGGCGCCGACATACATGACGCCCGTATCCGTCGACGCCTGACCATGGCGGTCGTGGCGGATCGCGCCTTCACGACCCGAGCGACATTGCAGCGTGTGGAGGCAGGCGATCCTACGGTCGGCATGGGTATCTACGCTGCGGTGCTCCAGGCGCTCGGCTTGCTGGAGGGCCTGGCCGGAGCCGCTGATATAGCTGCCGACAGCCAAGGCCAACTTCTTGTCGCTTCGAGGTCGCCCAAGCGCGTACGGTTCCCGCGCGAAAGGAAGACCGATGTCTGACGTCGAAGTCCATATCGAACTTGCGGGAATAACCCGATCGGTAGGCCTGCTTCGACACCACGCTTCGGGGCGAGGTGAAACCGCCACGTTCGAGTACAGCGAGGAGTGGCTCGGTTGCGACGCGCGATTCTCTATCGAACCGGCACTGCATCTGTCGAAGGGCGTGTTCGCGCCGCCAGCGGGACAACCTCTATTCGGTTCGCTAGGCGATTCGGCGCCGGACACCTGGGGCCGACGGTTGATGCAACGTGCGGAACGACGAAACGCCGAGCATGACGGGCGTCGTGTCCGTACGCTGGGTGAACTGGACTATCTGCTGGGTGTATCCGACGAAACGCGGTCGGGCGCGATGCGTTTCCGCCGGCGAGGGGAAGACGTATTCCAGGCGCCGGGTCGTAGCGTGCCACCGGTCATAGAGCTGGGCCGGCTGCTGCAGGTAACCGAGCGCATTCTCAGGAATGAAGAATCCGACGACGACCTGAAGCTCATCTTCGCTCCAGGGTCCTCGCTTGGTGGTGCGCGTCCCAAGGCGTCCGTCATCGATCAGCACGGCTATCTTTCCATCGCCAAGTTTCCAAAAGACACCGACGAATACAGCATCGAAACGTGGGAAGAAGTGGCGCTTCGTCTTGCGGAGCGCGCGGCTATCGAAACCCCTCGCCACGAGTTGGTGACGGTCGCGGGTAAAGGCGTCTTGCTGTCCCGCCGATTCGATAGAAATGGAGGGAAACGTACGCCTTTCCTATCGGCGATGTCGATGCTTGGGATGCGCGACGGCGAGCGTGGGAGTTATCCGGAACTCGTGGATGCGCTTGCATCCCATGGAGCCGACGCCAAGGCTGACGCCAGGCAGTTGTATCGCCGCGTCGCATTCAGTGTGCTGGTCTCGAACGTCGACGACCATCTGCGGAATCATGGATTTCTCTGGCGAGGCAAGGCCGGCTGGACCTTGTCGCCAGCGTACGACCTGAATCCGGTACCGGTGGATATCAAAGCTCGGGTACTCGCGACTAATATCGACCTCGATGAGGCCACGTGCTCGCTCGATCTTCTGCTCGATTCGGCGGACTTGTTTGGAGTTCGGCTGGCCGAAGCGAAGGCGATCGTGCGTGAAGTGGCGAACGTGACCCGTACCTGGCGCGAGGTGGCAAGGGAAGCGGGAAGCCGTGAAGGTGAAATCCAGCGCATGTCGAGTGCTTTCGAGCATGACGATCTCGATCGCGCTTTGAAGCTGTCATAAAGGAGACGGAACATGACGAAGGTACGTGTCGCTGGATTCACCGTGTCGCTGGACGGTTTCGCGGCCGGACCCGAACAAAGCCTGGATCATCCCCTCGGGCTGGGAGGCGAGGCGTTGCACCGATGGCTGGTCGGCACGAAAACCTTTCATGCGATGACGGGCGAGGAAGGCGGCACGTCGGGGGTCGACGAGACGTATGCCGCGCGATCCATGCAAGGCATGGGCGCCTGGATTCTCGGCCGCAACATGTTCGGCCCCGTTCGCGGCCCGTGGCCCGACGACAGTTGGAAGGGTTGGTGGGGCGACACGCCGCCTTATCATTGCCCTGTCTTCGTCCTGACACGGTATGCGCGGGCACCCGTCGAAATGGGCGGCGGCACGATCTTCCACTTCGTGACCGGTGGCATCGACGAAGCGCTTGCACGCGCCAGGGAAGCGGCCGGAGGAGCCGATATCCGCATCGGCGGAGGTGCCTCGACCATCCGCCAATACCTGCAAGCCGGCGCGATCGACGAACTGCACCTGGCCATCTCGCCGGTGTTGCTCGGCCGGGGTGAAGCATTGTTCGAGGGCATCGATCTTCCCGCCCTGGGCTACACGGTGGTCGAGCATGCCCAGGGCGAGAACGCCATGCACGTCGTGCTGGCTCGTCAAGCGCCTCCGAAATAAGCCGGCTGGTCGACATCGGCGAGCAAGCCTGGCTGCGTCGGCTGCCAGCCGAGTTGCGCGCGCGTCCGTTCACTCGATGTCGGCGCGTCGATCCCGGCGAACATGGCGAACCAACCGAAGTGGGCCTGCGCTTCCTCGACTGTCTTGCCCGCGACGGGAACGCCCAGGCGGCGGCCGATCACCGCGGCGATGTCCCGGAACAGCACGCCTTCTTCGGCGATGGCATGGAAGCGGCCACCGACCGCATTGGCATCCAGGGCGAGCCGGTACAGGCGCGCGGCGTCGACGCGATGCACGGCCGGCCAGCGGTTGGTTCCTTCGCCGATATATGCGGCCACGCCTTTCTCGCGTGCGAACTGGATAAGGCGAGGCACGAACCCGTGATCGCCTTCGCCGTGCACGGAAGGAGGAAGGCGAACCACCGATGCGTGCACGCCACGTGCCGCGAGTTCGAACGCCGTCGTTTCCGATGCACGGGGATAGGTGCTGGAGGTCGGCACGGGGCCGTCTTCTTCCGTGGCGAGGCGACCATGGGCGAGATGCGCGACGCCAGAGGTGACCAGCAGCGGACGCTGTGAACCCTGAAGAGCATCGCCGAGCGCCAGGATGGCGGCGCGATCCATCGCGCAATTCTCCGCGAAGCGGGAGAAATCATGGTTGAAGCCCGCATGGATCACGGCATCCACCATGGATGCCCCGCGGCGCAGGCTGTCCAGGTCCTCCAGCGATCCGCGATGCACTTCCACGCCTGCGTCGCGCAACGACGCGGCGCCCGCGTCGGAGCGGGCGAGACCGAGCACGGCATGTCCCGCGTTTCGCAATTCCTTCACGACGGCCGAGCCGACGAAACCCGTTGCACCTGTCACGAATACACGCATGGAAATCTCCCATCGATCGAATGATGGGCGTACTCTCCGCAGATGATCGATCGGGGTGAAGTAGTGACGTTATACGGGTATGGGAACTAACACGATGAGTGTGCCGCTTGCCAAGGACAACGCGCTCGGAGAATTCCTGAGGGACCGCCGCGAGAAACTCGACGCGGCCGCCCTGGGGTTCCCGTCGGTACGGCGGCGTACACCGGGCTTACGCCGCGAAGAAGTCGCCCAACGCGCCAACGTCAGCGCCACCTGGTACACGTGGCTCGAACAGGGGAGAGGTGGCGCGCCATCGGCCGACGTGCTCGACCGCATCGCACGCGCGCTCATGCTTACCGATGTCGAACGCGAGCATCTCTTCCTGCTCGGTCTGGGCCGGCCGCCGGAGGTTCGTTATCAGGCGATGGGGGATGTGACGCCGCGCTTGCAGCGCGTGCTCGATGCCTTCGAACTCTGTCCGGCCATCGTGCGCACCGCCACGTGGGACGTGGTCGCCTGGAATCGCGCCGCCGCGGCGGTCCTGACCGACTACGGCGAACTCATGGCCGCGGACCGCAACATCCTGCGCCTCATGTTCTCCCATTCCCGCGTCAGGGAGCGGCAGCTCGACTGGGAGAGCGTCGCGCGCTTCGTCGTCGCGTCGTTCCGTGCGGACGTCGCGCGCGCGGGGGCATCCAGGGAGATCGAATCCTTCGTCGCCGAGATGCGCAGCCAGAGCGCCGAGTTCGATGCGATGTGGCGCAACCATGACGTGAGTGGCCATGGCGGGGGAACGAAGGTCTTTCGCCACGCGGACGGTGGCCTGTTGACGATGGAATACTCCGCGTTCACGGTCGATGGCCGGCCCGACCTCAGCATGATCGTCTACAACCCCGTCGCGCCGGAGGATGCGGCACGCATAAGGGCGCTCCTCGCCGCATCGCCGGGTTGAGGAAGGGTTGCCAATCCCTTCTGCGACACCATGTGGTGGGCTTGCACCTTCGAAAACCCTTCAGGAGAACCACCATGGCGCAACCCGCGCTGTTCAAGCCGATCCAGGTACGTCGCCTGGAGTTGCCCAACCGCATCGTCATCGCGCCGATGTGCCAGTACTCGGCCGAGAACGGCCGGATGACCGATTGGCACCAGATACACCTCGGCCAGCTCGCCATGTCCGGTGCATCGCTGCTGACGATCGAGGCGACGGGCGTGCTGCCCGAAGGCCGCATCACGTGGGGCGACGTCGGCCTGTACGACGACGCGACCGAGGAAGCGATGCGGCGCACCCTCGAAAGCGTTCGCCGCTGGTCCCACACCGCGATCGGCATCCAGCTCGGTCACGCGGGACGCAAGGCGTCCACGGAAGTTCCCTGGGCGGGTGGGCACCAGCTCCCGCCGGACGATCCGCACGGATGGCAGACGGTCGCGCCATCGGCCATCCCGTTCAATGAAGGCGACGTGGCCCCGGTGGCCCTGGACCGCGAGGGCATGGTCCGTATCCGTGACGCCTTCGCGGCGGCGGCGGTCCGCGCCGCGCGGTTGGGGCTGGACTTCGTCCAGTTGCACGGTGCGCACGGCTACCTGTTGCACCAGTTCCTCTCGCCCTTGTCGAACCGGCGCACCGATGAATACGGCGGCTCGTTGGAGAACCGCATGCGCTTCCCGCTCGAGGTCTTCGAGGCGGTGCGCGCGGCATTCCCCGTCGACCGGGCGGTCACCATGCGTGTATCGGCCACCGACTGGGTGGAAGGCGGCTGGGACCTGGAGCAGACGATCGCCTTCGCCCGGGCGCTGGAAGCGCGTGGCTGCGATGCCGTCCATGTTTCCACCGGCGGGCTCCATCCCGCGCAGCGCATTCCCGCCGGCCCGAGTTACCAGGTGCCGTTCGCGCGCGCCGTGAAGCAGGCGGTGAAGATGCCGGTGGTGACCGTCGGCCTCATCACCAGCGCCGAGCAGGCCGAGGCGATCGTCGCCACCGGCGACGCGGACATGGTGGCCCTGGCGCGCACCATCCTCTACGACCCCCGCTGGCCCTGGCATGCGGCAGCCGAGTTGGGGGCCACCGTGCTTCCGCCAAAACAATACTTGCGGTCGCAACCGGCACGGCACCGTCACTTGTTCGGCGTCGACGGGCCGGTCGGGCCGACGGCATCGTGGGAGCGGGACGAGAACGGCGCCTACTGGTGAGGTGACGGGGCTGCGACAAGATGATGCAAGTCGCCCTGTCGCAGCCGTCGTTACACTGGGCGCTCCGTCCAGCCTGGAGCGCGAGCATGGCAGCGCCCATTCCTCCGTTCACGCACGACACCGCCGTCCAGAAGGTCCGCCTGGCCGAAGACGGCTGGAACAGCCGCAATCCCGAAAAGGTGGCCCTGGCGTACACCCCGGACAGCCGCTGGCGTAACCGCGCGGAATTCGTCAATGGACGGGCCGACATCGTCGCCTTCCTCACCCGCAAATGGGCGAAGGAGCAGGAATACCGCCTGATCAAGGAACTCTGGGCCTTCACCGGCGACCGCATCGCCGTGCGCTTCGCCTATGAATGGCACGACGACAGTGGCAACTGGTTCCGTTCCTATGGCAACGAGAACTGGGAATTCGACGGCGCGGGCGAGATGCACCATCGCTACGCCTGCATCAACGACTTGCCGATCAAGGAAAGCGAGCGCAAGTTCCATTGGCCGCTCGGCCGCCGCCCCGACGACCACCCGGGGCTGTCGGACCTCGGCCTCTGATATCTTCGCCGGCCGTGCGTGGATACGAGGCCGAGGACGATTCATGAGCAAAGAACCCAAGCGTTGCGCCTGGGCGGGAACGGACCCGCTATACCTGGAATATCACGACACGGAATGGGGCGTGCCACTGCACGATTCGCGCATGCTGTGGGAGCAATTGATGCTCGAGGGTTTCCAGGCCGGCCTTTCGTGGATCACCATCCTGCGCAAGCGGGAGAACTTCCGGAAAGCGTTCAAGGGATTCGACCCCGCCAAGGTAGCCCGCTTCGGCGAGAAGGACATCCTGCGGCTGCTCGACGACGCGGGGATCATCCGCTCGCGGGCCAAGATCGAAGCCACGATCGACGGTGCCCGTATCTATGAGGACATGCGTGCCCGTGGGGAGGATTTCGACCGCTATTGCTGGTCGTTCACCGGGGGAAAGGTGCTGCGTGGCGATGGCCGTACGGTGCAGGCGCAGACGCCGCTTTCGGTCACCATTTCGAAAGACCTGAAGAAGCGTGGGTTCAAGTTCGTGGGGCCGACGATCACCTATGCCTGGATGCAGGCGGTGGGGATCGTGGACGATCATGCGTTGGGGTGTTTCCGGCGCTGAGGGGGACATCGCGGACAGGGTCCGCTCCCACCAGGCATGGACACGGCACGGTCCGCTCCCACCAGGGCATGGACATGGCAGGGTCGGCTCCCATCGGGGTGCCGGCGGTGGCGTAGAATTCCGGGTTCCGCATACCGGGTCGCCGCCTTGCTTCCGAACGACGCCATTCCATCCGCCAGCCATGCCGTGTTCGACGAGGCCGATCGTGCCTGGATGGCTCGTGCGCTCGAACTGGCCGTGCATGCGCGCGACGCCGAAGGCGAGGTGCCGGTCGGCGCCGTGGTCGTGCTCGATGGCGTGGCGGTCGGCGAGGGCTGGAACCGGAACATCACGCTCAACGATCCCACCGCGCACGCGGAGATCCAGGCACTGCGGGCGGCGGGCGAAACACTGTCGAATTACCGGTTTCCCGGGGCCACGCTCTACGTCACCCTGGAGCCGTGCGCGATGTGCGCGATGGCGATGGTGCACGCGCGCATCGCACGCGTGGTGTTCGGGGCCACCGATCCGAAGACCGGGGCAGCCGGCAGCGTTTTCGACACCCTGGTGTCGCCACGGCACAACCATCGTGTCGAGGTGTCGGGCGGCCTGGAAGCCGAGGCGGCGGGCGACCTGCTGCGCCGCTTTTTCCGCGACAGGCGCTAGGCGTACGGCGCCAGCGCTTCAGCGCACGAGCGCTCGATCTTCAACGAGATGAGGCCGTCGGCCCGTGTCACGCCAAGGTTCACCGAAGCGATCGGCAAGCCGCGGCGCGAGGCCTCGAGTACGAACCGGTAACCCGAATAAACCATCAGCGACGAGCCCACGACCAGCATGGCGTCGGCCCGGCCCAGGTGCGCCCACGCGGTGTCCACGCGGGCGCGGGGCACGTTCTCGCCGAAGAAGACGACATCCGGCTTGAGGATGCCGCCACACACCGTGCAAGGCGGGATGGAAAACGCGGAGAAATCGACCTCGTCGAGGTCGGCGTCGCCGTCCGGCGCGACGGTGGCCTGCAAGGCCATCCATGTGGGATTGGCTTCCTCCAGGCGCGATTGCATGGACTCGCGCGTGGTGAGGTCGCCGCATTGCATGCAACGCACGCGGTCGAGCCGGCCGTGCAGGTCGACGACATTCAGGCTGCCGGCCCGCTCGTGCAGGCCATCGACGTTTTGCGTGAGCAGCAATTCGATACGGCCCGCATGTTCCATGGCCGCCAGGGCGCGATGCGCCACGTTCGGCGCGACGCCGGCGAAATGACGCCAGCCGATCATGCCGCGCGCCCAATAGCGCGCCCGCGCGGCCGGCCCGCTCATGAATGCCTGCAACGTCATCGGTGGGCTTCGCTTCCATGCCCCGCGATCGTCGCGATAGTCGGGAATACCCGAATCGGTGCTGATGCCCGCGCCGGTCAGGACGAACAGGCGTGGATGCGCGTCGATGAAGCCGCGCAGTGGATCTGCGGTGGCGGTGTCGAGGGAGGGCAGGGTACTCACGGTCCGGAACTATAGCCCATCGGTCCGGCGTGTTCCCGAAGGGCCTGCAGCACCTGGCCGGCATCGTCGGCGAAACGGATGATCGCCTGGTCGAGGTAACGGTGGCGCCCTTGCTCGAGTTCCCGTTCGAGCGCCAGTCCCACGCAGGACAGCTCCGTGGCCTCGGCCATGCCGAGGGCGCCCGATACCCTGTGCAGCCAGGCTTGAAGGTGAACGATTCCCGGCTCGCCGAGCAGCGCGCCGAGGCCGGCGAGGTCGCTGCTCAGCGCACGGTCGAGTGCGACGATCACTTCCCGTAGCGCGTGTTCGCCTCCGAGCGTGGAACGCAAGGCGTCCACGTCGATGCGTGGTGGCACGCGCGGCCGTTCGAAGGCGAGTTCGACGATGATCCGGTTGCCGATGTCCGTGTCCCATTCACGATGGACCACGCCACCGACGGCGGCGATCATCCCCGCTACCTCGTCGAGGCATGCGTGGTCGTCCGCCGTGGGATGGTGTTCGTCGGCCACCGTGAAATGCACGATCTGCGTTCCCGCGTCGTCGCCGACCACGTCCACATGCAACGCGACATGCCCGCCGCGCGCGTGGAGCGCGTGTTCCAGCAGCAAGGACAGTGCACGGCCAAGCGTGGAAAACGAGCCTTGCAGGTCGCCGGCGAGCGCGGGGTCGATCTCGAAGCCGAGCCGGATGCCGCGTGCGAGCGCGTCCTGGGCGTAGCGGCGGCCAATCCGGCCCAGCAGTTGGGGCAGGCTGTCGCTGGCCTCGATGCGACGCTGTGAAGCGACGTTCCCACGGGCCTTCCACCATGCGGCGATGCGATGCAGGAGTGGCATCGGCGGGCGCGATGTGCTCAACTCTGCGGCCCGCCCACGATGCTCCAGACCGGCACGTGGGTGGTTGGACAAGCAAGGAAGGATGGATCACTCATGGTCTACCGCGTCATTCTGGCGGACGATCACCCCGTCGTGTTGAAGGGCCTCAGCCTCGCCCTGGCCAAAGACGGCCTCGCGACGGTGGTAGGCGAGGCGCAGTCGCCGGACGAACTCCTCGGCCTGCTCGCGGTGACGCCCTGCGACGCGCTGATCACCGACTTCAGCATGCCCGCGCCGGGACGCGATGGTCTCGTGATGTTGCACGAGATACGCCGACGGCATCCCACGCTTCCCGTGATGGTGATCACGACGCTGGCCAATCCGGCGTTGTATCGCGAGATCATCGGGACAGGCGTGCTCGGCCTCATCGGCAAGTCCGGCGACACCCGGGAAATCCCCGAGGCGTTGATGGAAATCCTGTCGAATCATGTCTACCTCGGTGGTTCGGTGCGCGATCTGGTCGCTACGCCACACGGCGAGCCGCTGGGCAAGTCCGGGACCCTGGCCGACCTCTCACCGCGCGAGCTGAAGATCCTGCGGTTGTTCGCCGCCGGCAACAGCGTCACCGATATCGCCAAGGCGACGGGACGTGGCTTGTCGACCGTCAGCCAGCAGAAATCGAACGCGATGCGAAAGTTGCGGCTGGACACGGATGCCGAAATTTTCGAGTACATCGAGCGGTTGCGCTTGTGACGCGCCATCGCCAGGCACCACGATAACCATCGCCGGACGCGACGGACATGGAAGATTTCTCAAAACACGTCGTATGCTTGGGGACCGGATTCCAGGAGAGCCATGGTGAGTGCCAAGATCAGCCCACTTGCGGGAAAGCCCGCGACGGAGAGCCAGCCTGTCGACGTGGCGGCCTTGCTCGCCGCCTACCACGACCTCAAGCCCGATCCGTCCGTGCCCGAACAGAGGGTGGTCTTCGGTACGTCCGGTCATCGGGGTTCGTCGTTCGACCGTTCGTTCAACGAATGGCACGTGCTGGCCGTGGTCCAGGCCATTTGTGAATATCGCGCGAAGGATGGTGTCGATGGACCGGTGTTCATCGGCATCGACACCCATGCGCTATCCGGTCCGGCGTTCGAAAGCACCCTGGAGGTGCTGGCCGGTAACGGCGTGGAAACACAGGTATCCGCCGGCGGCGAGTTCACGCCGACACCCGCCGTGTCGCACGCCATCCTGGTCCACAACCGCGGCCGCGACACCGGCCGCGCCGACGGCATCGTCATCACCCCGTCGCACAATCCGCCCGAGAGCGGCGGTATCAAGTACAACCCTCCACATGGCGGTCCCGCGGATACCGACGCCACGTCGTGGATCGCGGCGCGTGCCAACGCCCTGATCGAAGGTGGCCTGCGTGAGGTGAAACGCATTCCCTTCACGCAGGCCCGCAAGGCCGGAACCACGCACGAATTCGATTTCCTGCAGCGCTACGTCGGCGACCTGGACGACGTGCTCGACCTGGAGATCATCCGCGCGAAGGGCGTGCGCATGGGCGTCGATCCGCTCGGTGGCGCGGGCGTCCATTACTGGAGCGCGATCGGCGAGCGTTATGGCCTGAACCTCACGGTGGTGAGCGAGACGGTCGATCCGACGTTCTCGTTCATGTCGCTCGACTGGGACGGCCGCGTGCGCATGGACCCATCGTCCTCGTATGCGATGCAGCGGCTGATCGGCCTGAAGGACAAGTTCGACGTGGCCTTCGCCTGTGACACGGATCACGACCGGCACGGTGTCGTCGCACCGAGTTCGGGCCTGATGCAGGCCAATCATTATCTCGCGGCGGCGGCCTGGTACCTGTTCCAGAATCGCCCCGGCTGGCGTGCCGACGCGGCCGTCGGCAAGACCGCGGTGAGCACCGCGCTGCTCGACCGCATCGCCGGGCACCTGGGCCGGCCGTTGCGCGAGGTGCCGGTGGGTTTCAAGTATTTCGTCGCGGGCCTGTACGACGGCAGCCTCGGCTTCGGCTGCGAGGAAAGCGCCGGTGCGTCGTTCCTGGCCAAGGACGCCTCGGCATGGTCCACCGACAAGGATGGCATCGTGGCCGCCTTGCTCGCCGGCGAGATGACGGCCCGCCTCGGCAAGGACCCGGGCGAGTTGTATTCGGACATCACCAAGCAGCTGGGCGAACCCGCCAATGCGCGCATCGACGCACCCGCCAACCATGCGCAGAAGGCGAAGTTGTCCAAGCTCGCGCCGGAGCAGGTGACTTCCAGGACACTCGCGGGCGATCCGATCGTCGAGGTGATCAACAAGGCGGGCGGGCAGGGCATCGGTGGCATCAAGGTGATCTCGGCGAACGCTTGGTTCGCCGCGCGACCGTCCGGTACCGAGGACATCTACAAGGTCTATGGCGAGAGCTTCCGCGGCAAGGAGCATCTGCAGACCGTCCTCGCCGAGGCACAGGCGATGGTCGATAGCGCGCTCTCCGGCTGATACCGAGGTTCCCGATGTCCAACGAAAACACGCCGATCAAGGTCCTGGTCGGCTCGCGTAATCCGGTCAAGATCGGCGCCGTGCGTAATGCACTGGCGCCCCTGTTTCCCGGCCGCCTGGTCGAGTGCGAGGGCATGCATGCGCCGTCGGGCGTGCACGACCAGCCGATGTCCGCCGCGGAAACCCGCGAGGGCGCGCTCAATCGCATGAACTTCTGCCGGCAGAACGGCGAGGCGGATTTCTACGTCGCGCTGGAAGGCGGCGTCGACGTCACCGAGGATGGCCCGGGTACCTTCGGCTATGTCGCCATCGCGAACGGCGTCGATGTGTCGGTGGGATGCAGCGCATGGTTGCCCCTGCCGCCAGCGGTCTACGAAGCCTTGCTCGAGGGCGAGGAACTCGGCGACGTGATGGATCGCCTGTTCAACACGGTGAACATCAAGCAGCAGGGCGGCGCCATCGGCCTGGTCACCAATGGCCATGCGACACGCGAGAGCGCGTATACACAGGCGATGGTGCTGGCGATGGCGCCGTTCCTCCATCCGGAGCTCTATGGGCTCCGGCCGGCTATCTAGCTCCCGCGGTTCAGCGCATGCCGCCCGAGGCGATGATCAATTCGCCAGTGAGCCAGCGCGCATCGTCCGAGGCCAGGAAGGCGACGATCGGGGCGATGTCGTCCACCTGGCCGACACGTCCCAACGGCGTCTGGCTGACGGCGAAGGCTTCCAGGTCGGAACCTTCGAAGCCTGCCGTCTTCACGCCCTCGGTGATCACCATGCCCGGGTTGACGGCGTTCACGCGGATACCGCGCGGGCCGAGCTCGCGGGAGAGCACCCCGGTGATCGCGTCCACCGCGCCCTTGGTGCCGGTGTAGACGGCACTCTCGGGCGGCGTGATGCGGGTGACGGTGGAACCGATGTTGATGATGCTCGCGCCCGCGCCCAGGTGCTTCACGGCGGCCTGCGTGACCAGGAGCGTGCCGAGCACGTTGATGTCGAAGGTGCGGCGGTACAGTTCCTCGGTCGTCACTTCGATCGAGGCGAACTCGTACACGCCCGAGTTGTTCACCACGACGTCCAGACGGCCAAAGTGCTCGATGGCCTTGGCGACGAGGTTTTCCGCTTCCGCTTGCTTGGACACGTCGCCACCCACGGCCACGGCCTTGCCACCGGCCGCCTCGATCTCGGCCACGACCTTGTCCGCGCCCGCCTTGCTGGAGGCGTAGTTCACGACGACCGATGCGCCTTCGGCCGCCAGTGCCTTGGCGATGCCCGCGCCGATGCCCTTGGATGCGCCGGTGACCAGTGCGACCTTGTCTTTGAGCTTGCTCATGTTGATGTTCCATGACTAAGTGAGAGTCCGCCCGACGGGCGGTCGGCCCCGATGCGGGGCCCTGCACCGATCCATGGGGACGAGGCCGTGCGAGCTGTCATACCTTCCGGCGCATAACACTTATGCCGCTGAAGCAATGGTGATTGGGGAAGACGCACTTGAAAGGCGCCAACGGCGCCTTATTCATGTTCCGGTCGAGGTGACGGCAGCACGCCGCCCCACCCAATCGCTCTATCGGAAATCCTTCATGAACTCTTCCACCGCGCTCGAACCCGTCGATTCTTTCGATTACGTCATCTTCGGCGCCACCGGCGACCTCACGATGCGCAAGTTGTTGCCTGCGCTGTACCGGCGTTTCGCCGAAGGGCAGGTTCCCGCCGATTCACGCATCGTGGGCACCGCACGCTCGCCGCTGGACGACGAAAGCTATCGCGAGCGGGCGCGCCAGGCGCTGCGCGAACACGTGCGCGCCGACGAGCTCATCGAGGCGACGGTGAACCGGTTCCTGCGCATGGTTCACTATGTGAGCCTCAATGGCGCCGAATCCACGGGCAACTGGGAAGGCCTGAAGTCCCTGCTGGAATCGAACGCCGCCGCCGACCGGGTGCGCGTCTTCTACCTGGCGACGGCGCCGGACCTGTACGGCGACATCGCCCGCAACGTGGCGGAGCAGGGCCTGCGTAGCGAATCGTCGCGCATCGTGCTGGAGAAGCCGATCGGCACCGACCTGGAAACCGCACGCAAGGTCAACGAAAGCGTCGGCCGCTACTTCCCCGAGGGAAGCATCTTCCGCATCGATCATTACCTCGGCAAGGAAGCCGTGCAGAACATCATCGCGTTGCGCTTCGCCAACCCGATGCTGGAGCGCATGTGGGATCGCGATTCCATCGAGTACGTGCAGATCACCGCCGCCGAGACCGTCGGCCTCGAAGGCCGGGGCGGCTACTACGACGGTTCCGGCGCGTTGCGCGACATGATCCAGAACCACTTGTTGCAGGTACTCACGGTGGTCGCCATGGAGCGCCCCGGGTCGCTCGACGCCGATGCCTTGCGTGACGAGAAGGTGCGCGTACTGAAATCGCTGAAGCCACTCGATCGCGACAACCTGCGCGCGAACGTCGCGCGCGGCCAGTACGTGCAGGGCACCGCCGGCGGCAAGCCGGTGCCGGCGTACCGTGAAGAGTTGCCGGGCGAAACGCCGAGCAACACCGAGACCTTCGTCGCCTTGAAGGCGGAAATCGACAACGCGCGTTGGCGCGGCGTCCCCTTCTACCTGCGTTCGGGCAAGCGCATGCCCGAGAAGCTTACCGAAGTGGTCGTGCAGTTCCGCGCGGGCGAGCCGGGCCTGTTCGGCGAGGCGCGGCCGGGCAGCCGACTCGTCATCCGCGTGCAGCCGAACGAAAGCGTCACGTTGCCGCTGTTCGTCAAGCACCCCGGCAACAGCTTCGGCCTGGACGAGGTCGACGCGTTGTCCCGGCTCGGCGAGCCGGGCCGCATCCGCTACCGCGACTCCTACGAGGGGCTGATGCTGGATGCCGTGAAGGGCAGCCCCGCGCTGTTCGTCCGCAAAGACGAGACCGAGGCGGCCTGGCAGTGGGTGACGCCGATCCTGGAAGGCTGGCGCGAGGACGAGAACGGCCCCGACACCTACGAAGCCGGCACCTGGGGCCCCGATTCGGCCCGCGAACTGCTGCGCCAGGCGGGTCATCAGTGGGTCGAGGACATCGCCGCCTGAAGCGCCTCCCGGCCGCCTGTCCCATTGCATCCAAGACGGGCGGCCGCATTATGTGGAGAGTGCCGGGAGAGGGTCCCCCGAGCCCCATTCCCAGGCAACCTTCCTTCCCCTGGAGGCCTCCATGTCCGAGTATCGCAAGACCCCCGAAGCGCTGGCCAAGTTGACCCCCGAGCAGTTCCGGGTCACCCAGCAGAGCGGCACCGAGCGGCCGTTCCACAACGAGTTCCACGACAGCCACGCGCCGGGCATCTACGTCGACATCGTCTCGGGCGAGCCGCTGTTCTCGTCGCTCGACAAGTTCGACAGCGGCTGCGGTTGGCCGAGCTTCACCCAGCCGCTCGAAAACGAGCATGTCGTCGAGAAGAAGGACGCCAGCCACGGCATGGTCCGGACCGAGGTCCGCTCGACCCACGCCGACAGCCATCTCGGCCATGTCTTCCCCGATGGCCCGCGTGACCGTGGCGGCCTGCGTTACTGCATCAACTCCGCCTCGCTGCGCTTCATTCCCCTGGCCGACCTGGAGAAGGAAGGCTACGGGCAGTATGCGAGCCTGTTCGCCGGCGACGCGAAGGGAGGTGTCGCATGAGCTCGCGCGCCATCCTCGCCGGCGGTTGCTTCTGGGGCATGCAGGACCTGATCCGCAAGCAGCCGGGCGTGATCGCCACCCGCGTCGGCTACACCGGCGGCGACGTGCCCAACGCGACCTATCGCAACCACGGCAGCCACGCCGAGGCGATCGAGATCGAGTTCGATCCGGACAAGCTCAGCTACCGCAAGGTGCTGGAGTTCTTTTTCCAGATCCACGATCCGACCACGCTCAACCGGCAGGGCAACGACCGTGGCGAAAGCTATCGCTCGGCGATCTTCTACCTCGACGACGAACAGAAGGCCGTGGCCGAGGACACCATCGCCGACGTGAACGCCTCCGGCCTGTGGCCGGGCAAGGTGGTGACCGAGGTCGCGCCGGCCGGACCGTTCTGGGAAGCCGAGCCCGAGCACCAGGATTACCTGGAGAAGTACCCCAACGGGTACACCTGCCACTTCATCCGGCCGGACTGGGTGCTGCCCCGCCGCGCCACTTGACCCGGCAGCACCCCCGGCTCTGGTATAAGAGCCGCGGGGTGCTGGCAACGCAGGGGGCGGGCAAGGCATGGAGAATGCGATCGGTGCGGGATCTCGACCGTCCTGGCGACGTGGCCACGGCGTGTGGCCCTGGTTCGCGTTGCTCGTCGCCATCGGCGTATTGCGCGCCACCAACCGGTATCTCGTCGACGTCGCCAATAGCCATCCGTCGCTCTTCGCGCCCAAGCTGATCGACGAACTCACCGGGTCGCTGAGTTTCGGCGTCTTCCTGCCGGCACTGTTCCTGATGCTGCGGCGCATGCCGCGTACCTGGCTCGCGCACGCGGGCTTGTTCCTCGCGTTGTCGGTCGCCCAGACCAGCGTGATGATCGTCTTTCGCCAGATCGTCTTCCGCGCGGCCGGCATGCCCGAGTTCGCCTACCTTCCGACGCGTTGGCGTTATCTGATGGAGATGCCGACGCAGCTGTTCTTCTACGTGGTGATCGTGGCCGGGGTGTGGCTGTTCGACCGTTACAGGGAGGGACAGGCACGGGAATTGCGCGCCGCGCAACTGGAGTCCGCGTTATCCGAGGCGAGGCTGGATGCCTTGCGCCTGCAGCTCAATCCGCACTTCCTTTTCAACACGCTCAACGCCGTGTCGGAGTTGATGTACGAACGGCCGCGCGTGGCCGACGAAATGCTTTCACGTATCGGCGAACTGCTGCGCAACACGTTGTCCGCGTCCAGCCACGAGCACAGCCTCGCCGAAGAATGGCGACTGGTCTCGCTCTACACGGACATCCAGCGCGTTCGCTTCGGTGACGAGCTGGACGTGCAGGTCGAGGCGAATCCCTCGCTCGACGACCTGCGGATTCCCTTCCTGCTGCTCCAGCCGCTGGTGGAGAACGCCATCGAGCACGGTGGCTCCGGCGATGGAAGGCGCGTGCGCGTGGACGCCTCGCGCGAGGCCGGCCGGCTGACCGTTCGCGTGCGCGACGACGGCGGCGGTGCCATCGCCCGGCCGGGGCACGGCATCGGCCTGGGCAACGTCGGCGCACGGCTTCGCCACCTCTATGGCGAAGAGGCGGGGGTGCGGCTCGAGCCAGTGGTCGGTGGCGGCAGCATCGTCAGCGTCTGGCTGCCCGCCCGGCGCTGGGAGGCCGCGTGAGCCTGCGCGCGGTCGTGGTCGACGATGAGGCCCCCGCGCGGGCCAAGCTGCGCCGCTATCTCGCCGAAAGCGAAGGCGTGCAATGGATCGGCGAAGCTTCCGATGGCCGGGAAGCGGTACGGTTGATCCAGCGCGACCGTCCCGACGTGGTCTTCCTGGACATCAGCATGCCCGGCCTCGATGGCTTCGCCGTCTTGCAGGCCCTGGGCGATCCCTTGCCGGCGGAAATCGTCTTCGTCACCGCGCACGACGACCAGGCGGTGCGCGCCTTCGAGGTGCATGCCTTCGACTACCTGCTGAAACCGGTGGGGCCGGAGCGCTTCGCCCGCGCGATAGCGCGCCTGCGCGACAAGGTGGCCCCCGCGCTGGGTATCGCAGGACGCGTGGACGGCCTGCTGGGGGACGCACCGCCGCCTCAGCGCTATCTGGATCGCCTGCTGCTGCCCAGCGGCGACGCCGCCGAACTGGTGCGCGTCGAGCGTATCGACCGCATCGAATCCGATCGCAATTACCTGGATGTGTATGTGGACGGCACGGCCCATCGGCTGCGGGGGACGCTGGACGCGATGCAGGGCCGCCTGAATCCCCGTCATTTCGTGCGCGTGAACCGATCGGCGATCGTCCGTCTCGACGCGGTGCGCGAGGTACAACCCTGGCCCGACGGCGAACGGCGGCTCCTGATGGCCGACGGCGCGCGCGTCACCTGGACGCGCCGCTACCTCGCCAACCTGCCCGAAGGCCTGTCGCTCGGCGCCTGACCGCGGAGGCTCTTGTCCCGGCCGCCGCGGCCTTCCTGGTCAGGATTCGTCCCCGGCACTCCTGACTTCGTCCCTGGTGGCACCCGTGGGCGGCGTACGCCGTTCCACACTCCGTCCACCTGTCGGAGATCAACCATGGCGAAGAAAGCCCTTATTGCAACCGGAGTCGTCATCGCGCTCGGCGCCGTGGGATGGGCCGTGTTCCGTCCCGACGTGGCGCTGCGTGTCGCCGCCGGTGTCGCGGCCCACCATGTCTGCTCGATGAGTTTCGTGGGGAACCAGGACCCGAGGCAGACGTACGACGAACTGGTGACGCCGATGATCGGCGATACGGCCGCGCGCCTGCTCACGCCCCGTGTAACGCGAAGTCCGGCTGGCGTGGAGGTTTCCGGACCGTTCCGGTCGCTGGCCCGCGCCGAGTTCATCCCCGGATACGGTTGCCGCCTCGTCTTGCCGGGCAATCGCCCACTGCCCGCCGACGCGACGAGCCATGCCATGGCGGCTGCCGATGGGTTCGCGCCCGCCGATGCCGTCGTCGCCGCGCCACCCGCGATCGCCGCCGCGATCGATCGCGTCTTCGACGACGCGCCGGGCAAGCCACCCAAGCGCGTGAAGGCGGTCGTGGTGGTGAAGGATGGCCGCGTGATCGCCGAACGCTATGCGCCTGGGTTCGGCGTGCACACGCCCTTGATCAGCTTCTCCGTCGCCAAGTCGTTCACCAATGCCTTCCTCGGCATCGTCGCGCGGAAGGGTGGTCTTCGCGCGGACCAGCCCGTCGGCGCGCCCGAGTGGAAGGCGCCGGGCGACACGCGCGCCGCGATCACGGTCGAAGATCTCATGCGCATGCGCAGCGGACTCGCCATCGAGGAAGCCGAATCGGCCTTCAGTCCCGTGGCCAGGATGGAATTCCTGCATGCCGACATGGCGGGATTCGCCGCCGCGCAGCCGGCGAAGGAACCCCCGGGCTCGTCCTTCGAATACACCTCGGGAAACACGGTACTGCTCGACCGCCTGCTCGGCGAAAAGGTGGGCGGAGGTCCTGCGGGGCTTCGCGCGTTCGCCCGGCGCGAGTTGTTCGACCCGCTGGGCATGGGCGAGGTCACGATGGAATTCGACGGGCAGGGCACGTTCGTCGGTTCCACCTATGTGTACGCCAGCGCCCGCGACTATGCGCGCTTCGGCATGCTCTACCTGCGCGACGGCATCGCGCCGGACGGGACGCGGCTGCTTCCCGAAGGCTGGGTGGGCTGGTCGCGAACCTCCACGCTGGGAGCTCCTTACGGCGCCGGCTTCTGGACCAACGACGGGCCGAGCGACCTGGCCCGCCGGCGGGTCGCGGGCGGCTTTCCGAAGGACGGCTTCTTCGCCAGCGGCACCATGGGCCAGCGCATCTACGTCGTGCCGTCCGAGCATCTGGTGGTGGTGCGCTTCGGTTACTCCGCGCCGCCCGACTACGGCATCGTCGACGACGTGGGCCTGATCGAGGCGGCCATCGCGGCCACGCGGTGAGGTGTCCCGGGTTAGCCCACGGCCTCGGACGAGGCGAGCGACAGCAGGTCCGGCATGCGGTCGATCACGGCCACCGCGCCGGCGCCGTGCAGGTCGAGCGACTTGCGATAGCCGTAGCTCACCAGGACGAAGTCCATGCCCGCGTCGCGCGCGGCGAGCACGTCGCTTTCGGAATCGCCGACCATGAGGCTTCGTTCGATCGGCACGCGTGCCTCGTCGGCGAGATGGCGCAAGGGCACGCCGCTGGGCTTGCGCTCGGGCAAGGTGTTTCCACCGACGATGCCGTCGATGTAAGGCAGCATGCCGCGCACTTCGAGCAAGGGACGCACGAATTCCTCGTTCTTGTTCGTGCATACGGCCAGCTTCACGCCCTGCGCGTGAAGCGACTTCAACGTCTCGACCACGCCATCGTAAGCGATGCCATCGAGCGCGGTTTCCGCGTAGTGCGCGAGGAAGCCCGGCATGACCTCGTCGATGTCCGCGTCGCTTCCGGCATGGCGGAAGGCGTAGGTGATGAGCTTGCGCGAGCCCTCGCCGATCCAGCCGGTGACCTGGTTCGTGTCGTAGGTGGGTAGCTTCCAGTCGAGCAACGTGCGGTTCACCGATTCGGCGATGTCGGCCGCGCTGTCGACCAGCGTACCGTCGAGATCGAAGATGACGAGGGAATAGGGGAAGGACAAGGTACCGCTCCGCGCGAAAGACACCGATTCTACGCCTTCGGCGGCGCCAGGCCGTGGCTGAGCAGGGCCAGCGCATGCCGCGTGATATCTTCCGGCCCGATGTGCTTGCGCAGGGGATCGTCCTTCCATTTGCGCAGCGCGGTCATCGGCAAGACGGTCAGGCTCAGGATCGAGGTCATCAGCAGGGCGGGGTCCAGCGCCTTGTTCAGCCGGCCCTCGTCCTGCCACCGGCGAATGGCCGTGACCATGGCGACCTGGCGACTCGCCTTGACGCGCTTGCGCAGGTGCTGCTTGAACAGGTCGTGGTCGTTCAGCAGCTCGCCGAAGAACACCGGCCCCATCCAGGGATGCTCGGCGGCGAGCTCGACGAAACGTTCCGCGAGGCGGGCGAATGCCGCCGCCGGATCGTTCGCGTGCGTCTGGAAGATGTCGTCGATCCGCGCGCGCATCGGCGCGATGTGTACGTCGAAGATGGTGTCGAACAGTTGCTCGCGTGTCTTGAAGTAGTAGTGCACCGCGGCGGGGGTCATGCCGGCGGCGCGGGCGATCGCGGCCAGCGTGGTCGCGGTGTAGCCCTGTCGCGCATACAGCTCCAGCGCGATGCCGACCAGTCGTTCGCGCTGGTCCGGCCCGTCGGGCTGGGTGGGCGGGCGGCCCGGACGGCGGGCCTTGCGGGGAGAGGAAGTGACCACGGTGTCTCCGGAATCGATGACCCGCATGGATACCATGAACGGCCGGACATTTGACCGCATGCGGTGGCGGGCATATATTAAATCACCACTTAATTAATTGCAGGCACCGCGCCGTGACGACCGAAACAGCCGAGGATGCCGTGGCGACGCCAGCCAGCATCGCCACGCCCGATCCTGCCCCCGTCACGTCAGCGCCACCGCCGTCGCTGCGCCTGCTGTTCACCGCCCTGATGCTGGTGATGTTGCTTGCCGCCCTCGACCAGACCATCGTCTCCACCGCCTTGCCGACCATCGTGGGCGAGATGGGAGGCTTGAGCCAGCTGTCGTGGGTGGTGACCTCGTATCTGTTGACGTCGACGGTGGTCGTGCCGCTGTACGGCAAGTTCGGCGATCTGTTCGGCCGCAAGATCGTGCTGCAGACGGCCATCGTGATCTTCCTCGTCGGCTCCGTCCTGTGCGGCCTCGCGCAGGACATGACCCAGCTGATCCTGATGCGCGCCTTGCAGGGGCTGGGCGGCGGTGGCTTGCTGGTGGTGACGATGGCGTCGATCGGCGACGTGATTCCTCCGGCCGAACGCGGCAAATACCAGGGATTGTTCGGCGGCGTTTACGGACTGGCCACGGTGATCGGTCCCTTGCTCGGCGGCTTCATGGTCGACCACCTCTCCTGGCGCTGGATTTTCTACGTGAACCTGCCGCTGGGCGTGCTATGCATCGCCGTGATCGCCGCGGTGTTCCATCCGCACGTGCGCCATGTCCGTCACACCATCGACTATTGGGGCGCGGGCTGGCTGGCGCTCGCGTTGAGTTGCCTCATCCTGTTCACCACCGAGGGCGGCACCACGTTGCCGTGGGACTCGGCGCAGTTGTGGTTCATCCTCGCGTTCGCGGTGGTCGGCGTGGTCGGCTTCATCTACGAGGAAAGCGTGGCGGAGGAGCCGATCATTCCGCTGCATCTGTTCCGGCATCGCACCTTCCTGCTGAGTTGCCTCATCGGGTTCTTCGTGGGCACGGCCTTGTTCGGTTCCACGACCTATCTGCCGTTGTATCTGCAAGTGGTCAAGGGCGTGTCGCCGACAGGCGCCGGACTGCAGCTGTTGCCGCTGATGGGTGGCGTGCTGGTCAGTTCGATCGTGTGCGGCCGCCTCATCAGCCGGTTCGGCCGGTACCGTGTGTTTCCCATCCTCGGCACGTTGATCGCGGGTATCGCCCTGGTCCTGCTCGGCACCGTGCGCGACAGCGACCCGCTGTACCTGATCTACCTCTATGCGGGCTTTCTCGGCCTGGGCCTGGGCATGGTCTTGCAGGTGTTGATCCTGGCCACGCAGAACAGCGTGGAGATGAAGTACCTCGGCGTGGCGACGTCGGGTGTCACGCTGTTCCGTTCGATCGGCGGTTCCATCGGCGTGTCGGCGTTCGGCGCCATCTTCAGCAATGGCTTGCAGTCGCGATTGAACGACGTGATGCCCGAGGGTCCTCGCACGCCGCATTCCTTGGGGCCCGATGCGGTACGCGCGCTGCCGCCGGCGATCCACGACCGTTACCTCCAAGCCTTCGGCGCCTCGCTGCACACGGTGTATCACGTGGCGGCGGTGGTCATGGCGGTGGCGTTCGTCCTCGCGTGGTGGTTGCGCGACGTGCCCCTCCGCCGCGCGCACTGAAAGCGCGTGCACCGAAAGCCTGTAGGAACTGTCACGGAACCGGCTTGGTGGGAAGCCGCTTCAGCGGCGATGGGTGCTTGCCGTAACCCGGCCCGCTGCCGCGGGATCGCCGACAAGTCGGCTCCCACCAGAGCAGTTGCCACCGAGCGGCTTTTATCTCGAGCGGCCTCAGAAGTGGCGTGTGCATTTCCGGCAGAGTTGGCGGTGAGGTGCTGTTCATGGCCATCGGGCGACGTAGTATCGATCGGCCCGTCGCCACGGCGCCTGGGCTACAGCGTTATTCCTTACGATCAAACACCGTGCGATCCACCAAGGAGTTCCCCGCTATGACGAACAACGCTTCGCAGTTCCACGATGCATCCTCGAAGACCCGTGCCTTCGCCCGCCTCAGCGCCTTCGAGGTGGCCGCGGTTCCCGAAGACGACAAGGGTGGTTTGTTCCTGACCATCTATACCGATCCGGACCGTCCCGAACCGGAAATCGGCATCATCGGCGGCTGATACGCATCGTCCGATCCCGCGCCCCGCACCCGCGGGGCGCATCTTCATGGGAGGTTCCATGCGTCGTCCCCTGATCCTCGCTCCTTCGAGCGACCCGCATGCATGCGCACTGGCGTGGGCGATCCGCCAGCAAGGGGTCGAGCCTTTTTGGACGCCGTCGTTACGCGCGCAGAGGGGCGTCCACTACAGCGTGCGAACGGGAGGCGAGGGTACGTCGTTCAGCGATTCGCTACTCGCGGGCGACGGCATCAGTGCCGTGTGGAACAGGCGAATGCAGGACCCCGTTCCCGATTGCGCCGACGAAGACAGGAACTTCGCGACGTGGGAGTGGAAACTGTTCCAGCGCAATGTCTTCAGTCTCGAAAGCGCCTACGGCGATGCCTTGTGGGTGAACGGGCTGGCGGCGTCGCAGCGGGCGGAGTTGAAGCTCGTGCAACTCGACACCTGCCGGCGCCTGGGTATTCCGTTTCCGGAAACACTGGTGACCACCGATGCCACCGAAGTCGCCGCCTTCATCCGGCGATGGGGCAGGGTGGTGTTCAAGAGCTTCCTCGTGCATCAGTGGGAGGAACGGATCAGTGGCAGGATGCATGCCGTGGGTGTCAGCTTGCTCGATGGGGACAGCGAATTGCCGGCGGAGGCCATCGCGGTCTGTCCAGGCATCTACCAGCGCTACATCGAGAAGTGCCACGACGTGCGCGTGACCGTCATAGGCGATCACCTGTTCGCTGTGAGCCTGGGCAAGGGAGCGGGCGGGGCATATGTCGATTGGCGCGGGCAGAGTAAAGACCCGGCGTTCCGTGCCGAAGCGATCTTCTTGCCTTCCTCCGTCAAGGAAAAGCTGCGCGTCTTGATGCGCGAACTCGGCCTCGTTTTTGGATGCATCGACCTGGCTGTCGACCGCCAGGGCGATTTCCATTTCCTCGAGGTGAATCAGGCTGGCCAGTTCCTTTTCGTCGAGGACATGGTGCCGGAACATCCGGTGCTGGGAAGCATGACGGCCTTGCTCCTCTCCGGCCGTTCCGATGCCCCCATCGGGGAGTTGAAGCCGGTATCGATGAAGGCGTTCTGGCAGTCGGACGCCTATGCGGCCTTGCGTGACCGCGTGGAAACGCGCCCGCCCGAGCGTCACTTGTTCACGCTCGAATAGGCTGGCGCGATAAGCGCAAGACAACAACAGTCATACAACGAAAGCGCGTTCGTCCGTTAGTCCAGCACATCGTCACCGAGCAACCCGGCTGCGTGCGGCTATCCGAAGGTGAATGAGTAGACCTGGATGCCCGGGTCGAGGAATTCGATCTCGACATCCCGGTCGGTGATCTCGCCAACCTGGCGGATCAACTGATACATCCGCGGCTTGGTTACCGTGCCACTGCCGTCGGGGGCGACATCGACACCGTGGCCGGCGCCGGGAGCCTTGCCGTCGATCAGCACCCGGAAGCGAACGGTCGCGCCGCTCGGCGACGGGCCCATCACAAGGTGGACATCGCGCGCATGAAAACGATAGACGATGCGGGCGCCGGCTTTGTCGGCTTGCGCGGATTCCGCCTTGACCGTCCAATCCCCGCCCAGGCCCCAGCTACCGGGTGACAGGTCACCGGGAAGTGCGTACGTCTTGCTCCGGTCCTGCCGCATGCCGCCGGGCGAAGAGAAACCATCGGCGCGGCCATAGCCGACATAGGTCTCGCCGGTGCGGAGCTGTGCCCAATCGGCCTGCGCCTCGACGCCTTCGGATACCACCTTGGCCGGACCCGCGGGCAAATCGGCGTGTCCGGCTTCGGCCAGCAATTGCCTGATGATCGCCTCGGTGTGCTCGTATTCGCCTTCGCCGAAGACGTGGTGGCGGATGCGGCCCTGGCTGTCGACGATGTAGAGGGCGGGCCAGTACTCGTTGTCGAAGGCACGCCACACGGCATGGTCGCTGTCGACGGCGACCGGATAACCGGGGGCGATGTCCTTCACCGCCGTGCGCACGTTGTCCAGGTTCTTCTCGAAGCCGAACTCCGGCGAGTGGACGCCGATGACGACCAGGCCCTGGTTCCCGTATCGCGCGGCCCATGCACGAAGGTAGGGGACCTGCCGGAGCGAATTGATGCAGGAGTACGTCCAGAAATCCACGAGCACCACCTTGCCGCGCAACGCGGAAGGCGAGAGTGCGGGGGAGCCGATCCAGGTCGTCGCACCGGTGAGTGACGGCATGCGACCCTCGACCGGCAGGTCGATCGCCGCGGTCGATGGCGTGGCGTCATCGCGGCCCACCGCCGCCATGGCGGGCAGGCATGCCGCGAGGGCCAGCGTGATCGCCAACAGGCGGTACGGCTTCATGTCGTTCTCCCGTTCGTCAGGGCATCAGTCTGACGACAAGCCGCGCGGGTTCTCTTGCAGCAATATGCGCCGCCCAGGATCAGGCCGGCGCGGACAGGCTCTCCTGCCAGCGCACGGCCATCGCCGCGAGGCTCTGTTGCACGAAGCGCACGAAGTTCAGGGTCGCTTCGCTGACCGACCGGCTCGACATGGTCAGCGCGTGCAGGGGCAGGGGTTGCGGTTCGAAGTCTTCCAGCACGATCCGCAGGCGCCCGCTGGCGATGTCGTCGGCGACCATGTAGAGCGGGAACTGCGCGAATCCCAGGCCGGCGCGGGCGGAGGCGAGCAGGGCGCCGAGATCGGCCGAGGCCATGCGCGCGTGGCGCCGTTGCGACACGATCCCGCGGAACATCCCATAGCCGGAGGTCTCCCCGGAGGCATAGCTGAGGTAGTGGCTTTCGTCGAGGCTGGCCGGGTGCGCCGGCCTGCCGACGCGGCGTATGAGATCGGGGCTGCCGATGGTGACCAGCCTGACGGTGCCGAGTGGGCGGGCCACGATGTCGCTGCTGTCGGGCAGGGTCTCGCGCAGGCTCAGGATCACGTCCGCCTGTTGCCGCAGCAAGGCCTCGATGTCGCTTCCGCTGGCGGTCACCGCCAGCCGCGTGCGTGGATGGGTCACGACGAAACCCGGGACCAGCTCCGCCACCAGGGGTGAAAGCAGACCCTGGGCCTCGATCCGCACGAGACTGCCTGCGTTCGCCGAGGGCGCCGCGGCCTGCTCCGCCGCGAGGGCGGCCTCGCACATGGCCGCCGCATGGCGATAGACCCGTTCCCCCGCCTCGGTGACGGCGAACCGGCGCGCGTTGCGATGCAGGAGGCGCGTGCCCAGTCGCTGCTCCAGGGCAATGATCCGCCGGCTCAGGAGCGAGCGCGTCGTGCCCAGCCGGATCGCCGCCGCGGAAAAACCGCCGGCCTCGACCACGTGGACGAGCAGGAAGAAATCGCCGAGGTTGTTGATCTGTTCCATCCGCCCATGCCCCGCCGCCACATCGGGCGTCTACGCCTCATTCTAGGGAGCGCCGTACGGCCCACCCTTTGGACGAGCGACGAATTCCTTTGCTGGAGCGGAAATGGATCGGCCAAAGGACATATACTTCGGCCGAAAACGCGCCGGACCGCTGTCAGTGGCCGGAGCGACCGCAGGGGGGAAGCCATGTCCGTTCAGGATGCTCATATTCTGGTCATCGACGACGCGCCGGAAGACATCCGGTCGTTGTTGCAGGTGCTGCGCGCCCAGCCTTGGCGCGTGACGCTGGCCACCACGGCGCAGCAGGGCTACCAGCGCGCCCAGCTCCTGGCGCCCGACCTGATCCTGCTGGACGTGCGCATGCCGGGCATGGACGGTTTCGCGCTGTGCCGCCAGTTGCAGGAACTGCCGCGGGTGCGCCATATCCCGATCCTGTTCCTCACCTCCGCCGCCAGCACCGAGGAGCGCCTGGAAGGCCTGAGCCAGGGCGGCGTGGATTACATCCTCAAGGGTTGTGAGCCGGCGGAGTTGCTGGCGCGCGTGCAGATCCACCTGCGCCTGGCTCCCCGTCCGGATGCCTCCGTCCCGAATGTCCAGGACGCGGCCGCGCCGAGCCAGGACGAGGTGATCCTTCGCGCCGCCATGCGGCTCATCGGCCGGCGCTTGTCCGAGCCGTTCACGCTGGAACAGGTCGCCAGCGCCGTCGGCACCTACGACAAGCGACTTTCCACCATTTTCCGCCAGCGGCTGGGCATGACGGTGTTCGCCTGGATCCGCGAGGAACGCCTGCGCAAGAGCCGGCAATTGCTGGTGGACACCGAACTGGGCATGCAGGAGATCGCCGAGAACATCGGCTTCCGCAGCGCCTGCAATTTCACCACGGCGTTCCGCGAGCGCCTGGGCGTGACGCCCAGCCAGTACCGCAAGGCCGCGCGGCAGGATGCTCCGGCCGAAGCGGATGCCGTGGGTGCGTGACCGGATGACCGCCCACCGCGTGCCGTTCCTGCGGCATGCCGTGATGGCCTTGCTCCTGATCGCCGCGTGTCTCGGCGGCGGGAGGTCTTCACGCGCCTCCGCGGTGCAACTGCCCTTGACCGTCTACGACCAGTCCAACGGGCTGACCAGCCTCTCCGTGATCCGCATGATCCAGGACAGGGAAGGTTATCTCTGGGTCGGCACCGAAAAAGGCCTCTACCGTTTCGATGGCGTGGGCTTCCGCCAGGTCGACTCGGCCAATGGTTTCCAGACGTCGGAAGTCATCGGTTTCGCGGAAGATGCCAGCGATCACCTGTGGGTGGCTTCGCGGGCGGGCCTGCAACGGCGGGACCGCGATGGCACCTTCCACTGGGTGCGTCCCGGCGGCATCCAGGTCATGGCCGACCGTGGCCAGACCCTCGCCGCCGACGACCGCGACGGCATGCTCGTGGTGAGCGGACACCGCTTGTTGCGCTTGACCCAGGACGCCGGTGGACGCTGGACGGGCGCGCCGCTGTTCGGTGCCGGCGCGGAACGCCACGGCGACGACCCGGGCGACGTCGCCGCGGTGCTCCAGCGCAACGGCACCACATGGTTCGGCTGCGGCGTCGCCTTGTGCCGCCTGCGCGATGGCCTGCTCATCCGGTATGGCGTCGAACAAGGCGTTCCCGCGGACAAATGGGTGGGAATCCTCGCCGCGCGGGACGGCAGCATCTGGGTGCGCGGCATCCGCAACGTGTTGCGGCTGGCGGCCGGCGCCTCCGAGTTCACGAGCCACGAGATCCCCGGTGGTCATACCGAGGTCGCGGCGTCCAGCATCGACATCATCGAGGATCGCGCGGGGCGGATCGTGACCCGCACGGACGTCGGCATCGCCCGCTGGGACGGCGCGCGCTGGGAATTGTTCGACACGGGCTCGGGTTTGCCCGGCGTGGGCATTTCCTCCCTGCTGGCCGATCGTGACGGCATGGTCTGGATGGGTACGTACGGTCGCGGCGTGGTCTATTGGAGCAATGCCGACGCCGTCGAGAACTGGACCTCGGCGCAAGGCCTGAGCAATAGCCTGATCTGGTCGATCGCCCGCGGCGACGCCCGTTCCGTCTGGGTGGCCGGCGAAGCCGGCGCGGAAGTGATCGTGCCGGAGGAAGGGCGCGCGCATCGCGGGCCGCTGAAGGCCGCACCGCCGAACCAGGCGCACGCCGTCATCGTCGATGCCGGCGGCATCATCTGGTACTTCCTGTTCGATGGACGCGTGTTGCGTTACGAACCGAAAACGGAGAAGACCACGCAGGTTGCCGTGCTGCCGTACCTTGTGCGCGGCGCCTAC
Organism: Luteibacter sp. RCC_6_2; assembly: GCF_041360655.1. Taxonomy (NCBI): domain Bacteria; kingdom Pseudomonadati; phylum Pseudomonadota; class Gammaproteobacteria; order Lysobacterales; family Rhodanobacteraceae; genus Luteibacter; species Luteibacter sp. RCC_6_2. The sequence continues at coordinate 291,533 of NZ_JBFUPQ010000001.1, read as the reverse complement.
CTCGACCGGGCCGGGCATTTCTGGGCTTACACGCTGGGCGGGCTGTACGAAGTCGATCCGGTGCAAGGGCGGGTATCGCCCGCCGCGCCGTCGCTCATGCCGTCCACCATGTGCTCGGACCTGGCCGAAGACGCCGCGGGCGACCTCTGGGTGGCTTGCAGCGGCGGATTGTTCCGGCACGACGCCGCCGGCTGGGCGCGCGTGCGTGTGCAACCGGAGGAGGCCTCGGGTGGCTACGAGAACGTGGCGGTCACGCCCGACGGAAGGCTGTGGCTGAGCTCGTTGCAGCCCGGACTGCTCGTCGGCCGGATCACGGACGCGGACCAGGTGACGATGGCGCCGGTGGACGATCCGCTGCTCGCGGATACCCGGTTCTACTTCCTGCGCGCCGACCGGCGCGGCCGCTTGTGGGCGGGCGGCGGCAACGGTGTCGACGTCTTCGACGGTGGCGACTGGACGCGCCTCTCCACGCGCGACGGCCTGCTCTGGGACGAGACCAACCATGGCGCGTTCTTCGCCGACGACGACGGCTCGATCTGGATCGGATCGCCGATCGGCCTGACCCATATCCTCGACCCGGGACAACTCCTCGCGCCTCGCCGGATACTCCCTCTGCTCATCTCCGCCCACTACGGCGATCGCGATGTCGCCGGACCGGATGCCGCGTTGTCCTTCGAGGAAGCCGCGCCCCTCGTGCTGCGCTTCGGTGTGTCGGGCAACGGCGCGGGGCAGCCGGTACGTTTCCGCTACCGCCTTTCCGGTGCCGACAAGGATTGGGTGGAAACCGCGCAGCGCGAGGTGCGTTACGCGTCGCTGCCGCCGGGTCATTACCGCTTCCAGTTGCAGGCGATCGACGCGAACCGGCGTAACGTCTCCGAGCCGGTCACCCTCGACTTCAAGGTGGACCCGCCATGGTGGCTCACGCGGTGGGCCTTCGCCTCGGCGGCCCTGCTGGCCCTGGCGCTCGTCGTGCTCGCGTGGCGCTGGCGCACGCGGGTGCTCATCCGCCACGCGCAACGCCTGGAGCACGTGGTCGAGGAACGCACGGCGGAACTGCGGCAGTCGTTGCAGTCGCGGCGCATGCTGCTGGCCCACATCGGCCACGACCTGCGCTCGCCGCTGGGCGCGATCCTGGATGCGGTGCGCCAGTGGCGCGCGGGCAGGACGGGACGCGACTATCCGCGGGCGATCGAGCGGCACGTGCGCCAGCAGATGGACCTCATCGACGAACTGCTGGAGTTCTCCCGCGGCGACCTGACCGAACTCACGCTCGAACCCGTCCCGGGTTACCTGCACGGATTCCTCCACGACGTGGCGGACCATGCGGCGCCGCTGGTGGAACGCCATGCCAACCGTCTGGAATGCCACTTCGATCCGCGCCTGCCGTCGCTGGCGGTCGCCGACTTCCGCCGCCTGCGACAGGTGCTGTTGAACCTGCTCGGCAACGCGGCCAAGTTCACCCACGACGGCCTGGTCGTCTTCCGTGTCGAGCTGCGCGGCGGCGATGGCCTTCGCGTGCACCTGGCCTTCTCGGTCGAGGACACGGGCATCGGCCTCGGGGCCGACGTGGCCGCCGCGCTGGCGCAGCCTTTCACCCGTGGCGGCAATGCCGCGCAGCACGAGGGCAGCGGCCTCGGCCTGGCGATCGTGACCCAGTTGCTCGACCACATGGACAGCCGTCTCGTCGCCGAACCCGTGGCATCCGGTGGAAGCCGCTTCGGTTTCGAGGTGGCCTTGCCGTTGGCGAGCGAAGACGACCTCGAACCGGAACTCGAGACCGGCGGCGACATCGGGGACATCGACGGCGAGGGCAGGGCGGTGCTGGTGGTCGAACCGCACCCGGCACGGCGTGCCGTGTTGTGCGACCTGCTCGACGGTTACGGTTTCCGCAGCCTCGCCGCCGCCGATGGCAAAAGCGCGCTGAACGCACTGCGGGACGACATGCCCGATGCGGTCGTGACGGAACAGCGGTTGCCGGACATGGACGGATGGCGATGGTTGCTGACATTGCGACGTGAGCACCCGGGCTTGCCCGTGCTGCTCTACTCGGCCTTGCCGCCGCGACGTCCCGCCGATGCGGCGGCCACGGAAGCGTTCGACGACGTCCTGCTCAAGCCCGCCACGGCGGCCGAGTTCATGGCGCGTGTCACGCGTCTGCTCGACCCGGCAACGGACGAAACGGCGGCCATCACGCACGACGACGTGCGCTGATCCTTCCTCCTTCACAAAGATCACGAATCCGGTCTGGCAAAGGCCCGGCTTCACGATCTTGACGCCACGATGGCGGCGGGCGAGGCCTGGCCGCCCCATGCCCGTGAAGCCGCCTCGTCCCACCTTTGCCGGAGCGGACGATCGTCACGCCGCGCATGACGCAATTTCCCATTCCGCCGCCTTCTCATCGTCGACGTCCATGCATAGCATCGGCGCCGCCGCTGTGACGTAAATCACAGCTTCACATCGATAGCGATTCCCGAAGGCCTCCCGGCCCTCGGGATGGAGCCCGTCGGCCTACGTCATGCCCCGTTACCTTGAAGGCGATCCCATGCCAGGGACAAAGTCACCGAACCCGTTCCGTCCGCGCTCCCACCGCTATGCGCTGGAGCCGCGCCAGATGTACGACGGCGCCGCGCTCGTGGAAGCGGCCAGCCATCATGTCGATCCCGCGGAAGCGGCGCATGACGGCGGCAAGTTCCACAGCGCCGCCGTGGAACAGCCGGGTCACGCCGCGGCGCCGCCGCCGGCGCCCAGCGTTCCGGCACCGACCCAGGTCTACGTCATCGACCAGAGCGTGGCGAACTGGCAGTCGCTGGTCGCGCAGCTGCCTCCGGGCGGCCAGGTCGTGGTGCTGGACGACAAGTCCTCGGGCCTCACGCAGATCGCCAACGCGCTGCGTGGCGAACACGACATCGCCGCGATCCACATCATCAGCCATGGCGCCAGCGACTCCATTTCACTGGGTACCGACACGGTCACCGCCGGCAATATCGCCTCCTACGCGAGCCAGCTCGGCGACATCGGCGCCACGCTTTCGACGAACGGCGACATCCTTCTCTACGGTTGCGACGTGTCGCACCAGGACAACGCGCTGGTCACGCAGCTGGGCCGCCTGACCCAGGCGGACGTCGCCTCGTCCACCGATGCCACGGGCGCCGCGGCGCTCGGCGGCGACTGGGTGCTGGAGAGCTCCGTGGGCCATGTCGAGACGCGCTCGCTCGCGCTCGACTACGACGGCCTGCTGGTCGCGCCGACCATCGGCACCACCAGCGGCGGCCTCACCGTTTCCGAACCCAGCTCGCTGAACGCCGCGGGCGCGGATCGCGGCACGCTCACCGGCTGGTCCATCGTCGACGATGGCGTCGGTGGCGATCGTGTCACCGTCACCGCGGTCGTCGCGGACCCCGCCAAGGGCACCCTGGTCACGGGTACGGCCGCCACGGCGGTCGCGGGCGGCTACCGGTTCACCGGCACCGTCGCCGAGGCGAATGCGTGGCTCAACCAGCTCAGCTTCGTCGCCGCCGACGTCGAGCTGGGTAACACCGCCGCGCGCACCACCATCGATGTCACCGTCACCGATGCGCAGTCGCTCTCGGCGACGCGCTCGCTCGACGTCACCATCACGCCTTCGAACGATCCGGTGGCCGTGCCCGACGCCACCAAGACGGTGCTGGAGGTAGGCGCCGGCGACAGCCCGAGCGTCACCGTGATCGGCGCCGACACCCTGGCCGCCTCCGACGCGGAAGTGACCATCGGCACGCAGTCGGCCAGCCAGATCGTCTACAGCCTCACGGCGCTGCCGCAGTACGGTTACCTCACGCTCGACGGCAACCGCCTGGGCGCGGGTTCCGTGTTCACCCAGCAGGACGTCATCGATGGCCGCCTGAGCTACGTGCATACGGCCACCGGTGCGAACCAGGACACCGCGGACGGCTTCGACGCCCGGATCAACGACGGCGCGACGCCGCTCGACCGTTCCGCCACCGTCCACGTCAACCTGGCCGTGCAGGCGGTGAACCAGGCGCCGACCGTCGGTGGCACCGGCATGGTCTACGAAGGCCAGCCGGCCAACGCCGTGGATACGGGCAACGTGGGCCAGTACATCGTCGCCGGCAGCGGTGGCGATCCGCAGGACACGGCGCTGCAGGTCACCATCACGGCGCTGCCCACGCATGGCACGCTTTACTATAACGGCGTCGCGGTCACCGTCGGCCAGAGCTTCGACTACGCCAACCGCAACCTGCTCACCTATCGCAACGACGGCGTCGACGGCGTCACCCAGGACAGCTACGGCGTGCGCGTCACCGATCTCGGTGGCGGCACCGGCACGCCGGGCAGCGCCGACGGCACGATCGTGCTCGATGTGCACGCCGTGGACGACGATCCCTCGCTGGACGTCGGCAGCACGCGCACGGCCACCGTGACCGCGGGCGGGAACGGCAGCGCGGGCCCGTATTCGGTCGTGCTCACCACGGCCATGCTCGGCGCGACGGATGTCGATTCGCCCGAACAGAACATCAGCTTCGTCACCAGCCAGGCCGGGTTGACCCACGGTTACCTGTTGCTCAATGGCGAGGAACTGAAGGACGGCGCCACCTTCACCATGGCCGACGTGCGCGCCGGCCGCGTGCAGTACGTGCAGGTGAGCGGGGCCACGGCGGGCCAGCAGGATACGTTCCACTTCCAGGTGGTGGACAACACCACCGCGCTGCGCTGGAACGCCGACGGCACCACGTTCACGCGCATCGGTGGCGACTACACCGGCGGCGCGTCCACGGACACCCTGCGCGACTACACGTTCACCATCGGTCTCGCACCGACGACCGACGGCAACAACGGTAACTTCCCGGTCCACGACGTGACCACGGCCGAGCAGCAGTCGACCTACGCGGGTGTCGATCCCTCCGGCGCCGCCATCGGCAACGTGTCCGAAGGCGGCACCATCGTTCTCCACGGTACGACGACGAACGGGCAGCCGACCGATTTCCACACCATGCCTGGCCTCAGCTACACCGCCGAAGGCGTGGACCCGTCGCAGGTGGTCTACACCTTCCTCGGCTTCACCAGCGATGGCGCGGGCACGGGCACCGCGGGCACGCTGCAGAAGCAGGTGAACGGCACCTGGGTCGACGTCGCCACCTATGGCACGTTCACCCAGGCCGACCTCGATGCGGGCCGTATCCGCTTCCAGCACGACGGCGCCAGCGAAGACTTCCACGCCACGGCCAACTTCTCCGTGTCGGCCGGCCTGGTCACGGTGCAGAACGGGCAGGCCATCGCGGACAGCTGGAAGCCCTCGTTCGACATCTACGTGACGCCGACCAACGACCTGCCGACGGTCGTCGGCTCGTCCACCACGGTGATCAACGAAGGCGAGATCGCCTACATCACCAAGGACCAGCTCGGCCTGGGCGACCCGGACGATGCCACCAGCGCGAGTTATCTCGAAAACTCGCCGACGCTTCCCGATGGCAGCCCCAACTACGCCTACAACAATGACGCCACGGGCGCGAACGCGCTGAAGTTCATCATCACCAGCCTGCCCGCGGGCGGCAAGTTGCAGTACTCCACCGATGGTGGCGCGAGCTGGCAGGACGTGACCGCGAACACCTTGCTCGACGCATCCATCATCACCGGCAGCGCGGGCACCACCGGCCTGCGCTTCGTCAGCAACGGCTCGGAAGTGCGCAGCGCCAGCTTCACGGTCGAGGCGCAGGACCGCTGGGGTGCTCGCTCGGCCACGGACGCCAATGTCACGATCCAGATCACCAACGTCAACGACGCGCCGCAGATCGCGAAGGATCCGACCCAGGCCGACCCGACCGTGCCCGTCGATTCGCCGAACAATATCGGTGGCGCCCCGGTCAACAACCCGCTCACCGTGGCGGAGGGCGGTTACGCCCAGATCACCACGGCCATGCTCCAGGCCTACGATCCGGACAGCTCCGCCGAGCAGGTGCAGTACACGATCACCGGTGGCCCGGCGCACGGCAAGCTAGCGTATTCCACCGACGGTGGCGTGACCTTCCACATCCTCGGTGCGGGTTCGTCCTTCACCCAGGCGGACGTCGCCGCCGGCCGTATCTACTATCTCAACGACGGCACCGAATCCACCGGTGCCAGCTATCCCTCGGCGCCGGACGACCGCTTCTTCTTCACCGTTTCCGACGGTGACAAGGAGCAGGCGGGCAACGAGTTCTGGGTTTATACCGACCCCACCAACGATGCGCCGAAGGTCACCGCGCCGGCCGGTCCCGTCGACCTCGACAGCGCGGACCCGCAGTTCAACCCGGTGCCGGGCTTCAGCGTGGCCGATCCGGACCTCACCACCGTCGGCGGCGGCGAGACCGATTACCTCCAGGTCACGGTGCGCTTGTTGCACGCGGACGGCAGCGCGTTCTCGGCCGCCGAATACACCGCCGATGGCGTCGCGATCGGCTATGCGGCCGGTGGCGGCGTGGTCGTGGACGGCGACAAGAACGGCGGTGGGGACTATCTCGTGCTGAGCGGCACGCGCGCGCAGATCAACGCAGCGCTGGCTGGCCTCACCGTGAACTTCGCCGGCGACCGCGATGCGAAGTACCAGGTACAGGTGATCGCGGACGATCGCCTGCGCGACGCCAGCGGCAACCTCGTCGGCGGCGCGAACGGCGGCGACGTGAACCAGCCCACCACGCCGGGTACCGGCAACGCGACCACGCCCATCGACGCCACGAACTACGACTGGTACAGCGATGTGGCGCCGGCCAACAGCGGCGACGTGGCCGCCGCCTCGGTGGTGGTCCGTGCGTCCAGCGTGAACGAGCCCGGCACCCTGACCGGCCCCACCAGCGGCACCGTGTACGAAGACCAGACGACCCACATCGGTGGCGGCTTCGTCGTGGCCGATCCGGAATCGGCCGCGTTCGACACGCCGGTGACGGTGCGCGTGACCGTGCCCAGCGGCACGCTCGGCATCGGTGGCAACGGCAACCAGACCAGCTTCACGCCGAGCGCGCCAGGCAGCCTCGCCGTCACCATCAGCGGCGACAACACCGGCACCCTGGTGCTCACGGGCCGCGCCAGCGATATCCAGGCCTTGCTCAACGACGCGACCAACGGCCTCACCTACCGCAGCGCCGCCAACGTCAACCACGACACGAACGGCGGCGCCGCGGGCGACGTCACCGTCACGCTGCACTTCGACGACACCGGCTCGAAGATCGGCGGCGATACCGGCGCGGGCAGCGTGTCCAACAATCCGGCCGACATCCAGGTCGCGCTCGACATCGTCGCCGTGAATGACGCGCCGACCGTGACGACGGGCGCGGGTACCGTCTATCTCAACGGCAGCACGCCGGTGGACGGCTTCGTCGTCGGCGACGTCGACTATGCCGACGGTGGCGGGATCACGCAGGGCGAGCAGGACTTCATGCAGGTCACCGTGCGTGTCACCGATGCCGCCGGCAATCCGCTGGCACAGTCGGCCTACGCGAACATCGTGCTGGGCTCGAGCAACGGCGGCACGTCCGGCGCGACGGTGGACGGCACCTACGACGGGACCGATGCCGCACTGGTCATTCGTGGCACGCGGCAGCAGGTGAACGATTACCTCGCCGGCTTGCAGGTGTCGATCGGCGGCGCTCTCGCCAACGCCGACCAGTCGTATCGCGTGGAAGTGATCGCCGACGACCGCCTGCGCGACACGGCCAGCGGCAGCCTCGACGGTTCGGGCGCCGCCAATGGCGGCCAGAACGCCGCCGCCAACGGTACCCAGGCGGTGCCGACGACCGCGGTCGATCCGTATGCGGCCGTGCCCGGCGGGCTCACCCAGAACGTCGCCTCGTCGTATCGCGTGGTGTTCCCGTCCTCGATCAACAACCCGACCGCCATCGGTATCACCGGTCCCAACGGCGCCGATGAAAGCGCCGCCGGCCTGTATACGCTCAGCCACATCACCCTGGCCGATCCGGATGCCGGTACCGACGCCATCACCGCCACGGTGACGTTGCAGAATGGCTTCAGCATCCACGACGTCAACGGGTCCACCGCGACCTCCGGCACCTATGCCGGTGCCACGTACACCTTCGGCACGGACGGCCAGGGCCGTAGCACCATCACCATCACCGGTTCCATCGACCAGGTACAGTCGGCGATCAACGCGGTGGGTGTGCAGTTGCCGTCGGCGGAAGCGGGCGACAACAACGCCTACTGGAACGGCACCTTCCAGGTGCAGGTGGCCGTGAACGACAACGGCAACCACGGCAGCAGGCCGGACCAGCCGACGCTCGACGGCGACGCCGCCGATAACGCAAGCAGCGATCCCAGTACGGCAGGCGATCAGTACGGCTACGCCGACGGCTCCTCGAACGCCCTCGTCACCACGCGCGTCTTCGACGTCACCGTGAGCAGCCGCACCCAGGTCAGCGAGGCCGGGTTGACCGACGCCAGCGGCAGCCAGGGCGTGGACGGCACCGAGACCTTCGCCCTGTTCAACGGCCTGGATAGCGTGACGATCGGCGATCCCGCCGCGGGTGCCGGGCATTCGGTCACGCTCACGCTGGCACAGTTGCAGGACATCGCGAACGTGCCACTGGACCAGCGCACGATCCAGACCGATCACGGCACCCTGGTCGTGACCGGCTATCTTCCCGGTGCGGACGCGGGCCACGGCACGCTCGTCTATCACTACAGCCTCAATGGTCCGGTGGACCAGCCGGGCGCGACCGGCAGCAGCGAGACGATCGCGATCGCCACGCGCGACAGCGCCGGTTTCACGGACAGCGGCAGCATCACCGTGGATATCGCCGACGACGTGCCCGTCGCGCACGCCGACACGAACACGGTGGACGAGGACGGCGCGCCGGCCACGGGCAATGTCGTGCTCACGGGCGGCGGTGCCGACCACGTGGGTGGCGACGCCACGCCGACGCCGGTCTCCGGCGTGGTGTTCGGCAACGCGGGTGGGCCGGTCAGCGGCAACGTCGGCTCGGCCATCGCGGGGCAGTACGGCTCGCTCACGCTCAACTCGGATGGCAGCTACAGCTACGCGCTGGACAACGCCAACCCCGTCGTCAACGCCTTGAAGGATGGCGAGACGCGTACCGAGGTCTATACCTACACCATCACCGACGCGGACGGCGATACCAGCACCACGACGTTGACCATCACCATCGTGGGTCATACCGATGGCGGTCCCTCCATCGCTCCGCACGATGGCAACGGCGCCGGCAATGGCGTCGACACCACCGGCGAAACCACGGTCTGGGAGTCGGGCCTGACCACGAACGGTCCGGCGGGGCAGCCGCGTGACGCGACGGATACCGTCGCCATCTCCGCGCCGGACGGTCTCGTCAGCATCACCGTGGGCGGCACGACGCTCACCGCCGCCCAGCTCGCCGCGTTGAGCGCCGGCACCCCGGCGACCATCGTGACGGCACACGGCACGCTCGTGCTGACCGGTTTCACGGCGACCGCCGAAGTCGGCGGCGTGCCGACCGCGGGCACGCTCACTTACACATACACCCTGGGCGGATCGATCGCCCAGCCCGGCGCGGACCACAGCACCGATGACATCGCCTTGTCGGTCACCGATGCCGGTGGCGGCAGTGCCACGGGTACCCTCGTGGTCAACATCGTGGACGATGCGCCGACCGCTCGCGCCGATGGCGCGGACATTGGCGAGGACGGCGCCGCCGTGGTCAACGGCAACGTCGTCTCCGCGGCGGGTCCGGGCGACGTCGCCGACCGCCTTGGCGCCGACGGTATCGCTTCGCCGGTGGCGGGCGTCGCCGCCGGCACGGCGAGCGGCCCGCTCGCCGGCAACGTCGGCACGGGCGTGGCCGGCCAGTACGGCACGCTCACGCTCAACCCCGACGGCAGCTACGGCTACGCGCTGGACAACGGCAACGCCGCCGTCAACGCCTTGAAGGACGGGCAGACGCTCACCGACGTCTACAGCTACACCATCGTCGACGCGGACGGCGACACCAGTACCACCACGCTCACCATCACCATCCACGGCCATACCGACAGCGCACCGTCGATCGCGCCGGTGGACGGTAACGGTGGCGCGGCGGGCCACGCCACCGTCATCGAGGCGGGCCTGGTCGACCACGACGGGTCGCAGGTCACCACCGGCAGCATCGAACTGACGGCCGACGATGGGCTGGCCAGCGTGACGGTGGGCGGCACCACGCTCACCACCGCGCAGCTCGCCGCGCTCGGCAGCGGTTCGCCGGTCACGATAACGACGCCGGACGGCACGCTCGTGCTCACCGGCTTCAATCCGACCTCGACCGTCGGTGGCGTCCCCACGGCCGGCACGCTCAGCTACACCTACACGCTGGACCGCGCGGCCTCCCAGCCGGGTGCCACCGATAGCACCGAGAACATCGCGCTCACCGTCACCGACGCGGGCGGCGACACGGCGGCGGGAACCCTGGTGGTGAACATCGTCGACGACGTGCCGACGGCCCACGACGATACGGCGGCGGTTACCGAGAACACCGCCGGGGTCACCGGCTCGGTGCTCGTCAACGACCGTGTCGGCGCCGACGGTACCGCCACGCCGGTCAGCGCGGTCGGCTTCCACGGCACCGCGGGTTCCGTCGGTTCGCCGCTCGGTGGCAGCTACGGCACGCTCACGCTCAACGCCGACGGCAGCTACAGCTACGCGCTCGACAACGACAACCCGGCGGTGAACGCGCTGAAGGACGGGCAGACGCTCACCGAAACCTTCACCTACGTCATCACCGATGCCGACGGCGACAGCAGCACCGCGACGCTGACCATCACGATCGGCGGCGTGACCGATGGCAACCCGTCGATCGTTCCGGTGGACCGGGACGGCAACGTCGGCGGCCATTCGGAGGTCGGCGAGCCGGGCCTGGTCGATGGTGGCGGCAGCGACACCACCAGCGGCCATATCGACCTGAGCGCCCTGGATGGTCTCGCCAGCGTCACCGTGGGCGGCACCACGCTCACGCCGGAGCAGTTGTCCGCGCTGAGCCCGCAGCATCCCGTCACCATCGTCACGCCGGACGGCACGCTCGTGCTCACCGGTTTCACCGCCACCTCGACGGTGAATGGCGTGGCGACGGCGGGTACGCTCGATTACACCTACACGCTCGACCATGCGTTGCAGCAGCCCGGTTCGACGTCCACCAGCGATGTCATCGCACTGGGTGTCACCGACGTGACTGGTGGCGTGTCCACCGGCAGGCTGGTGGTCGACATCGCCGACGACGCGCCCGTCGCGCACGACGACAGCGCGACCATCGTCCAGGATGCCGGGCAGACCGGCGCCAGTGGCAACGTGTTCACCGGCAAGGGTCCCTCGCACGACGGTTCCGACCGGATCGGCGCCGACGGCCCGGCCACTGGCGGTCCGCTCACCGGCGTGGCCTCGGCCAACCTCGGTACGTCCGGCACGATCGGCGGAAGCAGCCGTGGCGAGTTCGGCACGCTGATCCTCAACGCGGACGGCACGTACACGTATCAGCTCGACGTCCGCAATCCGAGGGTGAGTTCGCTGGACGCCAGCCGCACGCTGAGCGAGGTGTTCGTCTACACCATCACGGACGCCGACGGGGACGTGAGCGAAGCACGCCTCACCATCACGATCCAGGGCACGACGCCGCCGATGCAGGCACGCTGGGGCGACCAGATCTTCCCCGTCGCCTACGACCGGACCACGCGCGACATCCGCCAGGGTTACGAGCCGGGCCTGTTCGTCCTGCCGGCCGTGGACCAGTCGCAGGGCGACACGATGCGCTGGCACAACCAGTGGATCACCGGCCGCTACGACGCCACCTCGGACCTCGGCGACACGCCGCTGGACCCGTCGAACACCCAGCACGTGCTGCGTGATGGCGTGGCCTTCTCGCGCCAGTTGCTCGCCGAGGCGCACAGCCGCGCGCGTGTCGCACTCAATGATTTCGGGCTGGGCTCGAGCGTGTTGTGGGACGACTTCTCGCCGTTCTCGCCCACGCGCATCCATGACCTGGAGAAAACGAACGAGGCACACGCCGAACGGACGCAGCACGCGACCAGGCCGGCCCATGAGGTACCCACCGCCATGCGCGTGCCACCACCGGTTTCGACACCGGCCGGTGCGCCATCGCTGACGGCACAGATCGCGGCGATGGCCAAGGCCGCCGCCATGCCGTTGGCCTCCGCACCCGCACCCACGCAGCCACGCCACTAATCGCGAGCCCGGCGATCCACGCATCGCCGGCCCACGTTCACAAGGACCGAATCTCCATGCACCACATCCATGCCATGAAGACCACCACACCGATGACATTCGCCATGCGCCGCGCACCGCTGGTCGCCTCGCTGGCCCTCGCCGTGTTCCTTACCGGTTGTGGCGCCGTCAAGCCCAAGCCGCTCACCCACGACGAGGTCGCCACGCGGGTCAAGAACGACCAGCAGGCGATGTACAAGGGCCAGGAGCCGATCGGCGCTCCGCTGACCTTGTCCGACGTCATGGCGCGGTCGCTCAAGTACAACCTCGACTATCGGCTCAAGCTGATGGAGACCGCGCTGTCGCGCGGCCTGCTCGACGTCTCCCAACTCGACATGCTGCCCAAGCTGACCGCCGACGCCGGCTACCGCTGGCGCAGCAACGACTCCGGTGGCACCAGCATCGGCATCGAGGACCGCATCGTCAGCCTGCGTCCCTCCACCTCCGAAGAGCGCGTGCACTACCTCGCCGACGCCACGCTGTCGTGGGACGTGCTGGACTTCGGCCTGAGCTACTACCGGGCGAAGCAGCAGGCGGATGACGTCAACGTCACCGACGAGCGCCGCCGCAAGGTCCTGCAGAACATCGTGCAGGACGTGCGCGATGCCTACTGGCGCGCGCTCGGTGCGCAGCGCCTGCTCGGCGAGACCCAGGTGCTGGCCGACAACATCCAGGCCGCGCTGGAGAAGACCCGCGAGGCCGAGCGCGCCGGCGTCCTGCCGCCGGTCGAGGGGCTGGAATACCAGCGCGCCTTGCTCGACGCCATGACCCTGGTGAACGAGAAGCGCCAGGAGATGGAGTTCGCACGGCGCGAGCTCGCCGCCCTGATGAACCTGGCGCCCGGCACGCAGTTCACGCTGGCCGATGCCACCGAGACGCGGCTCTCGCAGGTTCCGTCCAACCTCGACCAGCTCGAGCAGACGGCACTCGAGCAGCGCCCGGAACTGCGCGAGGAAGACTACAAGGCGCGCATCGACGCGATCGAGACCAAGAAGCAGATCGCCGCGTTGTTCCCGAACCTCAACCTGTTCGGCGGCATCGGTTACGACTCCAACAGCTACCTGTACAACGAGAACTGGACGCAGGGCGGCATCAGCATGTCGATGAACCTGATCCGCCTCGCCGGGCTGCCCGCGATCAAGCGCACCAACGAAGCGCGGATGAAGGTCGACGACGCGCGCCGGATGGCGCTCAGCATGGCCGTGCTGACCCAGGTGCGTGTCTCCGTCGAACGTTACAAGCTGGCCGTCTACGATCACCAGCTCGCGCAGGAATCCGCGCAGGTGGACCAGCGTCTGGCGAGCGTGGCCCGCGCCGGTTCCAACAACCAGCTCACCAGCGAACTGGAAACGCTGCGCACGCAGGCGCGTTCGATGGTGTCGCGCTTCCAGGAAGCGTCCTCCTATGCGGCGGCGCAGTCGGCGTACGGCCGCGTGCTCAACTCGGTCGGCATCGACCTGATGCCGGAGCAGGTCGCGGGCAGCGACGTGCCGACGCTTTCCAAGGCCATCCAGGCCAGCCTGATCGACGGCGAGAAGCACGTGTTCACGCAGTCCGCGGATGCCGTGGCGGTGGACCGTCCGATCCAGCTCAGCGTGACCGGCCTGCCGGCGCGCGTCGACGGCGTGGCGGTGCGCGATGCCGTGGGCAAGGTGATGACCGGCAACCGGCTGGCCCTTGGCAACGGTGCGGACAGCCTCGCCATGGAACTGCACTACAGCGCCACGCCGAGCAAGGCGGCGACGCGCGCGCAGTGGGACGTGACCGTGCAGGACACGGCCGGCAAGCGCCTGCTGACGCAGAGCTATCGCAGCTTCCTCCCCGACGACGCCAACACGCGTTCGGTGATCGCCCTGGCCGAAGCCGCGGCGCTCTCGGTGATGGCGGAAGTGCGTCGTCTCGCGGCCGCACCGGAAACGGCGGCCACGGCCCAGCCATGAAGACCGCGACGACGATTTCGAAGGCGATGACGTTCGCCGCCTTCAGCGCGGTGCTCGCATGGGGCCTGCCTTGCACGGTTCCCGCGCAGGCTCAATCCGCGCCGGCGGCGGCGTCGACCCAGGCGCCCGTGCGCTTCCTCGTGGTGGCGGACCGGGAAAGCCCGCTGTCCGCCGTGGCCGGGGGGCGCGTCGCACGCGTCTACGTGCAACTGGGCGATACCGTCGCGAAGGGCAAGGTGCTGGTCTCGCTCGATTGCAGCGACGTGGACGCGCGGCGCGCGGCGGCCGACGCCGAATACAAGGCGGCGCAGCTGCGCTACGAGGCGAAGGCCAAGTTGCAGGGCCTGCAATCCGCCGCCGCGCTGGAGGTCGAACTCACCGCGGCCGACGTCAATCGCACGCGCAGCCAGATGCGCATCTTCGACGCGCAACTGGCGCAGTGCCGCTTCGTCGCACCGTTCGACGGGCGCGTGGCGCGTATCCACGTGAAGGAAGGGCAGGGCGTGTCGCCGGGTGCCCCGGTGATCGAACTGGTCGGTACCGGCACGCCGAAGGCGCGGCTGAACGTGCCTTCGAGCTGGATCGGCTGGCTCAAGCCGGGCGCGCATCTGGACGCCGCCGTCGACGAGACCGGCGAACACCATCCCCTCACGGTGACGCGCCTCAGCGGCCGCGTCGACGCGGTCAGCCAGACCATCGAGATCGAGGCCGATTTCGAAGGCGACACGAGCCGCGTGCTGCCGGGCATGAGCGGCCGGGCGACACCGGCGAAGAGCACCGGGCAGGGCTGAAACCATGAATCCCCAGGACAACCCCGGCGCCAGCGCGTCGTCGCGCTTCTATGCGCTCGCCGCACGCGCCGAAGGCGCGGCGACCGCGACCGAGCTTGGTTTCGTCGCATGCAACGAGACGCGTAGCCTAGTCGACTATCGCCAGGCCGCCCTGCTGGCGACTCCTCCGGGACGGAGTCCTCGTCTTGCCGCCCATTCCGGGCTGGCCGAGCCCGATCCCAACACGCCTTATGCGCTGTGGTTGTCCGCCGTCGCACGGCGGATCGCGCCGCAGTGTGCCGAGCTGCCCGCCGGTGCCCGCGTCCTGCCGCTTTCGCCTGGCATGCTCGGCGAGGAACTGGCCGCGGAGTGGAGCGAGTGGCTGCCGGCGCACGTGTGGGTGCTGCCATTGATGGGTCCCGATCGCCATGTCGACGCGCTGCTCGTGCTCGCGCGTGACCAGGCGTGGCCGACGACGCTCACTCCGGACAGCGCCGAGTTCGCCCTGCTGCAACTCGCCAACCTCTACGGCTATGCCTGGTGGTCGCTGGTGGCGCGGCCGTCGCGTTGGCGGCGCTGGTGGGAAGCGGCGACCAGCGGACGCCGCCTGCGCTATGCGCTGGCCGTGCTGCTGGTGGTGTTGCTGATCCCCGTGCGCGAATACACGCTCGTTCCCGCCGAGGTGATCTCGACGCGAAGCCAGGTGATCGCCTCGCCACGCGAGGGCGTGATCCATCGCATGACGGTCCTGCCCAACGCGCCGGTGAAGGCGGGGCAGGTCCTCGCCGAACTCGACGACACGACCCTGCGCAACAAGCTCGCCGTCGCCCAGGCCGAACTGGCCACGGCCAGCGTGGAGATGCACCAGGCCGCGCAACAGGCCATCGAGAACCAGAACGCCAAGGCCGACCTGGGCATGGCCGAGGGGAAGTGGCGCGAGCGCCAGGTGGATGTGGTCTCGTTGCAGCGCGAAGTGGACAAGCTGGCCATCCGCGCACCGGCCGACGGCGTGTTCGTCTATTCCGATCCGGACGACTGGTCCGGCCGCCCCGTGCAGACCGGCGAGCGCATCGGCCTGCTTGCCGACCCGCATGCGCTGGGCGTGCGCGCATGGGCTCCGGTGGGCGAGCCGACCAACCTGGCCGAGGGCGCACCCATGACCGTCTTTCTCAAGGTCGCGCCACTGGACCCGCTCGACGCGAAACTCGACTACGCCGGCTACCAGCCGGTGGAAGCACCCAACGGCGTCGCCAGCTATGTGCTGCGCGGGACGATCGATGGTACGCCGCCCGGCGCGCGCATCGGCCTGCAAGGCACGGCGCGCGTCTCGGGAAGCTGGAGCGTGTTCGGTTACCTGATGCTGCGTCGCCCGCTGGCCGCCGTGCGCGCCTGGTGCGGGCTCTGACGATGTCCGCCGTGCCTGCGATGGGGGCGATGGGTGGCATGGCTGCGGCGCCACCGCCATGGCCCGCCTTGCGCGACGAGTTGAACATCCACGCCGCCGGGCGAAATCGCGATGGTTCGCCGGCGTGGCATCTGTCGGACCCCGTGCGCAACCAGTTCTTCCGCATCGGCTGGCTCGAGTTCGAGTTCCTCCAGCATTGGGCGCTGGGCGATCCCCAGCGGATCGCCGAGGCCGTTACCGCCAGCACCACGATGACGCCCGAAGCCGACGACGTGCTGGAGTTCGCGCGTTTCCTGCAACAGCAGCAACTCACGCGCGGCGCCATGCCGAAGCGGCGCACGTCGGCACTGCACTGGTTGTTGCAGAACTACCTGTTCATCCGTATTCCGCTGGTTCGCCCGGAGCGTTTCCTGCGCCGTACGCTGCCCTTCGTCAGCTGGATGTTCGGCATGCGGTTCCTCGTCGTCACGCTGTTCGCGGCCGCGCTCGGCCTGCTGCTGGCGGCACGCCAGTGGGATGTCGTGCAGGCCAACCTGCGTGGCGCGATGAGCTGGGACGGCGTCATCGCCTTCGCCGGCGCGCTGGTCTTTTCCAAATGCTGGCACGAGTTCGGCCATGCCTTCATGGCCACGCGGTTCGGCGTGCGCGTGGGACACATGGGCGTGGCGTTGCTGGTCATGTGGCCCATGGCGTACACCGATACCGGCGAAAGCTGGAAGCTGGAAGGTTCGCGTCGACGCCTGGCCATCGCCTCGGCCGGCGTCATGGCCGAGCTGGTGCTCGCCGCGTGGTGCACGCTCTTGTGGTCGTTCGCGCCGGAAGGCAACTTCAAGAACGCGCTGTTCTTCCTCGGCACCACGGCCTGGGTGCTCACGCTCGTGGTCAACGCCAGCCCGTTCATGCGTTTCGACGGCTATTTCATCCTCGCCGACGCGCTGGATTACCCCGGCCTGCACGAGCGCGCGGGACGCTGGGCGAAGCGCTGGGTGCGCCTGCGCCTGCTCGGCATCGAGGACCCCCGGCCGGACGCGGTCTCGCCGCGCTTCGCGGCGTTCCTCACCGTGTTCGCGTTCGCGACCTGGTTGTATCGACTGACCCTCTTCGTGGGCATCGCCGTGGTCGTGTACCACGCCTTCTTCAAGGCCCTGGGCCTGATCCTCTTCCTGGTGGAAATCGTGACGTTCGTGGTGAGGCCGATGCTCAACGAAGTACGGATATGGTGGATGCGGCGCGCGGAGATCCGCTGGCCGCGCGTGCGTCGCCGCCTGATCGTCCTGGGCGTGGCCGGGCTGGTCGTGCTGGTGCCATGGTCGGCGAGCATCACCGCCGAGGGCGTCGTGGAAGCGGGATTCGAACAGCCGGTGTTCACGCCGTTCGCCGCACGGATGGAACGCGTGAGCGTCGCCGATGGCACGCACGTGACGGCCGGGCAGTTGCTGTTCGAACTCAGCGCGCCGACCCCCGAGGACGAGCGGGCGAAGGCCGATGCGCTGCGCGACGCTTACGAATCCACGGCGCGCGGCGCCATCGCCCTCGACCGCGACGGCGTGGCCAAGCAGGTCGTGGCCGAGCGCATGGCCGACCAGTACGACGTGCAGCGTCGCGCCAGTACGTCGGAACTGCATCGCCTTCGCCTCACGGCCAGCGAGGATGGCATCGTGCGCGACCTCGATCCGGCGTTGCAGGCGGGAAGCTGGGTATCGCCCGGTTCGCGCATCGCGACCGTGGTGGGTGGCACGCGCTGGCGGGCGGAGGTGCTCGTATCGGAAGCGGACCGCGCCCGGCTCGTCCCTGGCGCATCCGCCACCGTCTATCCGCATGGCCATTGGCAGCCCTTGCATGGTCGCGTCGTGGCGGTGGACGATGGCGCGCTCGAACACCTGCCCAGCCTGTTGCTGGCGAAGAACCACGGCGGGCCGATCCCGCTCAATCCGACGGCGCCGGCGAAGGAACTGCGCCCGGCGACCGTCTGGTACCGGGTGCGCGTGGAAGGTGAAGGCTTGTCCGCTCCGCTCGACGCCGAACAAGGTGTCAGCGTGCGCATGCAAGGCCGCCGCGAAAGCCTGGCCCGGCGCTGGATCGACAGCGCGTTGCTGATCCTCCTGCAACAGACGGGCCTGGGCAAGGAAGGCTGAGCCGGTCGTCTTTACCCGCCTGCGAACGCTACTATCGGGCTCGGTCATCACGGGGGAAGGGGATGCGCGCATGGATATGGATGGTGGGCGTGGCAGCGACGATGGGTACCGGCGTCCAGGCGCGGACGGTGCCCGATCCGGCACCGGTCGAGGCGAGGGTGCCCTGGGCGCCCACCGTGTTCACCGGCAGTGATGGCGCGCGGCACCTCGCCTACGAACTGCACCTGACCAATTTCTATGGCGACACCGGCCCGTTGAGCCTCGACGACCTGGACGTCTTCGCCGACGGTTCGACCCAGCCCTTGCTGCACCTGGACAGCGCGGGACTGGCCGCCGTCGCCAAGCCCGTGCCGAAGGAAGGTGCCGCGGCCGTCGTCGATCCCGGCAAGAGCGGCATCGTCTATCTGTGGCTCACGCTCCCTTCGGGAACGCCGGTGCCGAAGCAGCTGCGACATCATGTGGACATGACGGCGAACGGTCACGCCTACGCGGTGGATGGCGTCGAGGTGACGTTGTCGCCGACGGCGGCGCCGGTGATCGGTGCGCCCCTGCGCGGCGGCCATTGGCTAGCCCATGAAGGTCCGGGTGCATTCCGCTCGCATCACTGGGGCAGCATGGTCGCGATCAACGGCAGCCTGACCGTACCCCAGCGCTACGCGATCGATTTCGTCGGCGTGGATGCTTCCGGTCGTGCGATCAAGCCGAGCGTGAAGGACCTGCAAGCGACACGGTACGCGGATTGGATCGGCTATGGTGCGGAGGTCATCGCCGTCGCGGATGGCGTCGTCGCCGGCGCGAGGGACGGCGAGGAGGAGCATGCACCGCTGAAGCCGCAGCCGGAGCCGGCCTCGCTCACCACCGACGGCCTGTTCGGCAACTACGTGGTGTTGTCGATCGGTCCCCGGCAGTACGCCGGTTACGCCCACCTCGCCAAGGGCAGCGTGCGGGTGAAGAAGGGCGATCACGTGCGCCGTGGCCAGGTGATCGGGCGGTTGGGGCAGTCGGGCAACTCCGCCGCACCGCACCTGCATTTCCAGTTGGCGAACGCACCGGACTTCCAGGGCTCGGAAGGCATCCCGTATGTCTTCGATCGGATCGATCTCTACGGCGAGGAAAGCGAGGCACAGCTGTTCGGGCAGGGCGATCCATGGAAGGCGGCGCCACCGAGCCATCGCCAGGCGCAGTTGCCGCTCGACGGTATCGTGGTGGGCTTCCCGGACAAATAGCTCAACGTCGCGTCGCGAATACGCCATCCAGGGCGGGTTGCGCCTTGAACCCCGCGAGTTCGAGGCGTTTGGCGACTTCGCGCGGCACGTCGCGGCCACTCGTCAGCTTGTTGGGGCTGCCGGTGTAGTGGAACAGGCGCCCGCCGCGGCGCAGGACACGGGCGAGCTGGGCGTAGAACGCCTGCGAATACAGTTCGCCGGCGATGCCGAAGCGCGGCGGATCGTGCAACAGCGCGTCCACCGATGCGTCGGGTACCTGCAGGATCGCCTGGGTGATGTCGCCATGGCCGAGTTGCAGCCTGCCACCGGCGTCGGCGGCGTCCGGATCGGGAGACCACGAGTTGAGCGTGCGCAACCAGAGCACGTCCGGGTTCTTTTCGAAGGACACCACGCGCGTTGCGCCGGCTTCCAGGCAGCAGGCGGCGAAATAGCCGAGGCCGCCGCAGGTGTCGAGCACCACCTTGCCGCGCGGCTCCACCAGCGCCACCTTGCGCCGTGCGTCGTCGATCGGCGATTCCTTCGACGTGGGCAGCATCTTGATGCCGTCGATCTCGAAGGTGGGCGCGCCCCATTCCGTGGGCACCAGCTTGATGAGCGACCCTGAAAAACGCGATACCGGCTCGAAAGCCTCGCCATCCCAGTAGTAGATCGTGCGGTCCTTGAGGCGCGTGGGATACGGATAACGCGCGACACCCCATTGCCAGGTCTCCAGGTGCGGGATCGCCCGGGTTTCCGAGCGACCCAGGTCCAGCGACCCTCTCCATTCCCCCGCGCCGGCGTCGCGCGAGGCCGTCAGGGCCTCGGCGACAGGGCGGGTAAGCAGCGGACCGGCGTAATGCGACACGAAGGGAATCTCCTGGCTCCGCGGCGATACGGCGGGCAGGAACGATAGGCAATCGCCGCGGAAAAGTCACCCGCGGCCTTACTGCGCGTAGCGTGTGAACACGTAGTCGTGGTCGCGCACGAGCGCCTGGTGGCAGGCGAAGCAGGTGCGGTGCTGGGCTTCGTCGACCGCCTTGCCATCGACGAATCGTCCGAACCCCCATCCACCCGTGGACGCGTATCTCTTGCTGTCCTTCACCATGACCTGCACGGTCGTCGCCGCACCGGGTACCGTCGCCGAAGCGAACTCCTTCGAAGGCGTCCGCTTCCAGGCCAGCTTCACCAGGATCGTGCCGTCAGGAAAGGGCAGGTTCGCATGGCGATAGGCGTCCACCGCCTTCGGGTTGCCGACGACGGCGCGCAACTCGTTGAGCGGGGCGTCCTCCAGCGCTGGGGCGATCAACTCCCATTGCCGGTATCCCTCCGGAATGGTCACGCCATAGATGGGCGATGCCGAGGGCGGCGTCACGTCCTCTTTCGCTCCCGACGCTTCCACCAGGACGAACAAGGCCACGAACGCGGCGGCATACGAAAGGAAATAAGCGGGCTTCATGCGACGGCTCCGTTCGTGTCTCAGGACCGCGCGACGTCGATGACCGCCTTGGCGAAGGCCTGCGGCGCTTCCTGCGGAAGATTGTGGCCGACGCCGCCGTCGACCTGGCGATGCTCGTACTTGCCGGAGAATCGCTTCGCATAGGCGGCCGGATCGGGATGTGGCGCGCCGTTGGCATCGCCTTCCATGGTGATCGTCGGCACGCCGATGGATGGGAAGGTCGCCAGCTTCGCTTCGAGCGCGTCGTAGCGTGCTTCACCCTTCGCCGCGCCCAGGCGCCAACGGTAGTTGTGGATCGAGATGGCGACATGGTCGGGGTTGTCGAACGCGCTGGCCGAGCGCTGGAACGTCGCGTCGTCGAAATGCCACTTCGGCGAGGCCTGTTCCCAGATGAGGTGCGCGAAATCGTGCGTGTACTTCGCGTAACCGGCTTCGCCTCGGTCGGTGGCGAAGTAGAACTGGTACCACCAGTTCAGCTCGGCCTTCGGCGGCAATGGCGCGCGGTTCTGTTCCTGGCTGCCGATCAGGTAGCCGCTCACGGAAACAAGCGCTTTGCACCGCTCCGGCCACAGCGCGGCGACGATGCAGGCGGTGCGTGCGCCCCAGTCGAAACCGGCCACGACGGCCTTGTCGATCTTCAGCGCATCCATCAGGTCGATCACGTCCTGCGCGAGCGCGGCTTGCTGGCCGTTCCTCGGCGTGTCCGGCGACAGGAATCGCGTCGTGCCATAACCGCGCAGGTAAGGAACGATGACGCGATATCCGGCGGCGGCGAGGATCGGTGCCACCTCGACGAAACTATGGATATCGTAGGGCCAGCCGTGCAGGAGGATGACCGGCTTGCCGTTCGCCGGGCCATCCTCGGCATAACCGACGTCGAGGCTGCCGGCCTTGATCTGCTTCAGCGTCTTGAAGGAAGTCACGGTGCCTCCGGAGGTGGTCTTTTTCGCGGGAGCCGCCGGCGCCGCATGGGCGGCGGACATCACCGTCGAGGTGTTCAACACGAATGGCGCGGCGGCGATTCCCCACGCGGTGGCACCGAGCCACCTGCGCCTCTTCTGGTCGACGGCTTCCGTCATGGCATGACTCCAGGCAGGTTGAGCGGCCACACCATTGCGGCCACGTGTCGCCTAATGTAGTCGGCCTCCAAGCGATTGATTGCAGCTACTTCCCGTGGTTTTGAAACCGCATGTAACGGTTTGGCCGCCTGATACATTGCGTTACAAAAAACAGCAGCCGATGGTGGGAACCGGACTTGCCGCACCTTGGTGGGAGCCGCTTCAGCGGCGATCCCGCGGCGGCGGGCGGACTACTGCAAGCACCCATCGCCGCTGAAGCGGCTCCCACAACAGCGTCGGTTCCACCACAGCATCGAGTAGACAGGTCAGGAATACACCTGTGGGACTTGGAACAGGCAGTTGGGACTTGGAACAGGCAGATGAGACTTGGGACAGACCTGTGGGAGCCGACTTGTCGGCGATCCCGCGGCAGCGGGCCAGGTTATGGCAAGCACCCATCGCCGCTGAAGCGGCTCCCACCAGAGCCGCCAGACTCGCGGGTATCGCTTCCTTCGTTGGCTCAGTGGACGACCAATGGTGTGCGGGTGAGGAAGTCGCCCAGGGTCAGCGCGATCAGGATGGCCAGCCAGGCGAAGCCGAAGCATGCCGCGAAGCGGACGGGCGTGCCGCTGGTTTTCAGCTTCATGAAGAAGAACAGGACCACCAAGGCCTTCAAGCCCGCGATGGCCAAGCCGGCGAAGGCGTTCAAGGCGCCGAGATGAAAACGGGCCACGATGACCGTCGCCGCCAGCAAGAACGCCAGCGCAAGAAGCGCCAGAACGTGCGCACGCAACGATGGCGGCTTCTCGCTCATGCGCGCCCCACCAGGTAATACAGCGGAAAAACGAAGATCCACACGATGTCCACCAGGTGCCAGTACAGCGCGGTGTTCTCCAGCGCTGAGTGGTCGTCAGGCGAGAAGGCGCCCGCACGCACCCGCCACGCCATCACCAGCAGCAACACGACGCCGATCGTCACGTGCAGGCCGTGAAACAGCGTGGTGACGTAGTAGAGGATGAAGAACAGCTGCTTCGCCGGTGCGAGTCGCCCGACTTCCTCGTAGCGGAGGCCCGGTATCACGGCCGCCTCGTAATCGGCGTGATATTCCACGCCGTGGATCGCGAGGAAGACGACGCCAAGCGTGGCCGTGGTGATGAGCAACCATGCCGCCACGCCGCGGCCACCCAACTGCACGCCGCGCAAGGCCAGCGCGACGGTGAAGCTGCTCGTGAGCAGTACCGCCGTCTCGACGGTGCCCAGGAGCAGGTCGGTGTGCCGGCTGCCGGACGCGAACGCGTCGGGCCAGAGCAGGCGGCACACCGTATAGGCCGCGAACAGCACGCCGAAGAAAAGGATTTCCGTGGCGAGGAAGGCCCACATGCCCAGCGTCGCCGCCTCGCGTTGTTGCGCGGCATCGTCGAATTGCTCGGCCACCCGTGTCGACTCCGCGGTCATGGCGGCGCGTAGGCGTATGGCCCGTTCTCGTCGACCTGCGGCGGGCGCGTGAAGTTGTGCGTCGGTGGCGGCGAGTCGGTCTCCCATTCCAGCCCTTTCGCTCCCCACGGATCGGGACCCGCCCTCTCGCCATGGCGCAGGGACCAGAGGAAATAACCGATGGGAAGCAGGTACGCCGATGCGAGCAGGACCGACCCCGCCGAGGAAAGCACGTTGAGCAGGCCGAATTCGGCGGGGTACTCGTGGTAGCGCCGTGGCATGCCTTCCGCGCCCGCAAGGAATTGCGGGAAGAACGTGAGGTTGAAGCCGAGGAACATGAGGATCGCGGCGAAGCGCGCCCAGGCTTCGGAATAGATGCGGCCGGTGATCTTCGGCCACCAGAAGTGGATGCCGCCGAGGTAGGCCATGACCGCGCCACCGACCATGATGTAGTGGAAGTGGGCCACCACGAAGTAGGTGTCGGTGAGGTTCACGTCCAGCGCGACGGCGGCCAGGAACAGTCCCGTCAGGCCACCCAGCATGAACAGGCCGACGAAGCCCAGCGCGTAGATCATCGGCGCCCCGAACGCGATGTCGCCCTTGTAGAGGGTCGCGGTCCAGTTGAAGACCTTGACCGCGGAGGGCACCGCGACGACGAAACTGAGGATCGAGAACACGATGCCCGCGTACATCGACTGCCCGGCGACGAACATGTGGTGCCCCCACACGAGGAAGCCGACCACGGCGATGCCGATGATCGAATACACCATGAAGCGATAGCCGAAGATGCGACGGCGCACGCTCGCCGTGATCAACTCGCTGACCACGCCCATCGACGGCAGCACCATGATGTAGACGGCCGGGTGCGAGTAGAACCAGAAGAAATGCTGGAACAACAGCGGGTCGCCACCGAGGGCGGGATCGAAGATGCCCACGCCGAACAGTCTTTCCGCGGCGATCAGGGCCAGCGTCATGGCCAGGACGGGCGTCGCCAGCATCATCACCAGCGATACGCCGTACATCGACCACACGAACAGCGGCAGGCGGAACCACGTCATGCCTTCAGTGCGCATGGTATGGATGGTCACGATGAAGTTCAGGCCGGTGAGGATCGACGAAAATCCCACGATGAACACGCCGACCACCGTCAGCAACACGTGGGAGTTCGAGAACATCGTCGAGAACGGCGTGTAGAACGTCCACCCCGTGTCCACGCCGCCGAGCAGCAGGCAAGCGATGGTGAAGAGCCCACCGGCCATGTAGAGGTACCAGCTGAACAGGTTCAGCCGGGGGAACGCGACGTCACGCGCGCCGATCATGAGTGGCAGAAGGAAGTTGCCCAGCGTGTTCGGTATGGACGGGATGAGGAAGAACCAGACCATCACCACGCCGTGGAAGGTGAAGGTCTTGTTGTAGGTTTCCGCGCTCATCACGTCGCCGACCGGCGTGGCCAGCTCCAGCCGCATGAGCGCAGCCGCCACGCCGCCAAGAAAGAAAAAGAACGTGATCGCCAGCGCGTAGAGGATCGCGATGCGCTTGTGGTCGTGCGTGAACAGCCACGAGCGCAACGTGACGCCATCGGCGAGGTAGCTGGGCGGGGCGTGCTCAGCGAGGTTCATGCGACGTCTCCCGGTCCTGTCCGCGGATCTTGAGGTAGGCGACGAGTGCGAGGATGTCGGATTCGTCGATGCGGTCCTTGTAGCTCGGCATCACTGGCTCGTAGCCCGCGGCCACCTCGCTCGCCGGCAGCACGATCGCGTCGTGCAGGTAGCGCTCGTCGGCGACCACCTGTCGCCCGTCGGCCAGCGGCACCGTGCTTCCATACAGGCCGTCCAGGCGCGGCGCGTGCACGGCGGATGCGGGATCGTGGCAGCCCGCGCAGCCAAACCGCGTGAAAAGGAGCTTGCCCCTGGCGGCGAGCGAGGCCGAGGCATGGGTGGCCAGCCAGCGTGCATGGTCCGCAGGCGTCTCCACGACCACGGTTCCGCGCATGCGCGAATGGTCGGTGCCGCAGAACTCGGCGCAGAAGAGATCGTAGGTTCCCGTGCGCGTGGGAATGAACCACAGGTCGGTATAACGGCCCGGCAGGACGTCCTGCTTGACCCGGAAGGCCGGCACGAAGACATCGTGGATGACGTCTTGCGAAGTCATCACCAATCGTACGGGCTGGCCGGAAGCGACGTGCAAGGTATCGATCTCGCGTTGCCCACCCGGGTGCTCGAACTCCCACATCCATTGCTTGCCGACGACATAGACCGTGGCGGCATCGGATGGCGGCGTGCGCATGTCGACCCACAACACGATGCTCCACGCGAAAATGCCCACGAACAGCGCGAAAGGCACCAGCGTCCAGGCCAGTTCGATACCCATCTCGCGATGCGACTCGCCGCTGCGATCCACATGGCGGCTCCGGCGGAAACGGACCGCGAACACGAGCATGGTGATGAATACGCCCAGCACGACGACCGCGCTCAGCCCCACCATGGTGTAGAACATGGCGTCCAGGTGGCCGGCGAAGGTCGAGGCGCGCGGCAGGAAGCTCATGATGCCCTCCGCCGCAGGCGGGGGATCGCCACGAGCATGCCCAGCACGAACAGGCTGCCCAGCACCATCATCAGGCGTGAGACGAGCAGGCTGTAACGGCCGGTGGCCGGGTCGTAGCCGCAGCACAGGAGCACCAGGCGGTCGATGACGCCACCCAGCCGTCCGTTCGACGCGTCGACCAGCGCGAGCCGCAGCGCGCCTGCGTCGTAGCCGACGCCGAAGAAGTACTGCGCGATGCGTCCCTCCGGTGTCGCCACGAGCAGGCCGGCGGGATGCACGTACTGCTTCGTGCGATCGTCGAGGAAGTAGCGGAAGCCGGCGGCGCGGGTCAAGGCGGCGATGGTAGGCGCATCGGCGGTCGCGAAGGTCCACGCCTGCGCACGCGAGCCATGTTCCATGTCGCTCAGCATCGTCCGTGCTTCGCGCGCGTCGTCCCGGGTTTCATGCGGATCGATGCTCAGGAAGACCACATGGAAATCCGTCGTGGGATCGAGCGGCATGGTCGCGACGGCGCGGCCCATGCCGTGCAGCGTCAGGTCGCAGAGGTTGGGGCAACGGTAGTAACCGAAAGCCAACAGAAGCGGCTTGCCATGCGCCAGTTCGCCCAGCGTCCGCGCATGGCCGTCCTGGTCGACGATCCTGGCGGACATCGGTAGCGCCGCCCCGACGTGCTGGTCGAACCCCGCCCTCGCGTCGAGGTCCGCAGGCGGCGGCGGCGTGGCCGTGGCCGCGGTGGCGACGACGAGCATGAGCAAGGCGATGAAACGGATCATCGTGCCGGCTCCCGTGTCATCAGCCGCATGGCGCGTTCTATCGGCACGCGCGCCGTCGTGTGCCGTTCGTCCACCCATTCCCAGCGATCCCGTGCCGCCTGTTCCCGCTGGAAGGTGGCGAGGTCGCGCGCCGGTTGCGCCTGCAGTCGCGGCTGGCCCACCTGTCGCACCGGCAGCGGTTCGGACGCCGCCCAGCTTTGCCAGATGAGGAAGCACACCACGAGGACGAAGACGGTCGATACCAGCATGACGCCTGCCACGATGACGAGACGGCGGCTGTCCAGGGCCTGCGGCTCGTGGCTCATGGCAGCACCATCCAGGCCAGGTGGCACGCCTGCCCGAACAGCGCGGAGGCGGCGGCGACGCGCAAGGCCTTCGTTTCCGACGACACGGAACGCGCGAGCAACACGGCGAAGGGGATGACGAGGTGGAAGACCAGCGCCGCCACGGCGAGCAGGCCCCAAGGCCCGCGTGTGCGCGGCAGGTACCATGCGGTTTCATAGGGAAGGTCGGCCATCCATGCGGTGAGGTAGTCGACGCCCGCCAGGTACACCCATCCAAGGCACAGGGCGATGAGCAGGTTACCCAGGTCGCGGGAGGCACCGTGCGCCTCCATCCTGCCGGTCGACGTGAGCAAGGTGACGCTGGTGAAGGCGACCACGAGCTGTCCCAGCGCCGCGATCAGCCCGATGGCCGACGAGCGCCAGTCGGGCGAGAGCGAGACGATCCAGTCGTTGGCGAAGACACCGCATGCGAACAGCCACAGGATGAGCGTGGCCGCCGGTGCGCGTCGCGTGAGCCAGGCGCCGGCACCCCATGCGACGAAACAACCGGCCGTGCGCCAGGCGAGGAAGGCATGGCTAAAATACCAGCGCCGCGTGGCCTCCACGGGTTGGTGCAACCAGGGAAAGAGCTGCGCCGCGGCCACGAGCAGCGCGATCGATGCGATCGCAGCCAGCGGCAGCAGCATGCGCAGGCGTCGCAGGCGGGGCTCGATCGCCTCGCCCCATCCACCGCCGGTGAGCCGATGGATCGCCAGCCAGGCGACGGCGCCCGCACCCGCCCAGGTGGCGAGCAGCCAGACAAGCAGGAAGGCGCGGGCGATCATCGCTTGCCGCCCTCCGCCGTCAACCCGCGCAGACGGGCCAGGTCTTCCGGCTCCAACCGGTCGGCGGGCACGTGGCGGCTGAACTGCAAGGCGCGGATGTACGCGACGACCGCTTGCCTGTCCGCCGGGGAGAGCCGGTCGCCATAGGGATACATCACGCCCCAGCCCCGCGTGATCACGTCGTAGAGGTGCGCGTCGTCCGCGTCGCGCAGCCGTGCCTGGTGATAGCTGGGCGGTGCGGGGAAGCCCCTGCGGGCCACCATGCCATCGCCGTCGCCCCCGGCGCCGTGGCATGGCGCGCAGAAGATCGTGTAGCGGTCGCGGCCTCGTTCGAGCAGGGCCATGGTCAGCGGCGGTGGCGCAGGCATCGCTTCCGTGCCGTCGACCGGTACGGCACCCTCCGGTGGAAGGCGCGAGGCCACCCGGTCGGTGAACAACGGCGCCTCGCCGCCTCGCTTGTACTTCGGCTGGTCGTACATGTCGTGCATGCCGCGCTCGCATCCCGCCAGCGCGACGACGAGCGACAGGGCCAGGAAGACGCGGGCGATCACGTAAGGATCTCCGCGTGCCTGAGCGGCTGGAGCGCGGCGACGTCGTCCTCGCCACGCCGCTGTTCCCAGATCGGATCGTCGGCGCGCAGCCAGAGCAGGAAACCGTCACGGCTGGCTTCCTCGAACCAGGCCACCTCGAATACCGGGTGGTAGAGCGTGGGCAAGCCGGCGCCGGCGAGGAAGGCGATGAATCCGGCGACCGCGGCGAAGAGGATCGTCACCTCGATGGCGGCCGGGACGAAGGCGGGCCAACTCGCCGCCGGGCGCCCCCCGACGTCGATCGGATAGTCGACCGCGGCGGACAGGTACTGCACGGCGAGCATGCCCAGGCCTCCCGACAGGCCCGCGCCCAGCATGATGCGCGGCATCCACCGCGCCGTGCGTCCTCCCGGGCCGGGCACGTCGTCGAGCGGGTAAGGCGAGAAGACTTCGATCCGCGTGTAGCCCTGCGCACGCAGGCGGCGCACACCGTCGCGCAACGCCGCTTCATCCACGAACTGCGCAAGACGGCCGTGACCGGTCATGGCCGGCCCTCCGTGGATTCCGCGGCCTGCCGCCGAAGTTCGACGAGGGAAAGGACGGGAAAGTAGCGGACGAAGACCAGGAAGAGCAGCGCGAACAGGCCTAGCGAACCCAACAGGAAGGCGATGTCCCATGCCGTCGGGTGGAACATGCCCCAGCTGGACGGAAGATAATCGCGGTACAAGCTGGTCGCGATCAGCATGAAGCGTTCCAGCCACATGCCCGCGAGCACGAGCAACGACACCACCAGCATGGCGGCCGCCGACCGGCGTACGCGGCGCCACCACAAGGCCTGGATGGCGACGCTGTTGCAGGCGATGGTCGACCAGAACATCCACGCATAGGCACCCGTCATGCGATGTTCGACCAGGGCGATGTCGTAGCGGTCGCCGCCGTAGTACGCGGTGAAGATGTCGGCGGCGTAGCCGTAGGTCACGACCCAGCCGGCGGCGAGCAGCAGTTTTC
This sequence comes from Luteibacter sp. RCC_6_2, assembly GCF_041360655.1. NCBI lineage: Bacteria > Pseudomonadati > Pseudomonadota > Gammaproteobacteria > Lysobacterales > Rhodanobacteraceae > Luteibacter > Luteibacter sp. RCC_6_2. Next base: position 261,947 of record NZ_JBFUPQ010000001.1, on the reverse strand, counting down.
CGAGCCGGTCGACATGCGCGTCGGTGAGGATGTCCTCCAGGCCATAGGCGCGCCGCAACGGAACGCTCAGGACGACCACCATGGCGATGCCCGAGAACAAGGCACCGGCGACGAAGAACGGGGGGAAGATCGTCGAATGCCAGCCGGGCAGCAGGCCCTCGGAAAAGTCGAGCGCGACCATGCTGTGGACGGAGAACACGAGGGGCACCGCCAGCGCGGCGAGCAGGCGGGTCAACATCGCATGGTGTTCCCAATCGCGCGCCTCGCCACGCCAACCCAGCGCGAGCAGGCCGTAGAACACCTGCCGCCCGCGCGTGGTGGCGCGATCGCGGACGGCGGCCAGGTCGGGTATCAACCCGGTGTAGAAATAGAGCACCGAGACGACCACGTATGCGCCGATGGCGAAGAAATCCCACACCAGCGCGCTCCGCCACTGTGGCCATAAGCCCATGCGATCCGGATACGGCGCGAGCCAATAGGCGAACCAGGGACGTCCGAGGTGCAGCACGGGAAACAGGCCCGAGACGGCGAGGGCGAATACCGTCATCGCCTCGGCGTGCCGGTTCAGCGCGGACCGCCAGCCCTGGCGGGTGAGGAACAGCGCGGCGGAGATGAATGTGCCGGCCATGCCGATGCCGATCCACCAGACGTAGTTGGCGATGGCGAATCCCCAGGCCACCGGCATGGCGACGCCCCAGATGCCGACGCCGCGCACCAGCAGCACCACGATGGACGCGAAGAGCAGGCCGGTGAGCGACAAGGCCAGGACGAACCCCAGCTTCCACGCGCGCCCGGGCCGCCGCTGGAGGACGAGGCCAGTGACCATGTCGGTCAAGTGCGCGGCGTTCATGTGTCCTCCCATGCCGGATGAGGGTTGCGCAGCGCCGCCAGGTAACTCGTGCGCGGCCGCGTGCCGAGTTCCTCCAGCAACAGGTAGCGCCGGCCGGACCGCTGGGTGGCGGCGACCTCGCTGCTGGCGTCGGCCAGGTCGCCGAAGACGATGGCACGCGTGGGACACGCCACCTGGCACGCCGTGCGCACCTCGCCGTCGGCGATGCGCCGTCCGTCGCGATCGGCATCGATGTGGGCGCGTTCGATGCGTTGCACGCAGTAGGTGCACTTCTCCATCACGCCTTTCGGCCGCACGCTCACGTCCGGGTTGCGCATCGCCTTCAGGCTTTCGCTGGCGAAGTCCGCGTATTGCAGGAAGTTGAAACGGCGCACCTTGTACGGGCAGTTGTTGGAACAGAACCGCGTACCGATGCAGCGGTTGTAGACCTGGAGGTTGAGTCCCTCGCTGTCGTGGACGGTCGCCTCGACAGGACATACCACCTCGCATGGCGCATGTTCGCAATGCATGCACGGCACGGGCTGGTGATAGGTGAGCGGCGTCGCCGGCGTGCCTTCGTGGTAGCGGTCGACGCGTATCCAGTGCATCCGCCGGCCGCGTACGACTTCCTCCTTGCCGACCACGGGAATGTTGTTCTCCGCCTGGCAGGCGGCCGTACAGGCGTTGCATCCGATGCAGGCGGCGAGGTCGATACTCATGCCCCAGCGGTATTCACCGGCGGGCTTGGCAGGGTAGAGGCTGTCCGGCACCGCGGGAGCCGGGTAGTGCGGTGGGGAAGCGGGCGTGCCGGCACGGACGATGTCCCGGCCTTCCATGCCCTGATGCCGTTGGGTCGTGGCGAGCACCTCCCGGCGGCCCAGGGGCGTGAGCGTGGCGCCGGCGATGCGCCATGCATCGTCGCCACCGCGCAGCGGGTACGCGTCGTGGCCGACACCGCCGCCCAGGCCGCTGCGTCGTCCGTGACCGACGGTGAGGGTCACGGTGGTGTCCGCCTGGCCGGGGACGATCAGTACAGGGGCTTCGATGGAGCGACCGGCCATGTCGATTCGCACCACGTCGCCATCCTCAAGCGCATGGCGCTCGGCGAGCGCCGGCGATACCAGCGCGGCGTTACCCCAGGTGAGCGACGTCACCGGGCGCGGAAGCTCCTGCAACCATGCGTTCTCCGCATGGCGGCCGTCCCATGTCCATTCGTCGGGACGGAACACGATATCGATGCCCCGGTCGCCGTCCGTGCCAGGGGCCATCCCGGACGCCGGCGGAACGGTCGCCGGCGTCGGATCGTCCGGCCTCGGCGTCCGCGTGTCCTCGAACACGCCCTCCCGTAACGCCTCCGTCCATGTGTCCTCGTTCGCGAGCACGGCGTTCCACGTCGTGCGCACTAGGCCGCGCGGGTCATCGGTGACACCGCCGAGAAGCAGCTCGATCACATCGTGCGCGGAGCGTCCGTCGACGAGCGGTGCGAGCACCGGTTGCACGATGCTGACGCTACCGTCCAGCGCACGCAGGTCCGACCAGGCTTCGAGCGGATGCAGGGCGGGAAGATGCCATCGCGAACACGAGGCCGTCTCGTCACGGTACCTGCCCAGGTGCACCGTATGCGGCACGCGCGCAACCGCTTCCGCGAAGCCGGGGAGGGTGTATGCCGGATTGCAGTCCAGCGCGATCACGGTGTCGACGCGCCCGTCGCGCATGTCGTCGAGCAGGGTCGCGAGGTCCTCCGTCGACGACAGGACCGGCGTCGCCGTGCGTACGGTGACGCCATCGTTATCCAGCGTCCGATTGATGGCATCGGCCAGCGCATGGACCTCGGCGGGCTGGTACGGTCCCGCCGCCACGAGCGACGCGCCGCGGTGGGCCTTCAGGTCGGCGGCGATCATCTCGACACGATGCCGTGACCGCGCATCGAGTGCGGGTGCAGGCGATGCCATAGTGCCGGTCGCGGCGGCGAGCGCACGGGTGATCGCGACGATGTCGCCCGGCGATGCGGCCCATGCATGGTCCGCGTTGCGGCCCGTGAGTGACGGCGTCGGCTCGATCGCATAGAGGCGCGCCATGTCCTCCGCATGTACGCGCCGCGCCGCGAAATCCCGTGCGTGACGCAGGTGCCGGGGCGACGTGCCCAGCAGGTCGGCATCGAGGCTGACGATGATCATTGCTTTCGAAAGGTCGTAGAGGCGGTCTGGCGGGCGCCCCATCGCCGGTTCGTGCACGTGCCAGCGCGCGTCCGGGTAGCGTGCGAGCAAGGCCTCCCGTTGGCGGGCGAGGGTGGGCGAGTGCAGTGCCCCGGAGATGACACGCAAGCCGGCCCCCGTCGCGCCGAACCGTTCACGCATCGCGGCCGCCTCACCGTCGAACGCCGCCCAAATCGACGGTACGTCGTCGTGGCGCGGCGCGTTGGAGCGGGCAGGGTCCCACAGGTCCAGGATCGCCGCCTGGAGCCGCGCATCGCTTCCGCCAAGGCTCGATGGATGGCGCGGGTTACCGTCGATCCTGATCGGCCGTCCATCGCTCAGTTGCACGACGACACCCACGACGTCGCCCGCGCTGGTCAAGGCCGTGGCATAACGGGCCGAGGCGGGTGTGGAACGGCCGCCCCGGCCGAGTTGCGGCACGATGCGTTCCGGCGGTGGCCCCGAACATCCCGTCAGCCCGGCCAGGGCCAGCGAGGCGCCGAGCAGGCGAAGGAACTCGCGGCGTCCCATCATGGGCTCCATCACGGCGAGCGTCGGCAGCGGATCGTACGTGCTCATCGGTGGCACACCGAACAGTCGGTGAGGCGCCGGCGATCGATCCGGTACGCGTCCACCAGTTCGATACCCAGCCGGTCGTCGCGCGGATCGGGTTCGTGCATGGCGAAGACCTTGTCGCGCGGCCGCACCGCTTCCTCCGGATGGCGGTGGCAGTCGAGGCACCACTTCATCGACAGCGGCGCTTCGCGGCGCATCAGCGGCATCCGGTCCACGCGTCCATGGCACGACACGCACCCGACGCCCTTGGCGACATGGATCGAATGGTCGAAGTAGACGAAATCGGGCAGGTCGTGCACACGCTTCCAGCGCAGCGGGACGCCGCTGCGCCAGCTGTCGACCAGTGGCGCGAGCACGGGCTGGTCGGTAAATAATTGCGAATGGCAGGTCATGCAGGTGGATACCGGCGGAATGCCGGCGAAAGCGTCTTTCTCCACGCCACCGTGGCAATACCGGCAATCGAGGCCGACTTCGCCCACGTGGTGCTGGTGACTGAAGGGAACCGGCTGTTCCACGGCCTCGTCTTCGCGGTTCGGTTCGCCGGTGGCGCCCCGCCATACCGCGACACCGGCCACGGCGGATACCAGCAGTGCGAGGAGCACCAGCTTTGCGTAGAGACCGGAGCGTGGGTGGAATATCTGTGCCATCTCCCCTCGTCGGTCCTGCGTGACCCTGTAGACGCTAGTCGCGAAACCGTGCGCGCTTCGTGAAACAGGAGGCGGCGTGCTCTCTCCTGAAGGGTTCGACACCCTGTGTCCACGCGTGCTTCATGGCCGCCATGCGACATCAAGCGCACCTCACTACCACCGGGTGACCACGATGACGACCCTTTCGAAATGCATGTTCGCGACCTCGCTCGCCATGGCGCTGGCCTGTGGTGGCGCGTTGCACGCGCAGACCAATCCGGCCCAGGCCGAACGCGCCGCTCCGGCGCCGTCCGCCAAGTCCAATGCGCCCGATGCCTTCTTCGTACAGGAGGCCAGCGCCTCGGGATTGGCCGAAGTGAACCTCGGCAAGCTGGGCGCGAACCAGGGGCAATCCAGCGCGGTGAAGGCCTTCGGGCAACAGATGGTCGACGACCACACCAAAGCGAACGAGGAATTGAAGACGATCGCGTCGGGCAAATCGATCGAGGTCTCCGCCATGCCGCCACCGGACTCGGCCAAGGCCGCCGTGGCCATGGCCAAGTTGAGTGGGAATGAGTTCGACAGCGCCTTCAAGCAACGCATGGTCAAGGACCACGAGAAGGCCGTGAAGCTCTTCAGCAAGGAGTCCTCCAGCGGCAAGGACCCGGAACTGAAGGCGTTCGCCACCAAGACGCTTCCGACCCTGCAACACCATCTAGAACTAGCCCGGCAGTTGCCATGAGGTGAGGGTCAGGGCAAGGCGATCGAGGTCGAGCGTGGCGTCTTCATGGCGCAGGTATCGCGCAGGTGCGTGAGCGTCCGCTCGACCCTTTCCTCCGTCTGTGCCGCCGTCGTATCCACGGGTACCACCGATTCATAGCCGCGGACATGGGCGTCCAGCACGGTCGCGAGGATGCACGAATCGGTGGCGATGCCGGTGACCACGAGACGGCGCACGTCGAGGAACGAAAGCAGCGACGGTAGCGCCGTCTCGAACAATGCCGAGTGCCTCGGCTTCACCAGCTTCAGGTCGGTGGGCGCGGGAGCCAGCGCGTCGGCGACCTCGCGGCCCGCACCTCCGGAACCACGCACGAAATCCACCAACTCGTCGAATCCGTCCTGCCATCGGCTGAAATTGTCGTTGACATAGATCACCGGCGCGCCGTGCGCGTGGAAGCGGTCGCGCAAGGCCACGATCGCCGGGACGATGGCCTTGGTGTGCGTGGCGAGTTCGTCCCCGCCGGGGAAATCGAACGTGTTGAATACATCCAGGATCAACAGGGCGGGCGAACGGCTCAAGCGATACCTCCTTCGGAGTCAATCGATCCAGCCGGCGAGCACCTCGCGCAAGGTCTGCCGGATGACGCCGCGCCGGTCGGGATCGCCCTGGGCCAATGCGGTCATGTACGCGCGTGCCTGGGACCAGGTGATGTGCGGGGGCAGGGGCGGTACGTCAGGGTCGGTCAGGAATTCGATGACGACGGGACGGTCGGCGGCAAAGGCTTCCTTCCACGCTTCCGTGATGCGCGCGGGGTCGTCGACGCGTATGCCCTTGAAGCCGAGCATCTCGCTGTAGCGCGCATAGGGGAAATCCTCGACGTCCTGCGCCGCCGGATATTTCGGATCGCCGGCCAATGCCCGTTGTTCCCACGTCACCTGGTTCAGGTCGTGGTTGACCAGCACCATGACCACCAGGCAGGGATTGCTCCAACGCTTCCAGTACTGCTTGATCGTGACCAGTTCCGCATTTCCGTTCATCTGCATGGCGCCGTCGCCGACGATCGCCAGTACCGGGCGGTCGGGATGCGCCATCTTGGCGGCGATGGCATAGGGCACGGCGCTGCCCATCGTGGCGAGCTTGCCGGACACCGAGGCCATCATGTCTTCGCGGATCTTCATATCGCGCGCGAACCAGTGGGTGTTGGACCCGCTGTCGCCGGTGACGATGGCACGGTCCGGGAGCAGCGGGGAAAGTTCCCAGAACACGCGCTGCGGATTGATCGGCGAAGCCGGTTCCATCGCCTTCAGTTCCAGGGCGCGCCACCACTTGCGCACGTCCACTTCGATCCGTTCGCGCCAGGTCGTGTCTTCCTTCGTTTTCAGCAGGGGCAGCAGGCGCCGCAGCGTGGCCGCGGCGTCGCCGATGAGGTTGACCTCCGTGGCGTATCGCATCGACACGTTGCGCGGCTCGATGTCGATCTGGACCGCACGCGCCTGCCCATCGGCGGGCAGGAACTCGGAATAGGGGAAGGTGGTGCCGACCATCAGCAAGGTGTCGCACTCGTCCATCAGGCGCCAGCTGGGCTTGGTGCCGAGCAGGCCGATCGAGCCGGTGACGAAGGGCAGGGCGTCGGGCAACACCGCCTTGCCCAAGAGCGCCTTCGCCACGCCGGCCTGCAGGACGTTCGCCACCTGGACCACTTCCGCACCCGCGCCCAGCGCGCCGGCACCGACCAGGATGGCCACCTTCGATCCCGCGTTGAGGATCTCCGCCGCGCGGTGAAGTTCGTCCTCGCTGGGAACGGGCAGGGCCTGCGCATGGCCGACGCCGGAATAGACGTTGCCGTGGGCGCGCGGAGGGCTCGGCACCGCCGGGCTTTCCTGCACGTCGTTCGGAACGATCACGCAGGTGACCGCACGCTCGGCCTTGGCGATGCGCACGGCGCGGTCGATCACATGACGCATCTGTGCCGGGCTGACCACCGTCTCGACATAGGCGCAGACGTCCTTGAACAGATTGTGCAGGTCCACCTCCTGCTGGTAGTCGCTGCCCAGCGCGGATCGCGCCTGCTGGCCGACGATGGCGACGACGGGCACATGGTCCATTTTCGCGTCGTACAAGCCATTGAGCAGGTGGATGGCACCGGGCCCGGACGTGGCCAGGCATACGCCGACCTCGCCGGTGAATTTCGCATGGCCGGCCGCCATGAAAGCGGCCATTTCCTCGTGCCGGACGCGCACGTAATCGAAACGGTCGGCCGCGCGTCCCATCGCGCCCATGATGCCGTTGATCCCGTCGCCGGGATAACCGAAGACACGCCGGATGCCCCACGCGCCGAGTCGTTCCAGGAGGAAGTCGCCGGTGGTCATGACGTCCACCTCTGTCTGCAAGATGGATGCACGCTCGCAGAAGGAGCGTGATCGGGATGTCGCACGGCCCTGCGCGTGAGGCTCACATTTCTGACCATGAGATCGTTCGGTATCGTCCGCGCGCTGTCGACATCGCGCCTGTGCCGCCTTCACGCCCCATGGCCTACCGTCGTGACTTTGCCGACACGCGGAGTGAACCCATGAAAGCCGTCGTATTCCATGCCATCGGTGACATCCGGCTGGACGAGGTGTCCGAGCCGTCCATCGAATCCGAAACCGACGCCATCGTTCGCCTCACCTCGTCCGCCATCTGCGGAACCGACCTGCACTTCATTCGCGGCACGATGGCGGGCGTCGAGCCCGGCACCATACTCGGGCATGAAGGCGTGGGCGTGATCGAGGTGCTCGGAGACGGCGTGCGCAACCTCGAGGTCGGCGACCGTGTCGTCGTGCCTTCGACCGTCGCCTGCGGCTATTGCTCCTACTGCCGCGCCGGTTACTACGCGCAGTGCGACAACGCCAATCCCAATGGCCCCGGCACGGCGTTCTACGGTGGCCCGAAGGAGGCCGGCGGATTGAACGGCATGCAGGCCGAGAAGGTCCGGGTGCCCTTCGCCAACGTCAACCTGGTGAAGCTGCCGGACGAGGTGAGCGACGACGAAGCCATCCTCATCTCCGACATCTTCCCCACCGGCTATTTCGGCGCGGATCTCGCGGACATCAAACCAGGGCATACGGTGGCCGTGCTCGGCTGCGGCCCCGTGGGTCAGTTCACCATCGCCTCGGCGAAGCTGCTGGGCGCCGGCCGCATCTTCGCCATCGACCAGCATGAGGACCGCCTTGCGATGGCGCGGGCACAAGGCGCGGAAACGGTGGATTTCAGCCGTGAAGACCCGGTGGAGACGGTGAAGCGGCTGACCGGCGGCATCGGCGTGGACGCGGTGATTGACGCGGTCGGCGTGGACGCCCAGCATGCACATGATGGTCCGGCGGCGGGAAAGCCCGCCCCGGGCGAGGCGAAGGACGCATCGCCCGCGGCCAGGACCGATGGTCCCGCGTGGGAAGCCGGCGATGCGCCGATGCAGGCACTGGCATGGGCGGTCGAGATGGTGGCCAAGGCGGGAACCGTATCGATCATCGGCGTGTATCCACCCACGGACAACCTGTTTCCCATCGGCGCCGCCATGAACAAGAACCTCACCATCCGCATGGGCAACTGCAACCACCGCAAGTACGTGCCCATGCTCGTGGAGCTGGTGCGCTCGGGCCAGGTGGTGCCGACACGGATACTGACCCAGCGCGAACCATTGGCCGGAGTGATCGATGCGTACGAGGCGTTCGACCAACGCCGGCCCGGCTGGATCAAGGTGGAACTGCAGCCGGGACATGCCTCGGCCGAGGGCCGGAATGGCTGACCAGGAAACGCCGCGCGCGCTCGGTGAAGCCGGCTTCCGCCGTGAAGCCGGGCATGCGTTGAGCACGCCATTGGGAAGCCTGCTGTTGCAGGCGGAACTGATCGACCATTACCTGCGCCAGGAGAAGGTTCCGCAGGCACGGGAAGCGGTGACCGCGCTGCTTCGCGATTTCGACGCCTTCGGCCACCACTTCCGTTCCGTGTTTTCCGCGATGGCCGACATCGCCGAGGAAGGTACGGAACACGGCAGTCCGCGCGAGTGCCTTACGGAGGCGCTGGCGGAACTGGGCGAAGAAGCCGTCGCCATCGACTATCGCGGCCTCTCGCCGAGCGTGTCGGTGCCTGTGGCGGCCTTGACGGCACTGATGCGCCGTCTCGCCCTGCTGGCTACGGGAACACACGCGAGCGCCGTGACGCTCACGGGTACCGTGGCGGGCGGGGAATGCCTGTTGTCGTTGACCGGCGTGGGGGGCGATCCGCTCGCGGAAGAAAAGCAACCGTTCGAATCGGATCGCAGCCTGCACCTGTGGACGGCCAGTGAAATCGTCGCCCGCCACGGCGGCCGCCTGGCGATCACGGCAGCCACCGAGGTGAACGTCCTGGTCATCCTGCCGATCGCCTAGCTTCCCGCGGCAGTGGCCCGCCCGGCGGCGACCTGGGTCAGGGCGGCGAGCAAGGCGCGCATCGATACCGGCTTGCTGAGGTGGGCATCGAAGCCTGCCTGCAAGGCCATGCGCTCGTCCTGCAGCCGTCCGAAACCGGTCAATGCGATAGCCGCGACATGCTTCGCCGTGTCCGATTGGCGCACCCGCCGGATCAACTCGAGGCCGTCCATACCCGGCATGCCGATGTCCGACAGCAGGGTATCGAAGCGGCCCGTGTCCAACAGCGCCAGGGCCTCCGGGCCGGACTGGACCGCGCTGACTTCCGCACCCTCCATCTGCAGGAGTTCCGCGAACGGGCCCAGCAGTTCGGCGGAATCGTCGACCATGACGATGTGGCGGCCGGCAAGGGCCTTCGCTGCCGACGACTCGGTCGATTCGGAAGGCATCGGCACGTGGTCCGCGCGCAAGGGCAGTCGGACCACGAAAGAGGACCCTTTTTCGGGTCCCTCGGAACGGGCGGTGACCGTCCCGCCATGCAGTTCGACGAGGTGCCGGACCAGCGCCAGGCCGATGCCCAGGCCGCCGCTCGCCCGGTTCCTGCGGTTGGAACCTTGCTCGAACATGTCGAAGACCCGGGCGACGAGGTCCGGGGTCATGCCGATGCCGTCGTCCTCCACCAACAACACGGCTTCGTCCTCCTGCTGTTCCAGGACGACCCTGATGTGACCGCCTTCACGCGAGAACTTGGCCGCGTTGTTGAGCAGGTTCCAGACCACCTGTTCGATCCGGACCGTATCCGCCACCACCACCACGTCCTCCTGTGGCACACGCAGGTCCAGTTCGACACGGCGGCCCGCGAGATCCTTGGCGATGCCGTCGGCGATCCGCCGGATGCAGTCGGACAGGTTCACCGGCGAGACGTTCAGGGCGAGCTTGCCGGTGTTCACCCGCGACATGTCGAGCAGGTCGTCGATGATCTGTGCCTGGCCCTCCACCGTCTTGCGTATGGCGTCGGCGGCGCGGCGCAGGCCGGGATCGTCCTTCGCCGTGGCGGCACGCGCGACGAGTTCCGCGTTCATGATGATCAGGTTGAGCGGATGCTTCAGCTCGTGCGACATGACCGCGAGGAACTCGTCCTTGAGTTCGACCGCGCTCTGCGCCTGTCGCCGAAAGGCTTTCTCGGCATTGAGCAACTCCTCGCGCTCGCGCTCGCGTTCCTTCTCCAGGGTGACGTCACGCGCGATCTTGGCGAAGCCATGGAAGCCGCCCTGGTGCAAGGGCGTGGTGATGCCGCTGCAGAAGATGCGCTGTCCGCCGGCGCGGACATGCCAGCGATCGTCGGTGGCGCGTCCTTCGGTTCGGGCCTGTTCCATCTCCCGGCGGAACGCGCCGCGTTCGCGGTCTTCCGGCGTGAAGATGAGGTCGCCGTGGTGGCCGATGGCGTCGAAACCCGAGTAACCGAAGATTCGCTCGGCGCCCTTGCTCCACGAGGTGATGATGCCCTCGGCATCGGTGGTGATGATGGCGTAGTCGGTGGCGCTGTCGGCGACGAGCCGCATGCGCTCGTCGCTGCTGCGCGCCGCTTCCTCGGCGGCCCTGCGCCGGGTGATGTCGATGAAGGTGAGCACCGCGCCTTCGATGCGGTCCTCCGAGGTGCGGTACGGCAGGATCCGAACGATGTACCAGCGCCCGTCCTGGCTGCCGACTTCGCGCTCGATCGTGCGTAGCGACTGGAAAGCCTGGGAAGCATCGGAAGCCAGTTCCGGGTAGTCGAGGCTGTGGTTGAGGTCGAGCAGTGAGCGACCCACGTCGGCGGCGATCAGGCGGAACACATCGGCGGCCCGCGGCGTGAAACGCTTGATGCACATGTCCCGGTCGACGAACACGGTCGCGATATCGGTCGAGGCCACGAGATTGTGCAGATCGTCGTTGACCTTGGCGGTCTCCTCCACCTTGAGCTTCAACTCGTGGTTGACCGTGATCAGTTCCTCGTTGATCGACTGCAATTCTTCCTTGCTGGTTTCCAGTTCCTCGGTGGCGGAGCGGAGCTCCTCGTTGATCGACTGGAGTTCCTCGTTCGAGGCCTTCAGCTCCTCACCGGAGGTCTCCGATTCCTCGATGGTCAGTTGCAGCTGTTCCTTGGCCCGTTTCAGCTCGTCCTCGAGCTGCAGCAGGAGGGGCGTTTGCTCGTTCTCACCGTCGTCGCCGGCGGAAGGGTCGCGCGGTTGGGACTCATGGAACACCACCAGCTGGTAACCGGCGTCGCTGTCCTGGTCTCGCACGGGACGCACCTCCACGGCAACCGCCACGGGCTTGCCATCGCGTTCGGTGAGGACGGAACGCGAGCGCACCGGCGTTCCCTCCTGCGACGACCGGAACAACGAGGTCCGCAGTTCGAGGCGGAGTTCCGGCACGATCAGGGACGTCAATTGGTAGGATGGGGCACCGCCCGTCAGCCGCAGGTAAGGCCCGGCATTCTCCGCCATGTGGGCGATGTGACCGTCGCGATCCACGAGGATGCTCGGTGGCACGTGGTCCTCCACGGCCTTGCGATGCACCTCGGCCAGGGAACGGGCGTTGCGCTCGTGGGCCGCGGATGCCGCGACGAGGGAGCCGGCGGCGGATTGCTGCGGCAGCTGGCGGGTCGGGGCTTGCAGGTAGAGACCGGTGCGCCCGATCGCGGTGGCGCGGTAGATCCGGTTCTTCTTGTCCACCGGGGTGAACAGCTTGGAAGCCATGTCGGCCGATTCCGAACTGCCCAGGAACAGGTAGCCACCCGGCCGCAGGGCGAAATGGAACATTTCCAGCACGTGCGCCTGGATGTCGCGGTTGAGATAGATCAGCAGGTTGCGGCAACTGATCAGGTCGAGCTTCGAGAACGGTGGGTCCTGCAACACGTTGTGCCGGGCGAACAGTACTTTCTCGCGGAGCGGCTTCGGCACACGGAAGAAATTGTCGTCGCGCACGAGGAAGCGGCTGACGCGGGCAGGCGTAATGTCGGTGACGACGGCGGAGGGATAGCAGCCCTGCCGTGCATAGGTGATGGCGTCATCGTCGATGTCGGTGGCGAATACCTGCACCGTCGCGTCCGCCGGTGCCGCTTCGGTCAGCAGCATGGCCAGCGAATACGCTTCCTCGCCGGTCGCGCAGCCCGGAATCCATGCGCGGACGCGCGAATGCTCGCCGGCCGCGGCGAACAACTGCGGGATGACGGACTCTTCCAGTGCGTCGAACGCCTCGCGGTCGCGAAAGAAGTTCGTGACGCTGATGAGCATGTCCTTGAGCAGGGCCGGGCGTTCGTGGGGATGGTCGTGGAGGTAGTCGCGGTATTCCTCCAGCGTGTGCAACCCGTTGACCTGGAGGCGCCGCTCGATGCGGCGCAGCACGGTGGCGCGCTTGTAGGCGCGGAAATCGTGGCCCGTCTTCGCGCGCAGGATCAGAATGATGTCGCGCAGTGCGTCCTCGTCGAGCGCGGGACGCGTGGTGGTTTCCCCGTCGGCGTCGTCCGATGCCGGTATGGTCTCCAGCAGGGCGATCCGGGATGCTTCACGCGCGAGGCTGAGGATGCGCTCGGGCAACTCGGCCACCGGCAACACGATGTCGACGGCGCCCGTCGCGATCGCCGCTCGTGGCATCTGGTCGTACTCCGCGTCGTCCGGATGTTGCGCGAGGGTGATGCCCCCGCGCTCGCGGATACGCGCGATGCCGACCGAGCCATCCGCTCCGGTACCGGTGAGGATGACCGCGAACGCCCGTTCGCGGTGGACCTCGGCGAGGGCGCGGAAGAAGAAATCGATGGAAACATGCTTGCCCTGGGACCGTTCCAGGTCCACCAGGCGCAGGTAGCCGTCGTTCATCGAGAGGCCCTTGCGCGGTGAGATCACGTAGACCTCGTTCTTGCGCAGGAGAACCGGTTCCACGACCTGGATGACGCGCATCGCCGTGGACCGTTGCAGGATGCGGTCGGCGATGCTGTCGTGACGCGGGGACAGGTGCATCACGATGACGATGGCCATCCCCGGTTCCGCGGGCATGGCTTCGAGGAACTTGCCCAGCGCGGCGAGTCCGCCAGCGGACGTGCCGATGCCCACCACCGGGAAGTCCAGGCTGCTCGTGCGGATATGGGGATCGGCTTCCGGATCTGGCGGCAGGGGTGACTGGGACATCGAGCAGGCCTTCGATAGCGAGGGGTCGATTCTCCCTCATGTGCCCCGGAATTGGGACCTGGACCGGCCTGGTGGCGCGCCACGGTACCGGGCCAGCTTGTTGTAGATCGTCTTGGTGCTGATCCCCAGCCGCCGCGCCGCCGCCGTGCGATCGCCCTTGCACGCGGCCAGCGCGCGCAGGATCGCCTCTCGTTCGATGTCGGCGAGGGTGTCCGTCGTCGACGCGGTGCCGTGCACGGCCACCAGCGACTCGACCGGCCGCTGCAGCACGAGCAGGTCGCCGCCCTGGAGATACGCCCGCTGGACGATCTGGCGCAGTTCGCGCACGTTGCCGGTCCACGCGTACCCCTGCAAGGCGTCGAAGGCGCGGACCGCGAAACGCCTGGCCGTGCCGTATTCCGCATTCAACTCGTCCAGGATGCCGTGCGCGATCACCTCCACGTCCTGTGGTCGCTCGCGCAGGCCAGGCATGCGGAGTTCGTAGCCGGCCACGCGAAAATACAGGTCGGCGCGCAAGCGGCCCTCGGCCACCGCATCGCGCGGCACCCGGTTGGTCGCGGTGATCAGGCGCACGTCCACCTTGCGAGGCGAGCGGCCGCCCAGCGGCGTGATCTCGCCGGACTCGAGGAAGCGGAGCAGGGCCGCCTGCACGCCGTGCGAGGCTTCCGTGATCTCGTCGAGGAACAACGTGCCACCGTCGGCCTGCGCGATGAGTCCCGCGTGGTTCTCCACGGCACCGGTGAAACTGCCGCGCTGGTGGCCGAACAACTGGCTCGACAGCAGGTCGGGCGAGAGCGCGGCGCAATTGACCGCGACGAAACGGCCGGTACGGCCGCTACGGTCATGCACCAGCCGGGCCGCCAGTTCCTTTCCGGTGCCGCTCTCCCCATGCAGCAGGAGCGGGAACCGGCTCGATGCGACCGCACGCAGTTCCTGCAACGCGGCGCACATGGCCGGGGAATCGCCGAGCAAGCGGCCACGGGGATCGGTGGCTACCGTGATGGAGCGGATCGCCGGGGCCTGCGCGAGCAGTTCGCGGAACGCCGAAAAACGGAAGGGCTTGGTCAGGACGCCAAGCGTGCCCGGCACGCTCTTTCCCGCCCAGTGGGCCAGCGCGGCGTTGCCGCTCATGACGATCTTGCGGGTGTCGACCAGGCGCGGCTCCGACAACAGTTCCAGGCCGCAGCCATCGGGCAGTCCTATATCCACCAGCGCACAGTCGAAGCGGTGCGTTCCGGCGGCTTCGACGGCCTCGCCCAGTGTCATCACCGGATGGGCTTCGAATCCCACCTCCCGCGCGAATTCACTGGCCCGTTCGGCGAACGGGCGGTCATCGTCGAGGATCAGCAGGCTACCTGCAGGCATGGCTACCATGGCATTCGTCGGAAAGGTGAAAGCGGTCGCAAGAACGACAACGTGGGGCCTTCACCGTGATGAACCGGTCAAGGTTCCGTGCGGGTGCGGCCCGCGCCCGTGATTTAGCTTCGTCCACGTGCCTTCACGGCTGTCGCGCACGGAGGAACGGCCTGCGCCGCACATCATCGCGATCCTCCAGGCGGAAACGATGCATGACACGCCACGAAGCAAAGCGGGGCGGTTTGCCACGATGGCTGGGCAGCGGTGTGGTGACCGGTGCGGCCGACGACGATCCTTCCGCGATCGGCACGTATGCCAGCGCGGGAGCTCGATACGGGCTGGGCGCGCTGTGGATCGCACCGGTCCTGTTGCCGATGATGTACGTGGTGATGTACGTCTCGGCGAAGCTGGGCAGGGTCTATGGAAAAGGCCTGTTCGCCGCCATGCTCGACCGCTTTCCCCGCGCCGTGGTCTACCCGATGGCGGTCCTCGCCTTCGTGGGCAACGTCATCGAGGCGGCCGCGAACCTGGGCGGCGTCGGTGCCGCCGTCAACCTGCTGCTTCCACTGCCGGGGTGGTTCGTCGTCGTGGCCGTCGCGGCCGCCGTGACCGGATTGCAGGTGCTGGGATCGTACATGTTGTTGCGACGGATCTTCCGTTGGCTGACCCTGGCGCTGTTCGCCTATGTCGGCGCGGCGATCATGGCCAGGCCTGACATCGGTGAAGTCCTGCGCGGCACCTTCGTTCCGTCCGTCGAACTCGACGCCGGCTTCGTCGCCATGCTCGTGGCCTGTATCGGCACCTCGCTTTCCGCGTACGTGTACACGTGGCAGTCCAACCAGGAAGTGGAGGAGCGCATCGCCCAGGGCGACAGCCAGCCATGGCGGCACCGGGGTGCCTCGGCGGCGTCCGTGGCGCTCGTGCGGCGCGACGTCATCGCCGGCGTGGCGTTCTCCAACATCGTCCTGTACTTCATCATCATGTCGACCGGTGCGACCTTGCATGCGTCCGGCCAACACGACATCGACAGCGCGGCGCAGGCGGCCCGTGCGCTGGAGCCGATCGCGGGCGAGGGTGCCCGGTGGCTGTTCGCGCTGGGCGTGATAGGCGTCGGCTTCCTCGCCGTGCCGGTCATGACCACGGGCGCCGCGTACGACCTGGTCCAGGTATTGCGCAAGCCCGGCAGCCTGCATCAGGCACCGCGCCAGGCGCCGCTGTTCTACGCCACGATCCTCGTGGTGACCGTGGCCGCGGTGGCCTTGAACCTGCTCGGCTTCAACCCGATGCGCGCCCTCGTCTGGTCCGGGATCGTCCAGGGTTTCTCGGTTCCTCCACTTCTTTTCCTGATCATGGTGATGACGGGAGACAAGCGAATGATGGGCGATCGAGCCAATGGATGGCTGACCCGCACGCTCGGATGGGCCACGACGGCGGTCACGGGGATCGCCACGGCCGTGCTTGTCGTCTTGTGGGTGAGCGGCCGCGGCTGACACCGCGCCTGCCCCTTGCCCCGTCGAACATCCCATCAACCCGAAGGAGGAACGATGTCTGGTATGTCCCACGAGACGATGCGCGCCGCCGTGCTGGCGGCACCGGGAGAGGTCAGGCTGGAGCGGGTGCCGCTTCCACGCCCGGCGGCCTCGCAAGTGCGCATCCGGTTGCAGGGCAGCGGCTTGTGCGCCTCGAACGTGCCCGCGTTCGAAGGCAGGGACTGGTTTTCCTATCCCATGCCGGCCGGCGATCTCGGCCACGAGGGTTGGGGTGTCGTCGACGCGGTCGGTGACGAGGTGAGTGGCGTCGTGCCGGGCCAGCGCGTGGCGGCGCTTTCGTACCGCGCCTACGCAGAATATGACGTGGCCGAGGCGGCGCACGTCGTGCCGCTGCCGCCCGAACTCGACGGCCAGCCGTTTCCGGGGGAAGCCCTGGGCTGCGCCATGAATATCTTTCGCCGCGCCGACGTGAGGGCAGGGCAGACCGTCGCCATCGTCGGCGTGGGCTTCCTTGGTGCCGCCCTTATCCAGCTCTGCGCGAAGGCCAGTGCGCGCGTCATCGCCGTGGCACGTTCCGAGGCGGCGCTGGACCTCGCCCGCCGATGCGGCGCGCAGCAGGTCTTGCCCATGCTCGACCATGCCACGCTGATCGAGCAGGTGAGTGGCCTGACCGGCGGTGCGTTCTGCGAGCGCTCGATCGAATGCACGGGGAAGCCGTGGCCGCTCGATCTCGCCGGCGAGTTCACCGGTGTGAGGGGACGGCTGGTCATCGCGGGCTTCCACCAGGATGGCCTGCGCCAGGTCAACGTCCAGTTGTGGAACTGGCGGGGCATCGACGTCGTCAATGCGCATGAACGCGATCCGGCGATCGCCACGGAAGGCATGCGCCTTGCCGTGGAGGCGGTACTCGACGGGACGCTCGACCTGTCCCTGCTGGTGACGCACACGTTTCCCCTGGAACAGGCCGGGGCCGCGCTGACCGCGGTGCGCGAGCGCCCCGACGGTTTCACCAAGGCCGTCCTGCTGATGGAGGATGCCGCATGAGCCGTCGGCTGAGGCTGGGATTCGCGGGCGTGGGCTGGATCGGCCGGCATCGCATGCAGGCCTTGCTCGATGCGGGAGTCGCCGAAGCGGCGGCGATCGCCGACGTGGACGAGGCGTGCGTGGCCGAGGCATGTTTGCTGGCACCGCGGGCGAAGGTCTGCGCCAGTTTCGAGGACATGCTCGCGCTCGACCTGGACGGCGTCGTCATCGCCACGCCCAGCGCGGCCCATGCGGAACAGACGATCGCCGCGCTGCGACGCGGCTTTCCCGTTTTCTGCCAGAAGCCGCTGGGACGCAGCGGCGACGAGGTGGCGGGTGTCGTGATGGCGGCGCGCACGGCGGACCGGCGGTTGGGCGTCGACCTGAGCTATCGCCACCTGGCGGGCATCGCGGACGTGCGCGATGCGATCCAGCGCGGCGAGTTGGGGCGCATCTATGCCGTCGAGGCGGTGTTCCATAATGCCTATGGCCCGGGCAAGCCGTGGTTCTACGACCGTACGCAATCCGGCGGTGGCTGCGTCATCGATCTCGGCATCCATCTCGTGGACCTGGCCTTGTGGTTGCTGGGGCAGCCGGCGGTGCGCGGCGTCGAGAGCCGCTGCTTCGTCCGCGGCATGCCCTTGCGAGAGACGCCCGAGGCCGTGGAGGACTATGCGACGGCCAGACTGGATCTGGATGGCGACATCGCCGTCGACGTCGCCTGTTCGTGGAACCTGCCGATCGGGATGGACGCCGAGATCGGCCTGCGCGTCTTCGGGACCGGAGGCGGCATCGGCCTGCGCAACGTGGAAGGTTCGTTCTACGACTTCATGCTGGAGCGCTTCGACGGACGGCAGCGAACCGTGCTGTCCTCGCCGCCGGATGCGTGGGGCGGCCGCGCGGCGGTGGCGTGGGCGGAAGCCGTGCTGGACTCGCCCCGCTACCACGCCGACGCGGATGGCCTGGTCGAACTGGCGCGCGTGCTGGATCGTTTCTACGCATAGCGGCCTACGCGCTGGCGGCCGCGCCGAATCCGGGCCGCTGGCGAAGCCGCCGCGTCCGCGCGGGAACGAGTTCATGGCGGAAGGCCTCGATGGTGCGGGCAAGACCTTCCTCCGCGGAGACACGTGGTAACCAGCCGAGCAGTTCCTGCGCGCGGGAGATATCCGGGCGCCGGCGCTTCGGATCGTTCTCCGGAAGATCCTTGTGGACGATGGTGGAATCGCTGCCGGTGAGGCGGATGATCAGCTCGGCAATCTCCTTCACCGTGCGTTCCACCGGGTTGCCCAGGTTCATCGGACCGCAATGGTCGCAGTCCATGTAGCGGACGATGCCTTCCACCAGGTCGGTCACGTATTGCAGGCTGCGCGTCTGTGAACCGTCGCCGAACACCGTGAGCGGCTCCCCGGCCAGTGCCTGGTGGATGAAGTTGGTGACGATGCGCCCGTCGTGCGCGTCCATCCGGGGCCCGTAGGTGTTGAAGATGCGGATGATCCGCACGGGCAGGCCATGGTGGCGGTGGAAGGCCATGGTCGCCGCTTCCGCGTAGCGCTTGCCCTCGTCGTACATGCTGCGCGGCCCGTTCGGATTGACGTTGCCCCAGTCGTCCTCGTGCTGCGGATGATGCAGCGGGTCGCCGTACACCTCGCTCGTGCTGGCCAGGAGGAACTTCGCGCCGTGCGACTGCGCCAGGCGTAGCAGGTGGTGGGTGCCGAAGCTGTTGGCTTCCAGCGTCTCGATCGGCCACTGCTGGTACTTCGGCGGCGACGCCGGGCTGGCCAGGTGCATCACCCAGTCCACCGGCGCGTCCACCTCGAACGCGCGGGCGATGTCGTGCTCGAGCAGCCGGAAGCGGGGATGTTTCGCAAGATGTTCCAGGTTGGACCTGCGTCCCGTGATCAGGTCGTCCACGCCGGTGACGCGGTGGCCGTCCGCGATGAAGCGGTCGACGAGGTGGCTGCCGACGAAACCCGCCGCTCCCGCGACGACGATGTGCAGCGACGGGGAAGGCGGCGGAAACGCCCCTTCCAGTGGTGTTGCCTTTGCCATGACTGTGTCCTCATCTGGCGTGGAACGTGGTGACGGGGGCCTTGCGCTTCCGAGGATGGAAGCGCGTTCGTACCGGAGGAGTGAAATACGGATGGCCGTCCAAACACGATCCTGAGCACCGCATGCGCGTTAAGGAATGTCATCGGCGCGACGAATGGAATTCACTCCTCCTGTCCGGCGTGGCGCCGAAGCTGCGTGTTCCAGCGAAGGGAGCATGCGAATGAGCAAGACCATCCTCATCACCGGTGGCGCCGGCTTCATTGGATCGTGGCTCGCGGACCAACTCCTGGCCGATGGCCACCGTGTCCGCTCGCTCGACCTGTTGACACCGCAAGTGCATGGCGCCGAGGGCGCTCGTCCACCCTATCTTCACGACGACGTGGAACTGGTGCGCGGCGACGTGCGCGATCCGGAAGCCGTGCGCAAGGCGCTCGACGGCGTCGACGGGGTCTACCACCTCGCGGCGTCGGTCGGCGTGGGACAGAGCATGTACGAGATCGCGGGCTACACCTCGATAAACAACCTCGGCACGGCGGTGTTGCTGGAGGCCCTGGTCGAGCGCCCGGTGGAACGGCTGGTCATCGCCTCGAGCATGAGTATCTATGGCGAAGGCATGTATGCCGACGGCGAAGGCAACCGCGTGCCGGGAAAGCGCCGCGAGCGCGAGCAGTTGCGGCGCGGGGAGTGGGAACTGCGCGATGAACGGGGGGCGGAACTCGTGCCCGTGCCGACGGCGGAAGACAAGCAGCCCGATCTGTCGTCGGTGTACGCGCTGTCGAAGTACGACCAGGAGCGGCTATGCCTGATGATCGGCGAGGCCTACGGCATCCCGACGACGGCGATGCGTTTCTTCAACGTGTACGGTCCACGCCAGGCGCTGTCGAATCCGTATACGGGCGTGCTCGCCATTTTCGCCGCGCGCCTGCTCAACGGCAATCCACCCAGCATTTTCGAGGACGGCCGGCAGCGCCGCGATTTCGTCAGCGTGCACGACGTGGCCCGTGCCTGCCGCCTCGCTTACGACACCCCCGCCGCGGCGGGCGCGGTGATCAATGTCGGCAGCGGCCACTCCTATACGATCGCCGAGTTGGCACGCCGGCTCGGCGACGCCGCTGGCCGCCGGATCGAACCGGAAGTCACCGGCAAGTACCGCGTCGGCGACATCCGCCATTGCGTTGCCGATATCTCGTTGGCTGGGCGGCTCATCGGATACCGCCCCGAGGTGGACATCGACCGGGGGTTGGAGGAACTGGTGGGCTGGCTCGATACCGCGTCGGCCGTCGACCGGGTCGTCGAAGCCAGTGCGGAGCTGCACCGCCGGGGGCTGACGCTATGAGGTCGGCGATGGATCGGCATGTCGGTCCGGCGATGGGCTTGCTGGAATGGTTCTGGATGGGCGACCGCGAGCTCGCCGAGGCATCCATCGACGAATTGCGTGAGCTCGGCGTGCGGCATCTTCGCTTCGGCGTGTCGTGGGCCGATTTCCTGAGGGATGGAGGGCCGGAGTGGTACGACTGGCTCATTCCCACGCTCGCACGGCATTTCGAGTTGCTGCCGTGTTTCCTGTACACGCCTCCTTCGCTCGGCGAGACGCCGAGCACCGCGTCGCCGCCACGTAACCTCAAGGATTACGCCGACTTCCTCGATGTCTGCATCACTCGTTACGGCGATCATTTCGAGTACGTGGAACTGTGGAACGAGGCGAACAACCTCATCGAGTGGAACTATGGCCTCGACCGCGGCTGGACCAAGTTCTGCGAGATGGTGGGCAACGCGGCGTCCTGGGCACGGCAGCGCGGTAAGAAAACCGTGCTTGGCGGCATGTCGCCGATCGATCCTAACTGGCTCGATACGATGTTCGACAACGGCCTCATGCGCTACATCGACGTGGTCGGCGTGCACGGCTTTCCCGGCAGCTACGACATGCCCGGTGAGTCGTGGGCCATGCGTATCCAGCGCGTCGCCGACGTGCTTCGCGCACACGATCACCCGGCGGAACTCTGGTTGACGGAAACCGGCTATTCCACGTGGCGCCACGACGAGTTCGAGCAGGTGCGCGTGGTGGCGGAAGCCGGGGGTCTTCCCGTGACCCGCGTCTACCTGCTTTCGTTGCGCAACCTCGCGGCCGAGCGGCCTTCGCAGGCGGGCTTCCATAACGACGAGCGCGACTACCACTTCGGCATCAAGCTCGCGGACGGACGGCCCAAGCTGCTCTATCGTCTGTGGGCCACGCATGGCCTGGACGGTGTGCGCGACGCCGCCACCTGGCCCACGCCGCTACGCCGCGACGTGCCCGTCTCGGTCGTCACCGGCGGGGCGGGCTTCATCGGCTCGAACATCGCCACGCGCCTCGCCGCCGAGGGGCGGCGCGTGCGCATCGTCGACAGCCTGGCGCGCCCGGGCGTGGAGGACAACCTCACCTGGCTGCGCGAGCGCCACGGTGACCTCATCGAATTCTCGCCATGCGACATGCGCGACCGGCACCACCTGGCCGAGGTGATGGGCGGAGCGACGGAGATATTCCATCTCGCCGGCCAGGTGGCCGTCACCTCCAGCCTGGACGATCCCATCACGGATTTCGACATCAACCTCGGTGGCGCGATCAACGTGCTGGAGGCGGCGCGGCGCCAGCGAAACGTGCCGCCGGTGATCTTCGCCTCGACGAACAAGGTGTACGGTGGCCTGGAGGACATCGCACTCGAAGTGGTGAACCGGCGATACCAGCCGGTGGACCAGGCCTGGCTCCGGCACGGCGTGAGCGAGTCGCGCCCGCTGGATTTTCATAGCCCCTACGGGTGTTCGAAGGGCGGTGCCGATCAATACATCGCCGACTACGCCCGCTGCATGGGCGTGCCCTCGGTGGTGTTCCGCATGAGTTGCATCTACGGCCCGCGCCAGTTCGGTACGGAAGACCAGGGCTGGGTCGCCCATTTCCTCATCCGGGCCCTGGAAGGCAAGCCGATCACGCTCTACGGCGATGGCATGCAGGTACGCGACATCCTGTTCGTGGACGACGTGGTCGAGGCTTACCTGCTGGCCGCGCGGCGCATGGATGAACTGGCCGGCCGCGCGTTCAACCTGGGTGGCGGTCCGTCGAACACGATCAGCCTGTTGCAGTTGCTGGACTGGATCGAAGACCTGGCCGGCCGGCGGCCCGAGGTGGAGTGGTCCAGCTGGCGTCCGGGCGACCAGCGCTACTACGTGTCCGACACGCGCCGGTTCACCGAGGCGACCGGCTGGCGTGCCACGGTGGGCGCGCGCGAGGGCGTGGCCCGGTTATATCGCTGGCTGCGTGCCTATCGCGGCATGGATGAAGCACTTCCGCAGAGCGCGGGCGAGTGGTCATGGCTGTCCGCCGCGTCATGATGAGCACCGACGCGGTCGGCGGCGTCTGGACCTTCGCGCTGGAACTGGCCGAAGGCCTCGGCCGCCATGGCATCGAGGTCTTGCTCGCCGTGCTGGGCCCGGCGCCGGATGGCGGACGGCTGCGTGCGGCGACGCGGATTCCCGGCTTGCAGATCGCCCACCGCGACTACCCGCTCGAATGGATGCGCGAGGCGAACGACGAAAACCAGGATGCCGCGGGCCGTTGGCTGCTGGACCTCGCGCACGGCTTCGACCCGGACGTGATCCACCTGAACCACTTCTGCCACGGTGCGCTCGAATGGCCCGCACCGTGCGTGGTGGTCGCGCATTCGTGCGTGGCCACCTGGTATGAGTACGTGCGGCGTACGCCTCCGGGCAGCGAGTGGGACGACTACCGGCGGCGTGTGGCCACCGGCCTGGCCGGTGCCACCCTCGTCGTCGCCCCGACGCAAAGCATGCTCGACGACCTGCAACGGATCTACGGCGAACTGGGCAAGACCAGCGTCGTCCACAACGGCCGCCGTCCGGACGCCTTCCCGGCCGCACGCAAGCAACCGTTCGCCCTGTGTGCCGCGCGGGCGTGGGACGAGGCGAAGAACGTGGCCGCGCTGGATGCCGCCGCGCCCCAAGTGCGCTGGCCGATCCGCGTGGCCGGCGACGTTCGTCATCCGGAAGGCGGCAACGCCCGCTTCGAGCACGTGGAACTGCTCGGCGCGCTGGGCGAGAGCAGGATGGCGAACCAGTTCGCGCATGCGGCCATCTATGTCCTCCCGGCCCGTTACGAACCCTTCGGGCTGTCGGTGCTCGAAGCGGCCTTCGCCGGCTGCGCGCTCGTGCTCGGCGACATCCCCTCGTTGCGCGAGCTCTGGCACGACACCGCGTATTACGTCCCGCCCGACGACCCGCAGGCGATCGCGCACGCCATCAACACGTTGGCCAGGGACCGCCGGGCGCTCCACGCGCGAGGCGCCCGCGCCCGCCGGCATGCAAGCCGCTACACATCGGAGCGGATGCTCGCGCGCTGGCGTTACACCTATCGCCAACTGGCCAGGCAGGAGCAGAAACCATGCACGTCGTGATGTTCTATCACTCGCTGTTGTCGGACTGGAACCACGGCAATGCGCATTTCCTGCGTGGCGTGGCCGGCGAACTCCTGGCGCGCGGCATCCATGTCACCGTGTATGAGCCGAAAGGGGCGTGGAGCATGGAACAGCTGTTGGCGGAGCAGGGCACCGAGCCCATCGAAGCGTTCCACCAGGCTTACCCGGACCTTGGCAGCCGCGTCTACGATCCCGACACGCTGGACCTGGACGAAGCGCTGGACGATGCGACCCTCGTCCTCGTCCACGAGTGGAACAGCCACGAGCTGGTCGCGCGGATCGGCAGGCACCGGCGCGACAATCCCCACTACCGTTTGCTCTTCCATGACACGCACCACCGCGCCGTGAGCGATAGCCGGGCGATGGCGCAGTACGACCTCGCCCATTACGACGGCGTGCTGGCCTTCGGCGGCGTCATCCGCGATATGTACGTGCGCCGTGGCTGGGCCTCGCAAGCATGGACCTGGCATGAGGCGGCCGATGTACGCGTCTTCCATCCGATCGAGGATGTGCGTCGCGACCGCGACCTCATCTGGATCGGCAACTGGGGCGATGGCGAGCGTACCCGTGAACTGCACGAATTCCTTCTCGACCCGGCGCGCGACCTTCGCCTCACCGGCACGGTGCATGGCGTGCGTTATCCCGACGAAGCACTGGCCGCCCTGAAGCGGACCCGCCTCGATTACCGGGGCTGGCTGCCCAACTTCGCCGCGCCCACCGCGTTCGCCTCACACCGTTTCACCGTGCACGTGCCGCGCGGTCCCTACGTGCGTACGCTGCCCGGCATCCCGACCATCCGCCCGTTCGAGGCCATGGCCTGCGGCATCCCGTTGATCAGCGCGCCATGGGACGACACCGAAGGCTTGTTCACGCCGGGCGCCGACTTCCTGGTCGCACGTGATGGCGAGGAGATGCGCCGGCACATGCGCGACCTGTGCGCGGATGCCGCCATGGCGGCGGAACTGGCCGGCCATGGCCTCGCCACCATCCTCGACAGGCACACCTGCGCCCATCGCGTCGATGAACTGCTGCGGATTCACGCATCGCTCGTCGACGCCCCCATCGAGAGGACCTACGCATGAAGTTCGCCTTCTTCGGATCGAGCCTGGTTTCGGCCTACTGGAACGGAGCGGCCACGTACTACCGCGGCCTGATCCGGCACCTGCACGAGCTCGGCCACCAGGTGACGTTCTACGAACCGGACGCGTACGGGCGCCAGGCGCACCGTGACATGGACGACCCCGACTGGGCGCGCGTGGTGGTGTATCCCGCGACCACGGACGCGACCCATGCCATGCTGGACGAAGCGGCCGGTGCCGATGTCATCGTCAAGACCAGTGGCGTCGGCGTGCTCGACCGCACCCTGGAGGAGGGCGTGCTCAGCCTCAAGCGTCCGGACAACATCGTCATCTTCTGGGACGTGGATGCACCGGCGACCCTCGACAGCGTGCACTCCGATCCGCGCAATCCCTTCCGCCGGCTCATCCCGCGCTTCGACCTGATCTGCACCTATGGCGGCGGTGCGCCCGTGGTGAACGCTTACACGGCGCTCGGCGCAAGGCATTGCGAACCGGTGTACAACGCGCTGGACCCGCATACCCATCATCCCGTGCCACGCGAGGGCGCCTTCGCGGGTGACCTGGGCTTCCTCGGCAACCGGCTGCCGGATCGCGAGGCGCGCGTGGAACGCTTCTTCCTGGCGGCCGCCGAGGCACTGCCCGGCAAACGCTTCCTGCTCGGAGGCAGTGGGTGGGGCGACAAGCGGATGCCCACGAACGTCTCCTACGTCGGTCACGTGTATACCCGCGATCACAACGCGTTCAACGTGTCGCCGCGCGCGGTGCTCAACATCAGCCGCGACTCGATGGCCCGGTATGGCTTCTCCCCGGCGACACGTGTGTTCGAAGCGGCGGGCGCGGGTGCCTGCCTCATCACCGACGCCTGGGAGGGCATCGAGCTGTTCCTCGAACCCGGCAAGGAAGTGCTCGTGGCCAATGGCGGCGACGAGGTCGCCGCCCACCTGGAAGGCCTGACGGAGGAACGGGCCCGCGCGATCGGTGCCGCCGCCTTGCGCCGCGTGTTGGCCGAGCACACCTACGCGCACCGCGCACGGCAGCTGGAGGCATTGCTCGCCGGGCGTATGCCGGTGCCGGCGCCACTGGCGGCGACGGCATGAGGAGCGAAAGCATGGATATCGTCTTCCTCGGGCTGTCGATCACTTCGTCGTGGGGCAACGGACACGCGACGACCTATCGCGGCCTGTTACGCGAGCTGGCCCGGCAAGGGCACCGGGTCACCTTCCTCGAACGCGACGTGCCCTGGTACGCGCTGCATCGGGACCTTCCCGAGCCACCGTACGGCCGCACGCACCTCTACGATTCACTGGACAACCTGCGCGAGCGTTTCACCGCGACGGTGCGCGACGCGGATGCGGTGGTCGTCGGCTCGTATGTTCCCGATGGCCGGGAGGTCGGCGATTGGGTGATGGCCACGGCCAGGGGCACCACTGCGTTCTACGACATCGATACGCCGGTGACCCTGGCGAAACTGGACGCGGGCGACCATGCCTATCTGGCTCCCCGGCAGATCGCCGGCTACGACCTGTACCTGTCGTTCACGGGCGGCCCGACACTCGACCGGCTGCAGGACGTCCATGGCGCACGTTGCGCCCGCGCGTTCCATTGCGCGTTCGATCCGGAATCCTATTATCCGGACGAGACCGCGCCGCGCTGGGACCTCGGCTACCTGGGAACGTACAGCGACGACCGCCAGCCGCGTGTCGAATCGCTGCTCATCGAGCCGGCACGGCGCTGGCCGGAAGGCCGGTTCACCGTGGCCGGTCCCATGTATCCCGCCGCCATCGACTGGCCATCGAACGTGATGCGCACGGATCACGTGCCGCCCGCGGAACACCGCGCGTTCTACAACGCGCAGCGCTTCACGCTCAACGTGACGCGTGACGACATGATCCGTGCCGGATGGTCGCCCAGCGTGCGCCTGTTCGAGGCGGCGGCTTGCGCCACGCCGATCGTGTCCGACGTGTGGGACGGCATTGAATCGCTGTTCGAGCCGGGCCGGGAGATCATCCTCGCCAGCGGCACGGCGGAGGTCCTCGACGTGCTCAGGCACATGCCGGAGGCCGAGCGCGTGGCGATCGGGCGCCGCGCCCGCGAGCGCGTGATGGCCGAGCACACCGCGGCGCATCGTGCACGCGCGTTACCGATTTTGCTGGAGAAAGCGGCGAACATCCCCGCGACGCCCGTCAAGGCGACTGCCTAGGAGGTCACATGAGCGCGCTGCGCACCTTGCAATCCCATCCGGCGCGGGCGTCGGCCGCCTCGGAGGACATCCACGCCCTGGGCCCGTGGTTCCACAACTTGCATCTTCCGGACGGGCGACAGACGGCGCCGGATCATCCGCTCGGCGACTACCCCGCGTACAAATGGGAGATGCTCGCGCCGCATCTTCCTGGCGATCTGTCGGGACGCCGCGTGCTCGACATCGGCTGCAACGCCGGCTATTTCGCGATCGAACTGGCACGGCGCGGCGCGAGGGTGACGGCGATCGACCACGACCCGCATTATCTCCGCCAGGCAGCCTGGGCCGCGCGGCAGTTCGACGTGGGTGACCGGCTGGAACTCGAAGAGGGCGATATCTACGGGTTGGCCGGCCGCGCGGCGCGATACGACATCGTCCTATTCCTCGGCGTCTTCTATCACCTGCGTTATCCCTTGCTCGGGCTCGACCTGGCGGCGTCCCTGTCCACGGACCTGCTGCTCTTCCAAAGCCTCGCCACGGGTGGCTCGACCGACGATCCCGACACCTCGGACCCCGGCTACCTCGGCCGCGACCGCCTACGCGAGGACGCGTGGCCCAAGCTGTCCTTCATCGAGCACGAACTGGCCGGCGATCCCACCAACTGGTGGGTGCCGAATCCATCCGCGATGCGCGCCATGGTCCGTTCCGCCGGTTACGAGGTGAGCGCGATGGCCGACGACGTCCACGTCTGCCGGCGCACGTCCGCCGCCGATGCCGCCGAGGCGCGGCTCGGCGGGCTGTTGCGCCGGCTTCGTTCCGATCACACCTGACCCAGCCCGAGTCATGTGGAAACCACACGACCCGGGCGATACCCGCCCGGCGCGTTACCGGTTGGAGTCCTGCCCAAGGGTGCCGAGGTCGGCACCGGTGACCGGGTCGCGTGTCGGGTCGGATTTTCCACGGGAGGCGAACGCATCCACGGCGGTGCGTTCTTCCGCCGTCAGTTCCACGTCGGCGTGGCCGTCGCCACCGTCCACCGGCAGGCTGTCCTCGGTAGGCGTGATGACTTCGCTGAACGCCTTGCCTTCGCACCAGGGGCCGGTGCGGTCGCCCTCGCCGCGTGAGGTGTTCACATAGGTGTCGCTGAAACGCGGATCGCCCGGCAGCTTGCCCGGCGGGAAGCTCTTGTCCATCGAATACAGGGCTTTCTCGAACGACTTCTGGTGCGAGATCTCCCGGGTCATCAGGAAGGTGAGCGCATCACGCACGCCGGGATCGTCGGTGACGTTGATGAGCCGCTCGTAGACGATCTTCGCGCGGGCCTCGGCGGCGATGTTGGAGCGCAGGTCGGCCGTGGGCTCGCCGATCGAGTCGACGTAAGCGGCGGTCCATGGCACGCCCGCCGAATTCACCAGGGCAGGGCCGCCGCCATACAGTACCTGGGTGACGTGGCTGTCGTTACCGGCCCCTTGCAGCGCGCGGAACATCTCCGCCTGCTGGTCCACCGTTTCCGCGAGCAGGCCCTTGGCGCCGCGATTGAGCATGGCCACGATCGAGCCGATCACCTCGAGGTGGCTGAGCTCCTCGGTGGCGATGTCGAGCAGCATGTCCTTGCGGCCCGGATCTTCCTCGGCAAGCGCCTGGGTGAAATAACGCATGGCGGCGGCGAGCTCCCCTTGCGGCCCGCCGAATTGTTCGAGCATGAGGTTGGCGAGCCCCGGGTTGGACTCGCTCACGCGCACGGTGTACTGGAGACGCTTGTTGTGGTTGAACATGCTGGCTTCGCTCCTGGCTGGCGGAACCGCCATCTTTTCCAATGCGAGGTGCAGCACGAGGTCAGCACGCGTGAGGGCGATTCCACGCTGCTGAACCGGCGGGCCGATTCGTCATGGCGACATCACGCTTCATCGCTCTGGCGTCCACCGATGGTCCGCGACGATGGGCTCCCTTCGACAAGGAGCACCCTCATGGCCGAACTGAAAGAGAACCTGCTCGACTGGCTTCGCGACGCCCACGCCATGGAGCAGCAAGCGGAGCAGATGCTCAGGGCACAGGCTAGCCGGATCGAGCACTACCCCGCGGTGAAACAACGCATCGAGCAGCACCTGGAGGAGACCCTTGGCCAGCAGGCCCTGTTGAAGGCGTGCATCGAACGGCTCGGCGGCAGTACCTCGGGCATGAAGGACCTGATGGGCAAGGTGATGGCTTTCGGTCAGGCGGCGGGCGGCATGGCCAATTCGGACGAGATCGTGAAGGGCGCGATTGCGAGCTACGTGTTCGAGAACCTGGAGATCGCCACCTACACGGCGTTGATCGCGGCGGCCAAGACGGTGGGCGACATCGAAACCCAGCGCACGTGCGAGCAGATCCTGCCGCAGGAACAAGCCATGGCGAAATGGGTGCTCGACCACCTGCCCGAACTGACCGAGGAATTCCTGGTGCGCGACGCCACCCCCGATGTCGAAGCCAAGCGCTGAGGGCAGGGCGATGCGTATCGCACTGAACGGCACGATCCTGCTCGTCATGGCCCTGGCTTTCCAGGCGCCGGCGCAGGATCGTCCCGTGGAGACGAAGAAGCAGACCGCCAACTCCGCGCCGCAGACGGTGCACGAGACGGAGCGCTCGCTGAAGAAGGAGCAGGACCAGCACTGGAACGACGGCATGAATACCAAGCGAGCGCCCGACCCACGCAAGCGGGACGAATATGGCGCGCCGAAGGTGTCACCGCCCGAGGGCCAGGGAACCGATAACGACGCAGGCCTTCCGAAGAAGGACCCGCCCCGGCATTGATGCCCACGCTTCCCTAGCTGTGACCCGCGCGCCGGATCGTGCCCTTGCGCGTCGCCACGCGATCGACCCGCCATGCATTCACGATCAGCGCGAGGCCGAGCAGGGCGGCCAGGCCGAACAGGATCGCCGCCCAGGTCGGCAGGTCGTCCGCGCCGTTGCGCGTAAGCAGCGCGGCACCCACGATCAGCGCGGACGAGATCAGGCCGATGCTTATGCGGTTGGCGATCTTCTGCAGGTTCTCGATCAGGTGCGATTCCTCGAGCCCGTCGACGCGGATACGCAGGTCGTTGTCCGCGAGCGTGTCGACGAAGCGGGACAGCTTCGAGGGCACGCCATGGCTCAGCGCATATACGTCGAGGGCCAGGGCGGCGACGCCGGTCTTGGAGGCGTGGTCGCTGACCTGCTTCATCAGCAACGACTCCAGTTGGTCTTCCACGATCCGCCGCGTGGGCAGCGAAGGATCGAGCGCGCACAGGGTGGCTTCGAGGTTGATCAGCGTCTTGCCCAGCACGCTCAGTTCCGGCGGCGGTTGCAGGCCGCACTCGGCGCCGCGCGAGGTGAGGTCCAGGAGCAACGAGCCTTCGGCGAACGCCCGGTCGTCGCCGCGCGCCGCATAGCGGCCGACCAGGCTTCGCACGGCGCGACGGTAACGTTGCCGGTCGTAGTCGGGCAGGCGCCTTCCCATCGATTCGCACAAGTCGGCGACGATGTCGCCGTCGCTGTTGATCGCGTGCAGCATGATGCGCAGCAAGGTGACGCGAGCGGTCCGCGACAGATAGGTGATCATGCCCGCGTCGATCACCGCGAGACGTCCGTCGTCGGCGATCAGCACGTTGCCCGGATGCGGGTCGGCGTGGACGCGGCCCTGTGCGAACACCTGGTCGAGGTAGGCACGCATCAGCGCTTCCCCGAGCACGCGGCCCTGGTCGGCACCCGCCATGCCGGGCGCGACCTTGCGCCCGCTGATCAGGTCCATGGTGAGCACGCGACGGGTGCTGAGGCCGCGGTGTGGCTTCGGCACCGTCAGTGATGGATAAAGCGCGAAGACGCGGCCGAGCGCGTCGAGGTTGTCGGCCTCGGCGAGAAAGTCCAGTTCCTCCGCCAGCGCGTCGCGGAGGGCGGCGACCCAGTCTTCGATGCCGAGCCTGCGCCCGGCATCGGTATAGCCCTCGGCCAGCCGCGCCACCCTGGCCAGCAGATCGAGGTCCGACGCCACGTCCGCTTCGATGCCGGGACGCTGCACCTTGACCGCCACGCGGCTGCCGTCCAGAAGGTGCGCGGCATGGACCTGGGCGAGTGAGCCGGCGGCGAGGGGGTTTTCGTCGAAGTCCGCGTAGAGCGTCGACACCGGTGCGCCCAGTTCCTGTTCGATCAGGGCAGCGATCGAGTGCTTGGGCACCTCGACGACGGCATCCTGCATCCGTTGCAGGGCCACGAGGTAGGGCGGGGCGACGAGGTCGGGCCGCGTCGAGAGCGCCTGGGCCAGCTTGATGAACGCCGGCCCCAACGATTCGATGTCCCGCGCGAACTGCTCCGGGGAGGCCGCGTCGCGTTCGGGTGCCGTCGCCATCGGGTCCGTCGGCGAACGGAGCACGCCGGCGCGCCGGTATTTCAGGACGAAGGAAGCGATCTGCCGATACCGCCGGGTCGATGCCAGCATGGGAGTCTCCACGAGGACGCGATGCCGCGCCGTGGAGGCCCATCTTCCGCGTCGCCGGTGATGCCAGGGTGGACGCCCGCGTGTAAGAGTTACTACCCGCCGCGGGAAACTCTTGCCGTCCAAGGTGGCGATTCGCCCGCCTCGGGCCCGTGCTTTCGCGTTTTCACCGATGTCCGGAGGTTGGCACGGGGTTTGAATGCAAGGGAGCATGGACAACGACATGCATACCCCCGTCATGCTTTACCTCCCCCTTGCCCAGCGAAACAACGCCTTTCCCTGGGAAGTCTTCCACGACACCCACCGCATGGGCACGTTCGCCACGCAGGACGAATGTTTCCGGCATGCCCTGCGGCTGGCCGACAGTCTCGGTCGCCGGACCGGCCGCCGCGTTCGCCTGAAAGTCGAAGGCGACAACGGCGTATGGGAAACCGTCGATGCGTTCGTTCCCGGCGGCGTGGAGGCGTAGCACGTGTGCGAGGCATTCACGCGATGCATCTGATCGCATGACAAGTCCCTCCCTAGCATGAGTGCTTTCCAACCAGCGCGGAGACCACCATGGCGGTAAAAACGATCGAAGACCTCTTCATTCATGAGCTCTCGGACATCTACAGCGCCGAGAAGCAATTGACCAAGGCACTGCCGCGCCTCGCGCGTGCCGCCACGGCGCCGGAATTGAAAAAAGCATTCGAGACCCACCTGGAGGAAACCCAGGGACAGGTGGAACGCATCGACCAGATCGTCGAGGCCCTCGGCATCCGGCTCAAACGCATCAAGTGCGCGGCGATGGAAGGCCTCGTCGAAGAAGGCAAGGAAGTGATCGAGGAAGTCGAAGCCGGTGCGTTGCGCGACGCGGCGCTCATCGGTGGCGCGCAGAAGGTCGAGCATTACGAGATCGCCTCGTACGGCACGCTTTCGGCGATCGCGAAGCAACTCGGCTACCAAGATGCCTTGCCCTTGCTGCAGGCCACGCTCAAGGAAGAGAAGGCGACCGACGAGAAGCTGACGATGTTGGCCGAGCAGGCGGGCAACCAACGCGCCGCCGAGAAATCGAAAGCCGCCTGATCTTCCGAAAGAAAGACCTCACGCCCCGCGGTGCTCCGAAGAGAGGCCGCGGGGATTGCCGGAGAATCGCGTGGCTTTGCCTCCGCTGGTTGTGATGGGTGCGTCGACAGGAGGGGTCGAGGCGCTGAGATCGGTCTGCGCCGGTCTTCCCGCGGCATTCGGCGCGGCGGTGCTGGTCGTGCTCCACGTGGACGCCCATGCCAGCATTCTGCCCGACATCCTTTCGCATCACGCGGTGTTGCCGGTGGCGCACGCCTTCGATGGTGAACCCATCGAGGCGGGGCGGATCTACGTCGCCCCGCCGGACTACCACATGCTCGTCGAGGACTCGACCATCGTGCTGGATCGCGGACCGAAGGAGCACCACACCCGTCCCGCCCTCGATCCCTTGTTCCGCAGCGCCGCCGAGCATGCGGGCGCGAGAGTGATCGCGGTGGTGCTTACCGGCGACCTCAACGACGGCACGGCGGGCGTGCATTACGTGAAACGCGCCGGCGGCACGGCGATCATCCAGGACCCCGACGAAGCGGTGGCACCCGCCATGCCGCTCGGTGCGTTGCGCCATGGCAGGGTCGATCACCGGCTGCCCCTTGCGGATATCCCGGTTTTTCTTTCCCGTTGGGCGGCCGAGCAGGGCCTTCCGGCATTGGCCTCCGGGAGGGGGCATGCCATGGCCAAGCTTCCCCCGCGACCGGATGTCGATCCTCATTCGACCGACCGCACTCCCTTCGTCTGTCCCTCGTGCAAGGGCTCCTTGCTGCGCAGGGAGGATGGCGGCCTGCAGGAGTTCCGCTGCTACGTGGGACACCGCTTCACCCTGGAGACGCTGGCCCACGCGCAGGGACAGTCCACGGACGAAGCACTGTGGTCGTCGTACCGTGCCCTGACCGAGAAGGCGATGCTCCTGCACCTGCTTGCCGAGGATGCCCGCGGCTTGGGCGACGGAGAGCGCGCGGCGATGTACGCCGACAACGCCAGGGAAGCGGAACACCTGGCGGTCATTGCCCAGGAACTGACCAGGCGAGCCGCCGGGACGCTGGCGGAACCCGATCCGGAACGTTGAAGAGAGGAGGAAACCATGGGACGCATCGCACGAACCGTGTTCACGGAACCAGGCGATATCCAGCGCATCGAGCGCATCGTCGACGAGCTCGCGGTCAATGCGCGTGTACGCCTGCATGTCGTGGTGGGCGAGCCGGTGGAAGGCATCGTGGCGGTCACGCCGACGATCCAGGTGTTCAAGACCGCGGACGACCAGGAAGGCATCAATGGCACCGTGAAGCTCGTGGACCCGCGGCAACCCGCGTGGAGCGGGCTGGTCTGGCTGGGCGACATCCTGCGCGTCGAGCACCTGGATTCCGTCACCATGGGTTCCTCGAAAGCGTGAATTTCGCTCAGTGCCGTATGTCGTCGTTGCCGGAGCGCACTTCCTGCGCGGCGCGTGGTTCGAGCTTGCGCGGCGCAGCTTCGTGGTCGTGGAAGATGAGGTGGGGCAAGTCCTTGTCCAGGTCGTCTGTAGGGCGGCCTCACGTCTCTGAACGCGTCAGTTGGCCGCGTTGTGTTCCGCCAGCACGAGTGCCTGGTCGACCGCGAGCATCAATTCACCACTCGTGAACGGTTTCAACAACCGTGCCGCCGAGACCGGCGCGCCGGTCAGGTCGGCCTGCGCATCCGACAACATCAATACCGTGGGGAGCATGCCGAGCACGTCCCGGCAATCCGCGAGATAGGCGCCGACGGCATCCTGCGCGTGCGCGGGTACGCAGGCCAGGAGCAACTGGGGGCACCGGCTCTCCGACAAGCGCGCGGCACCGATATGGGTAGCTGCGATCACGGTCTCGTAGCCCATGTCGGTAAGCACGTCCCGGACCACCCCTGCGAGGTCGGCCATCGGCTCGATGACCACGGCGAGCGGGTGGCAGCCGCTCAAAGGGAAGGACTCCGGCGAGGGAGACAGGAAGTGGCGCACGTTGGGAACCCCCTTGTGGATGCGCCCTCGACGAGGGTCACCTGTTCAGCGTGCACTTCGCTTTGCAGACGATTCGCCTATGGAGACGGGCTTACCGCTCATCTTGCTGAACGCCATCGCGAGTCTTGCCTCGTTCGCGACGATATGCGCTAATGCGAACCATTCGCATTATTTTCATCATGGCTTCGGTCCAGAGCATCCATCGCACCGTCGACGACCTCTACAGCGACCACCACGGGTGGCTGCTCGGATGGATGCGCCGTCGGTTGGGCGGCGGCCCGCACGCCGACGACCTGGCCCAGGACACCTTCGTCAGGATTCTCTCGAAACCCGAGGCGATCGTCGTCCGCGAGCCACGCGCGTTCCTCACCACGATCGCGCAGCGGGTACTGGCCAACCACTACCGGCGTCAGGATGTGGAGCGGGCATGGTTGGAAACGCTGAGTGCGTTGCCGGAAGCCTCCGTGCCTTCACCGGAAATGCAGGCGATGGTGCTCGAGACGCTGCTGGAGATCGCCCGGCGCCTGGACGGCCTGCCGCGCCCGGTCCGCCGTGTCTTCCTGCTCAGCCAGCTCGACGGCCTGGGTCATGCCGCCATCGCCGCCGAACTGCGCGTCTCCGTCACCACGGTCAAGCGCTACATCGTGCGCGCGGGCCAGCAGTGTTATTTCCCCGAAGACTGACGCCATCGTGTCTTCCTCCGCCTCCGAACCGACGACGCGCATCGCGCCGGCCATCGCCCGGCAGGCGGTCGAATGGATGGTCGAGCTGCAGTCGGAAGGAGCGGGCGATGCCACCCGCCAGGCGTGGGAACGCTGGCTGCATGCGCATCCCGACCACCTGCGTGCGTGGCATCGGATCGAGGCCACGAATGGCCGCCTGCACACCGTCCCCGCGCCACTGGCACACGCGGTTCTCTCCGCGCCGGATTCGCCCGGGCGCCGCCGTGCGCTGAAGACGCTCGGCCTTCTTGCCGCCGTCGGCGGCGCGGGGTGGATCGCCGGGCGCCGCGTGCCATGGCAGGCGTGGACCGCGGACGAGCGCACCGGGCCGGGCGAACGACGCATCGTCGTGCTTCCCGACGCGACGCAGGTGGTGCTCAACACCGACAGCGCCATCGACGTGCGCTTCGATAACGGACGCCGCCTGCTGCGCCTGCTGCGCGGCGAGATCATGGTGACCACCGGACATCCGCCCGGCGACGCACGTCCCTTCGGGATCGAGACGGAGCACGGCCGACTGCGCCCCTTGGGCACGCGGTTCAGCGTCCGCCTCGACGATGACGCCACGCGTGTCGCGGTCTATTCCGGATCGGTGGAAGTCAGCACGCGCGAGGCGGTCCATCCGCGGATCGTCCTTGCCGGTGAGCGAACACGCTTCACCGTTTCGGCCGTCTCGCCGCCCGTTCCCGCCGACGAGAACGATACCGCCTGGTTGGACGGCATGCTCGTGGTGCGCGACATGCCGCTGGACGACTTCGTGGCGGAACTGGCCCGCTACCGGCCCGGCCATGTCGCCTGCGACCCGGCCGTGGCCGGCGTGCTGGTGTCCGGCACGTATCCCCTGGCCGATACCGACCGCATCCTGGCCATCCTCGAAAAGAGCCTGCCGGTGGCCATCCATTACCGCACCCGTTACTGGGTGCGCGTCGTTCCCCGTGGCGCCTGAGCGACCGTCCGCCTGGAGTGGTCCGTTTTCGATTCTCGCGTGACATAGAAGGCAATCGTCTTCGATGTTCTCCGGAATCCCCATGACACACCGTTCCACACCACGGCCGTCGCCGCTCGCCCGCGCGGTCGCTTCCCTTTGCCTGGGGGCGGTCATCGCCTCCCTCGTGCCCGCCGTGGGCGTACGGGCACAGGAAGCCGCCGCCACGCCACGCTGGTCCGTGCCCGCGGGCCCGCTCGACCAGGCCTTGAACCGGTTCGGCCGCCAGGCGGGCGTGCTGTTGTCGTACACGAGTGACCTGACACGCAACCTGCGCAGTACCGGCGTCGAAGGCACGATGGACAGGGACAAGGCGCTGCAGGCGCTGCTGCGCGGGACGGGGTTGGAAGCGGCGGCACAGCCGGATGGCGGTTATGTCCTGCGTCGCGCCGACATCGTTTCCGCGGACGTGCCGAAACCACCGGCCGACGTCACCGGTACGCGACGCTCCGTCATGCTGGACGAGACGCGTGTCGTGGCGAGCGCGGGCAGCTACGTCGCTCACCGCACGTCGACGGGCGCGAAGACCGACATTCCGCTGATCGAACTGCCACAGACGATTTCCGTCATCAGCCGTGAACAGATCGAAGCGCAACAAGCCCAGACCTTGCGCGCCGTGTTGCGCTACGCGCCCGGCGTGACCATCAGCGACGACAACGACGATCGCCTGGACAGCATCAGCGCCCGCGGCTTCGCCCTCGACCAATACCTGGACGGCCTGAAACTGCTCGCCGGTACCTGGGCGGTGCCGAAGGTGGAACCGTACCTCATGGAACGCGCGGTGGTGCTGGAAGGGCCCGCATCCGTCCTGTACGGCCAGGCGTCGCCGGGCGGCATCATCGACGTGGTCAGCAAGCGGCCGACGGACACGCCGCTGCACGAAGTGCAGTTGCAGTTCGGCACGTCGTCCCGGCGCCAGGCCAATGTCGACTTCGGCGGACCGCTCGGTGGCGGCGGCCAGTGGACGTACCGGCTTACCGGCGTCGTCAGGGACACCGACCTGGATGCGAAGCATACGAAGGAGCGGCGCGTGGCGATCGCGCCCGCGCTCACCTGGAAACCGGACGACCGGACCCGGCTCACGATCCTCGCCAGCTACCTGCACGACCCGGATGGCGGCGTGTGGTCGATCCTGCCTTACCAGGGGACCCTGCTACCCAATCCCAACGGCCGCATCCCGCGCGATTTCTATACCGGCGACACCGGCTTCGAGTCGTTCAAGCGCACGCAGTACCAGCTCGGCTACGAGTTCGAGCATGTGATCGACGAGACCTGGCGTTTCCGCCAGAACTTCCGCGTGGCGCGCAACACCACGAATTACGATTCCGTGCAGGGACTCAACCTGCGAGCCGACCTGCGCACGCTCAACCGGCAGACCTATATGTCGGACGAACGCCTGCGCACGCTCAACCTCGACAACCAGGCGGAAGCGCGCTTCGACACCGGTCCGGTCACACATACGGTGTTGCTCGGTGCGGACGTGCAGCGAATCCTCTGGGACAACTTCACCCGCTATGGTGGCGCACCCACGCTGGATATCCTGCATCCGGATTACCGCCAGGCGATCGTCGTGCCGCCGCGGTTCCAGGACGCGAGCCAGGGGCAGAGCCAGCTCGGCGTCTATGCGCAGGACCAGATGCGTGTGGGCCGTTGGTCGGTGATGCTGAGCGCGCGCCGGGACGCCTCGCGCAGCGACAACGACAACCACGTGGCCAACACCTGGACCCGGCAGACGGATCACGCGACCACGTGGCGGGCCGGCGTCACCTACCTGTTCGACAACGGGCTGGCTCCCTATGCCAGCGTCTCCACCTCGTTCCAGCCGACGCTCGGCACGGACGCCCACGGCCAGGCCTTCGTGCCGACGACGGGACGGCAGAAGGAAATCGGCATCAAGTACCAGCCGCGCGACGTGGACGCTTACATCGCGCTGGCGGCGTACGAACTCACCCAGCAGAACGTTTCCACGGCGGACCCGGCCAACGTCAACTTCAACATCCAGACCGGCGAGGTCCGCTCGCGTGGCATCGAGTTGTCGGGCACGGCGAGCCTGGCGCAGGGCCTAAACCTGCGCGCGTCCTATGGCTACCTCGACAACGAGATCACCCGCGCCACGACCGCCATCCAGGGTAACCGCCAGGCCGACGTGCCCGCGCACCAGGCCTCCGCATGGCTCGATTACACCGTTCGCGACGGCTCGCTGGCCGGACTCGGCTTCGGTGGCGGCGTGCGCTGGACCGGCAAGGCATACGCCACCACGGCGAACACGGTGACCATGCCCTCGTACACCACCGTCGACGCCATGCTGCGTTACGACCTCGGGCGCTTGAATCCCGATCTCGACGGCTGGCGTCTCGCGGTGAATGCCGCGAACCTGCTGGACAAGCGCTACGTGTCGTACTGCGCGGCCATCGGCTGCCGCTGGGGGCTTCGCCGCAACGTGATGGCGACGGTGGCATACGCATGGTGAGGAACTTTCGTTCGTGGACGCGGGTGCACAGCTGGACCAGTCTCGCCTGCACGCTATTCCTGCTGGTCCTTTGCATCACCGGCTTGCCATTGGTGTTCCACGAGGAAATCGACGCCTGGGCCGCACCCTCGGTCCCCGCGTCACGCCAACCGGATGGCACGCCCGATGCGCCGCTGGCGAAGATCGTCGCTTCCGCACAGGCGCGCTACCCGGGCCAGTACATCCAGGCGATGTCGTGGAAGCAGGGCGGGCCGCACACGGTGATGGTGTACATGGCGAAGGAGCCACGGTCGGCGTTGGGCGGCTACCACGCGCTGTCCATCGATGCCCGAACGGCGGCCGTGCTGGACGAGCCCCGTCAGCGCGCTCGGGTCACGCAATGGTTGCTGACCTTCCACCGCGAGTTGTTCGCGGGGCTGCCCGGCATGCTGCTGTTGTGCGTCATGGGTGTGTCGTTCGTGGTCTCCATCGTGTCCGGCGTGCTGATCTATGGTCCATTCACCCAGAAAGCGGGGTTCGGCGAGATCCGCCGGAACCGGTCAAAACGCGCGAAGTGGCTCGACCTGCACAACCTGCTCGGTATCGTGCTTCTCGCGTGGACCCTCGTGGTCGGTGTGACCGGCGTGGTGAATACCTTGGCCGATCCCTTGTTCGCCTATTGGCGCACGGGCCGCCTGGCGGAGATGCTGGCTCCCTGGCATGACAAGCCCATGCTCGTGCCGCTGGTATCGCTCGACACGGCGGTGGCAGCCGCGCGGCGCGCGGTACCTGGCACGAGCCAGGAGAGCGTGGCTTTTCCATATTCCGCCTACGGCAGTCCGCACCACTACATGATCTGGATGCAGGGCGAAACGCCACTCACCTCGCGACTGCTGACGCCGGTGCTGGTCGACGCGGAAAGTGGCGGCGTGACCGACGCACGCGGGCTGCCGTGGTACCTGCGCGCCCTGGAACTGTCGCGACCCTTGCACTTCGGCGACTACGGCGGCCTGCCACTCAAGCTGCTGTGGGCGGCCTTCGACCTGCTCACGATCGCCGTGCTGGTGACGGGCCTGTACCTCTGGCGCGAACGGCGCAAGCGTCCTCGCGGTGATGGAGTCGTGGCATGAGGCGTCGACTGCCTTCGAACTGGCAAACGTGGGGATGGCCCGCGATACTCGCGGTCCTGACGCTGGCGGGGTTGTTCATGGCCCTGCTCGGGAATGGCGACCTGTCGCGGACCGCATCCTGGATGGCACTGGGAACGCCTCTCGCCGTCATCGCATGGAAGCTGTATGCATCGCGTCCTTGATCGCGCAAGCGGATGGCCTCAAAGTGCCGGCCATCCGTTCGGGGTCACCCGTCATCAGGGGAAACAGCGATGAAGAATGACGATCCGCGACGCGGAAGACTCGCATGCGTCGGCATGGGCATGACCCTGGGTTCCCACCTGACGCCGCTGGCCCGTAGCCACATCGAGCAGGCGGACGTGGTGTTCGCGGCCCTGTCCGACGGGATCGTGGAAGCATGGCTTCGGCGCATGCATGGCGATGTGCGCAGCCTCCAGCCGTACTACGCGGAAGGCAAGTCGCGCATGACGACCTACCGCCAGTGGGTCGACCTGATGATGACCGAGGTACGAGCCGGCAAGCGTGTCTGCGGCGTCTTCTACGGTCATCCGGGCATCTTCGCCTGGTCGCCGCACAAGGCGGTCGAGGTCGCCCGGGCGGAAGGTTTCGAGGCGCACATGGAACCCGGCATCTCCGCGGAGGACTGCCTGTATGCGGACCTCGGCATCGACCCGGGCCGCTTCGGCTGCCAACACTTCGAGGCCAGCCAGTTGCTGTTCTACGAGCGCCGCGTCGATCCCACGGCCTACCTGGTGCTATGGCAGGTCGGCGTCGTCGGCGACAGGTCGCTGGCACGGCTCCACACGGACGGGGCTTACCGGCAGGTACTGGTGGACGTGTTGGGCCACGACTATCCGCTGGACCACGAGATCATCGTCTATCGCGCAGCGACGCTCCCCATCCAGAAGCCGGGCATCCGCCACATCCTCCTGCGCGACCTGCCGCATGTTCCTCTGGCGCCCGAGGAAACGGTGGTCCTTCCGCCAGCTGTCGCCTTGAAGGCGAACCTCGCCATCCGGGAGCGGCTGGCCGCCCTTGACGCCTCGGCCGGGCGGTAAAGACACGATTATTCGCGCCGCCGGGCTCGTGAGGGTGTTTGTTATGAAGAGCGTTGGTGGCCTGTTGCCTCGACGCTTTTGTGGGAGCCGACTTTGTCGGCGATGGGTGCTTGCGAAGCCCTCTCCTTGGGAAGAATCTAAAGAACTGCCGGGAATGGCCGTCATAGTATGAAAGCGCTCGCAGGGAGCAGGGAGAAGACCATGCCGGATACGATCGATTTGCTGGAGGCCATCGGCCGCGACGCGTCGCTGCGCCACATATCGGCGGAGGACCTGGCCAACCTCCTGCGACAGGTCCAGGCGAGTGAGGCCCTCACGAAGACCGTGGTCTCGGGCGATCGTTCGTGGTTGTCCGAGGAATTCGGCTCGATTCTCATGCACACGACGCACATCTCGCAGTTTCCCGGCCACGAGGACGATGAGCCGGATGACGACGACGATGACGGCGACGAGGACGGCGAATGCGAAGGCGAAGGGCGCGACGACGAGGCTCCCTGTCTCCCGGCGGTTGCCCGCGACGAACCGGGTCCGCAGCCGTAGCGATGTGGGCATGTCCCGGGCGATGAGCCGCCTCCGGTCACGCGCGACAGGCGTCGCGCTGGCCTGGTGCGTGCTGGTGTCGCCGGGGTTCGCCGCGGCATCCATCACCGATCCGGCCGCGTTCCTCGAACAGACGGAAGCCCTGCGCACGA
Source organism: Luteibacter sp. RCC_6_2 (assembly GCF_041360655.1). NCBI lineage: Bacteria > Pseudomonadati > Pseudomonadota > Gammaproteobacteria > Lysobacterales > Rhodanobacteraceae > Luteibacter > Luteibacter sp. RCC_6_2. The sequence goes on along the minus strand of NZ_JBFUPQ010000001.1, from coordinate 220,287 downwards.
AGGACCACCCGCGATTCGTCGAGAGGCTGCGACAGATACGCCCTGAAGGTCCTTCGCTGAGCAAGCCGCAGCAATGGCATCTGCGTTATCTCGATGCATGGGAAACCATGTTCGAGGGCGACTACACGCAGTCCGAGGCCCAGCTGCGTGACATCATCGACCATTCCGGCGACGTCACGCTCGCCGCCAAGGCATCGGCATTGTTGCTGAGCAACCTCGGTGCCAATCGACGGTACGACGAGGCTTTCGCGCTGGCCAATCGCCTGGTGGACGACCTGCCGCGAATCGACGATCCGTTGGCTCGCTCGATGCTGCTGATGAACCTGTCGCAGATGTTCAACCTTGCCGGCCAGACCGACCTCGCCATCCAGTATGCCGGCATGATGGAAAACGCCGTGCTTCCTGGTGAAACCCTGTGTTATCCGTTCTCCCTGCGGGCCGCGGCGCTGAACAACACCGGACGGCTGACCTCGTCCAGTCCTGAATTGACGAAGGCCATCGATGCCTGCGTCGCCGCCGGGCAACCGATCCTGGCCAATACCATGTGGCTCGTCCTCGGCGACCGCTTCATCGAGGAAGGTCAGCCACGCAAGACCCTGGCCCTCCTGGAACGGATCGGACCGAGCATCCGCACCAGCGATTATTACGCGCACCTGCTTTCCTCGCAGGTGCAACGGGCCAGGGCGAACGAGAAGCTCGGCAACGTGGACGATGCCAGGAAGGCGGCGCTCGCCGCCCTGGCGATGAGTGACGACGCCGAGATGAGCGAGTGGATACGGGATGCCTATGGCGTGCTTTACCGGATCGAAAAAAGGCAAGGCCACGCCGCGACGGCGCTGTCGTATTACGAACGCTATGTCGCCCAGGACAAAGGCTATCTGGACGACATCACGGCGAGGGACCTCGCGTTCGAACTGAGCAAGCAACATCTGCTCACGCAGAAGCTCGAGACGGAGCGGCTCGCCCGGCAGAACAGCGTCCTTCGCCTGCAGAAAGCCCTGGAGACCAAGGCGGTCGAGACCAGTCGGCTGTACATCGTCCTGCTACTCCTCTTCCTTGCGTCCGTGGTGTTCTGGCTGTTGCGGACCATGCGTTCGCAGCTCCGCTTCAAGAAGCTGTCTTGGCACGATGGTCTCACTGGGATTTTCAACCGCCAGCATTTCATGAGCGAGGCCGAGCGTATCCTGCGCTTGCTGGAGAGGCGCACGGGCGATGCCTGCCTGGTCTTCATCGACCTGGACCATTTCAAGCAGATCAACGATACGCATGGCCATGCCATGGGCGACCTCGTGCTCAAGCACGCGGTCGCCATCTGCGGCCAGCAATTGCGTCCCGGCGACGTGTTCGGCCGCCTGGGTGGCGAGGAATTCGGCATGTTGCTCGTCGGCTGTCCCAAGGAGCGGGGCATGATCATCGCCGATCGCATCCGCATGGCGATCGAAGCGTCGCCGGTCACCGAGGAAGGCTGTGTCGTGTCGTTCTCGACGAGCGCCGGCCTGGCCGCCACCGTGACGTGCGGCTACGACCTGCAACGGCTGTGCCGTGAAGCGGACATGGCCCTCTACAAGGCGAAGCGTGCCGGACGCAACCGCGTGATGGCGGATGCGTCCGGCAGTCTCGCCGAATCCTAGGCGATCAGAGGTCGAACGACGCGGAGACGTAGAACGTGCGCGGCGCGCCCTGGGTCAGGTAGCCGCCGTTGGCGGAGGCCCAATAGCCCTTGTTGGTCACGTTCTGCACCGTGAGGCGGAAGGTCACCGGCACGCCCTCGAGGTGCGTCGTGGTGCGGGCGCCGATGTCGTAGGTGGTCCAGGCCGGTACTTCCAGCGTGTTGGCGGTGTCCAGGTACTGCTTGCCGGTGCGCACGGCGCGGGCGCTGAGGGTGACATCGGGCGTGTTCGGAATATCCCATTCCACGCCCGCGTTGGCCTGGAAACGCGGCACGCCGATGCCGTCGTTACCATCGTTCAGGCCGCCCTGGGTCTTCACCAGTTCGGGCTTGATGTAGTTGGCACCGCCCAGCACGCGCACGCCATCGACGGGCTGGCCGAAGAAGCTCCACTCGATGCCACGGTTACGCTGCTCGCCATCCACCACGAAGGTGTTGGCGCCGTTGACGTAAGCGCTGGGCTGCTTGATCTGGAACAGGCCGAGGCTGCTGCCGATCGTGCCCGCGTCCCATTTCACGCCGATCTCGTTCTGCTTCGACTTGTAGGGGGCGAAGACCTGGCCGGCGTTGGTGACCGGACGGTTGTTGAAGGTCTCCGGTGCCTGGTCGCCTTGGGTCAGCGCCTCGATGTGGTTGGCGTAGATCGACCACTGGTCGGCAAGGCGGAAGTTCACGCCGGCGATGGGCGTGGTCGTGTACTGCTCGTATTCGGAGTTCTTCGCGCCATCGACACCGCCGACCGCATAGGCGTAACCGATGGTGTGCAGTTTCTGGCGGCGGGCGCCGAGCGTCACCTGGAGGCGGTCGTCCATGAAGCCGAGCGTGTCGGATACGGCGAGGCTGCGCAGCTGCGTGCGGCCGGTGATGCCGGGATCGCTGATCGGGCCGACGTCATAGGCGAAGTCGGGCACCGGCGCATAACTGGGCGAGTAGATATTGGTATGGATCGGGTCGAGCGATCCGGCATAGGCGGCCTTCTTGCGGAAGCTCAGGGCCGAGAAGCCGACGTTCACCCGGTGGGTGATCTCGCCGGTGTCGAAGTGCGCGTTGAAGCCGGCTTCGCCCGTGGCGGTATCCGCGATATAGGGCACGGTGAAGCGCGATTCGGTCGCGTTGCCGGCGGTATCCACGAGCGTGGGGCTGACGTAGTCGCCGAACTCGTTGCCATGGTGCGCACCTGCCGCCACATACCCGGTGAGCCACGGGGTGAAATCGTATTCGACGCGGACCACGCCGAAGGTGTCTTCCAGCGAGGAGTTGGACCAGGGCTGGGCATAGTTGGTCCTTGCGGACGGCGCACGCGGCACGCGATCGAGGCCGCTGGCATAGACCACCGCGCGGCCACCGGTGATGACCTGTTTCTGGTAGCCGATGTCGGTGGTGACACGCAGCTTTTCGCCCTGATAGTCGAAGGCGACCGAAGCGGCCGTGACGCGGCGCTGCTCGCCGTCGATGGCGGTGTTGCCGTCACGATGGACGGCATTCACGCGCACGCCGAACGCATCGCCGGCACCGAAGCGGCGGCCGATGTCCACGCTTCCGCCCACCTGGCTGTCGCTGCCCCAATCCAGTCCGACGCGGGTGATCGGCTGCGCTTCCGCGCGCTTGGGTGCGATGTTGATGCCGCCACCGACGCCGGAGCCAGAGGGGCTGATGCCGTTGAGGAAGGCGCTGGCCCCCTTGAACACTTCGACACGGCTGACCAGCTCCGGCGCGAGCAGCTGGCGGGGCAGGAGGCCGTAGAGTCCATCGAACGCGATGTCGTCGCTATAGACCTGGAAGCCACGGATCGTGAAGGTCTGCGAGAAATTGCCGTAGCCGAAGCCGGTACGCACGGCGGGATCGTTGGAGACCACGTCGCCGAGTGTTCGCGCCTGCTGGTTGCGGATCAGCGTGTCGGTGTAGCTGGTGATCGCGAAGGGCACGTTCATCGAGTCCTGGTTGCCCAGCACACCGAAACGTCCACCGCGGGCGACCTGTCCGCCGGCGTATGCCGCGGTGGGCGCGGCGACGTTGGCCTCCACCTGCACACCGGACAAGGTGGTGCTGTTGTCACGCGCCTTCTGTTGCGCATCGGTGTCGTCCGCCGCATGGGCCGGAGGGGCCAGCAGAAGGAGGCCGGCGAGGGCGGCCGAGACGGAAAGGGTGAGGACGTGGCGGCGGAACGGGACGGCGGACATGGAACTCCCAGCGGACATCGGGTGCGTGAATGCGAATGTAAATGCGAACCAGTCGCAAGTATCGCGCACTCTCGACGTGCTGCATAGCAGCGCGATGTCGCAGGCCGTTCCATGTGAACTCCTCACTCGGAGCCGGGTAGGAGCCGGGTAGGAAGCAGGTGGGAACCGGGGTGGGAACCGGGTAGAAACCTGGTGGGAAGCGGGCTGGCCCGCGATCCGTCACCCCTGGGACGAGCGAGCGGTGACAAGCTTCGCCCAATCAAGGCAAGGCCTCCTTCGGCCACCAAGAAGATCGAGGCGTCGCGGGCGAGCCCGCTTCCCACCCGAGCAGAAGATCGAGGCGTCGCGGGCGAGCCCGCTTCCCACCCGAGGGTAGGGGCTTTATTCAATCCAGCGGGCGAACCCAGATGTTGCGGAAGCTCAAGGGAGGCGAACGGTCGCCGTGCGCCTGTAGCTTGATCGCCCCCTCGGCGTATGGCGTGTACTTGGGTTTGCCGACGTGGACGGTTTCGCCGGTGAGCCGCGTGTGGTCCTGCACCAGCACGCCGTTATGGAACAGCGTCACGTACGCGGGGGATTCGACGGCACCGTCCGCACCAAAGACGGGCGCCGTCCAGATCACGTCATAGGTCTGCCACTCGCCCGGTGGCCGCATCGCATTGACCAGGGGAGCGGCCTGCTTGTAAATGCTGGCCGCCTGTCCGTTGACATAGGTCGCGTTCTTCCACGAATCCATGATCTGGATTTCGTAGCCCTCGTCGCCGGGCCCCGTCGAAGCGAGGAACACGCCGCTGTTGCCGCGCTCCTGGCCTTCGCCGGTGATGTCCTTGGGTACCCGCCACTCCAGGTGCAGCTGGTAGTTCCTGAATCGCCGCCGGGTCTGGATGTTTCCGGATGCCTTGTCGACCGTCACCACGCCGTCGTGCACCTTCCAGCGAGCCGCCGAATGGTCCTTCGACGATTCCCATTGGCTCAGGTCGCGGCCATCGAACAGCACGATGGCGTCGGAAGGTGGCGCGCCGTCGACATGCCCGGGCGTCACCACCCTGGGTACGGGCTCCCACTGCTCGGTCGCCTTGGGATCGGTCTGTGCCCACGTGGACGGGGGCAGGGCCGCCGCCAGCACGAAGAGAAGCGGGACAGTCGCGCTATGCCATTTCACGGGTGTTCCTCCAGGCGGATAGGGAGTCAGCCGTCGATGATGACGCAACTTCAGAAGAACCTGTAGTTGAAGCTCACCGTGAAACTGCTCGGCGGGGCGTAGTAGAGGTTGCTGAATTCATCGAGCACGAAGTACTTCCGGTTCAGCAGGTTGTCCGCGTTGACCTGCACCGACGCCTGCGTGCCGATGGCGTAGCGGGCCATCGCGCCGAGCAGCATCACCGAGGACTGGTCGAGCCGTTGCGGACCGTTCGGGCCGTCGACCTGGGCGTGGCTGGCTGATTGCCAATTGGCGCCGCCGCCGATCGTCAGGCGATTCCATGCGCCGGGCAGGCGATAGGTGGTGAACAGGCGGATCAGGGTCCGCGGCAGGGCCGTGCGCAGCGCGCCGCCGTTCCGCGGTGCTTTCACGTTGAAGTGCGACCAGCCGAAGGTTCCGTTCCAGGACTCCGACATATCGCCCGAGACTTCGAGTTCATAGCCGCGCGACTTCGTCCCGTTCACCGCGTTGTATGCCTGCGTTCGCCCATCGGGCAGGTACTCGCCCACCGCTGCTTCCGCCACGTTGTCCTGGCGGGTCTCGAACAAGGTCAGCGAGGTGTTCAGCGCACCGCCGAAATGACGTCCCTTGATGCCGACCTCGCGGCTGCTGCCGAGCACGGGATCGAGGAAACTGCCGTCGGCGCGGCGGTTGCCTTGCGGGTCGAAGATCTGCGTGTAACTCGCGAACGCCGAATAGGTGCCGTCGATGTCGTAGATCAGACCGGCATACGGCACCGTCTTCGTATGTTCGTGGTGATACTCGCCGCTGGTGCTGTCGTTGGTGTCGTTCTTCCAGCGGCTGTAGCGGGCGCCAAGGATCAGTTTCAACGGATCGGCCAGCGACAGGCGCGTCGCCGCGTAGATGCCACCCTGGTCGGTATGCGTGGCGCTGTACGGCGTCTTGTCGACGGCGAAGCCGGGATAGGGATAGCTGCCGTTCCACTGCAGGAAGTTGCCGACGCCCGGCAGATCGCCATGTTCGCGTTCCCACGAATCCTGCGTGTAGTGCGACCCGCTGGCGCCGACCACCAGTTCGTGCTCCCGGCCCCATGCCTGGAACGGTCCGGACGCGTAGACGTCGAGCAGGTTCTGCCGGCCGGCATCGGTGCCCCGGTAGGCGAAGGGCGCGATGCCTTCACCGGTTTCGCGGTTGGGAAACCCGTAGACGTAGAACAGCGCATCGTCGCCATCGGTTTCGCGGCGGCTCGCCATGACACGTAATTGCCAGCCGTTGTCGAAGCTGTGCTTGAGGTCGGCGAAGGCGGTCCGGGTCGTGTTGTCCCAGTAGGTCCAGTCGGCCGCGCTGGTGAAACCGCGCGGCCATTCGATGAATCCGCCGGTGTCGTCGAAAACGGGATACGAGCCCCAGGTGACACCTTTCGGCGTGGTGCGTTGGTAGTCGTAGCCGAGGCTGAGCACGGTATCGGTGCCCAGGTCGGCGTCGACCACGCCATAGAACACGCTCTTCTTGGTGCTGTAGCGATCGAGGTACGAATCGCCGTCCTCGTAGGCGGCCACCACGCGTCCACGCACGCTGCCTGAAGCGTTCAGGGGCGATGAAATGTCGAACGTGCCCCGGCGCGTATTCCACGACCCATAGCTGAGGGAAGCGTCCGCCTGGAGCGTGCGGCTGTCGGCACGCTTGCGGACGAAGTTGATCATGGCCGACGGACTGCCCGCGCCGCTCATGAGGCCGGTGGCACCGCGTACCACCTCGACACGCTCATAGATCGCGGTATCCAGGCTGCCGTCGGCGGAGCTGGAGTTGAGGCCGGCGGCGATGGGCACGCCGTCGTAGGCCATGTTTTCGATCTGGAAGCCACGCGCATAGAACACCACGCGTTCGGTGTCATAGGCGCTCGACGAGACACCCGTGGTGTTGTCCAGCACTTCGCGCACGTTGGTGAGGTTCTGGTCCTCGATGCGTTGCTCGGTGACGATGCTGATCGATTGCGGCGTGTCCTGCGGCGTCAGCGACAGGCGCGTGGCGGCGGAACTCTGTTCGGCGGCATAGGTGGGCGCGCGCTGGCCCTTGACGGCGACGGCATCGAGCGTGGTCGCGGCATCCGGGGTGTTGGTCGCCGATTGCGCGAATGCGCCGAGAGGTAGCGCCGCGGACAGGCAAACGGCGAGCAAGGTCGGCCGCGGCCGATGGGAGTGGGTCGGGAACATGATGGCAGCCCCTAGGCGTTGGACGAAGGGCACCGATGGGGCCCGCGTGGTTCAGTCGACTGGCTCGCTAGGGGCTGGCTGGTCGTATCGCGGTGGTATTCTACATAATTCCTACAGGCCTCAACCCATGGCACTCAAATCCACGGTCTTCAAGGCCGACCTGCAGGTCAGCGACATGGACCGGCATTACTACCAGGCACATGCGTTGACCATCGCCCAGCATCCGTCCGAAACCGACGAGCGGATGATGGTCCGGGTACTCGCGTTCGCGTTGAACGCGGATGACGCCCTGGTCTTCGGCAAGGGGCTCAGTTCGGACGACGAGCCTGACCTGTGGCGCAAGGAGCTGACCGGCGAGGTCGACTTGTGGATCGAGATCGGCCAGCCGGACGAGCAGCGCATCCGTCGCGCCGCGGGCCGTTCGAAGCGCGTGATCGTCTACACCTATAGCGGTCGCAGCGCCGAGGTCTGGTGGAAGAAGACGTCCGCCGCCGTCGCACGCACGAAGAACGTCTCGGTGATCGACGTCGCACCGTCCACCGTGGAAGCGCTGGCCGCGTTGACGCAGCGATCGATGCAGATCCAGTTCATGGTGCAGGACGGCCAGGCCCAGGTCATCGGCGGCGACACTGTCGTGCCGGTGGAACTGACCACGCTGGCTTGAGGCCGGGCGCTACCTCGACCGTCGCGCATCGCGTATAACCCGCTAATACCTTTAGATGTAGTGCTTCGTCCAGAGGCGCTTGATAAGCTCGCGAGCGCCGGCTACCGCCGCTCACGGACCAGCGGATCTCGAACCACGGAACCTGTCCATTCCCATTGCGTTCCCGCCATCGCGCGGAACCGTCGGAGGAGTGTTGTCATGTCGTCAGAGTTCGCTTCATTCGGTCGTTGGCATTTCCTCACCGCGTCAGTCATTCTCGGCGCGGCAAGCATCGTCCTTCCTTCCGCGGCGCACGCCGCCGCGCCGCCCGAGGAAAGCGCCTCGATCCGGCCCTTCCCGAAAGTGCACATCCCCGATGAAACCCTCGCGGACCTGCGCCGGCGAATCGCCGCGACGAAGTGGCCCAAGAAAGAAACGGTGACGGACGCGACGCAAGGCGTGCAACTGGCCACCATGCAGAAGCTGGCAGCGTACTGGCAGTCCGATTACGACTGGCGCAAGGTGGAGGCGAGACTGAATGCCCTGCCGCAATTCGTCACCACCATCGACGGCGTGGACATCCACTTCATCCATGTCCGTTCGAAGAACAAGAACGCCTTGCCGGTCATCATCACCCACGGCTGGCCTGGCTCGATCATCGAGCAGCTGAAGATCATCGATCCGCTGACCAATCCCACCGCGCATGGCGGCAGCGCGTCGGATGCCTTCGACGTGGTGATTCCTTCGTTACCGGGCTACGGTTTTTCCGGACAGCCGTCGACCACCGGTTGGGACCCCCAGCACATCGCGCGGGCGTGGACCGTGCTGATGAAACGGCTCGGCTACAAGCACTTCGTCGCCCAGGGCGGCGACTGGGGCGATGCGGTGTCCGAACAGATGGCGGTGCAGGCGCCACCCGAACTGCTGGCCATCCATACCAACATGCCGGCCACCGTGCCGGACGACATCGCCAAGGCGCTTTCCGCGGGCGGACCGCCGCCGGCCGGCCTGTCCGCCGATGAAAAGAACGCGTACGAGCAACTCGACTTCTTCTACAAGCACGGCCTCGGCTACGCCCAGGAGATGACGAATCGCCCGCAAACCCTGTATGCGATCGAGGATTCCCCGGTGGGCCTCGCCGCGTGGATGCTCGATCACGACGCGCGCAGCTACGAGTTGATAACCCGCGTGTTCGACGGGCAGACCGAAGGCCTTTCGCGTGACGACATCCTCGACAACGTGACGCTCTACTGGGTCACGAACACGGCCGTGTCCTCGGCTCGCCTGTACTGGGAAAACAAGCTCGCCTTCTTCGAGCCGAAGCACCTGACGATCCCGGTGGCGGTAAGCGTCTTCCCCGACGAGATCTACGCGGCGCCGAAGAGTTGGGCCGAGAAGGCGTTTCCAAAGCTCATTCACTACAACCGGTTGCCGAAGGGCGGGCATTTCGCCGCCTGGGAGCAACCGGCGATGTTCGTTCAGGAACTGAGGGCGTCGTTCAAGACCGTCCGCCAGGACGGCGCGCGATAACGGCCAGCTGGCGGGACACCCAGGACAGCACCACGCAGGCGAGTCCCGCCAGCACCCAGCCCGACGCAGGCTCTTCGGGCTGCTGGACCATCTGCCAATAACGTGCGCCGTAGATCACGGCCGAGGCCACCAGCGCGACGGCGAAAACGGCCAGGAGCACGCGCGAAAGCGGTCGCTCGATGCCACCTTCGTGGCGGGCGACGTGAGCCGCGGCTCGGGCGACGAAGTCGCCTGGCGGAGCGCCGACGGGATGGGATACCACGGCGCGGGCCACCTTGCGGTACTCCAGCGCGAGCGGATCGAGGTCGGCAGACGCCTGTTCGCGCGCCGCACGCATGCCGCGCTCCTGGGCTTCCCACTCTCGTTCGTCATTCATGCTCGTATTCCCATGCGCGATTCCAGTATCTCCCGCAGCATCCGGCGGCTGCGGAAAAGATGGCTCTTGATGGTGCCCTCGGCCATGCCGGTCACCCGGGCGATCTCACCGATCGGCATTTCTTCCAGATGGTAAAGCGTCAGCAGCGTCCGTTGCACCGGCGGCAGCGATTCGATGGCGGCGTGCAGTCGCGCACCCATTTCCTCATCGGCCACGGCGGCTTCCAGGTCGAACCCATCGCCCACCCGTTCCGCCAGGGAGTTTCCCTCCTGGTCGCTCGCCGCCTCGACCAGGGGAATACGCTTGCGCTCGAGGTGCCGCTTGGCCACCGAGTACGCCACCTGCGCGATCCATGACTTCAGGGCGCTCTCGCCACGGTACTGGTGGATCGACTGGTGTATGCGGAGGAAAACGTCCTGGCAGAGCTCCCGGGTGTCGTCCGGATGCCTGACCATGCGGTCCACCACGTGCCAGCACAGGTTCTGGTACTCGCGCACCAGCCGTTCGAACGCCCCGGGCTCACCCGAAAGGACGGCGCGGACCAGAGCCAGGTCGGTGGCGATCGCATCGGCGAGGGGAGGGGGCTGGATGGACATTCCCTTATAGGGATACGTCGGGCAGGCCATCGGTTGCAATCGATTTACTGCAACCGGCGGCTTCCCGGCCGTATCTCCTTGGGTGTACCCCTCCCACAGGACATCCGAACCATGGACTTCGCGCTCCTTATTCCCATCACCCTGTTCGTCTGCATCGCCTATTCGGTGAAGGTGGTCGTCGATGCCTATACCCGCCGCCGGATCGTCGAGTCTCATGGATCGGAAGACATGGTCCGCTCGCTCCTCGAAGGCGAAGCCGCACGGCGGCGCCATGCCTCGTTGCATTGGGGCTGTGTCCTCGTCGCCCTGGCGCTCGGCTTCGGCGTCGTCGAGGCGACCGGCGTGGATCACGCGACGCCCGGTGTCATCGGCTTGCTTCTCGGTGCCACGGGCCTGGGCAACCTGGCCTATTACATCTTCGAACGCCGTGGGGCCAAGGCCGGCGCATGAACCGTTTCCTGGCGCTCGGTTCCCTGTTGCTGGCCGCGATGCCACTCGCATCGCGGGCCAGCCCGCCGCCCGATTTCTCCCCGTTGGCGGCCCTCATCCAGCAGACGAAAGAGGCGACCGCGTTGCCCTCCGGAACCGCCATCGCCGTCATCAAGAACGGCAAGGTCATCTACGAGGGATATTTCGGATATTCGGACATCGCGGCGCGAACGCCGGTCACTCGTGACACGGTGTTCTATATCGCCTCGGCGACCAAGCCCTTCTTCGCCTTGAATGCGCTGCTCCAGGAAGACGCCGGCCAGCTGGACATGCGCATGTCGTTGCACGACATGTTTCCCGAAGGACGCTTCACGGGCATCGACGCGAACGCGGTGACCGTGAAGGACCTCCTGGTGCACACCTCGGGAGTGGACAACCAGCCCCTGGTATGGGCGACGGCGTATAGCGGCATCCATGATGCGCGTTCGCTTCGTGGACTGGTGTCCGCGTCGTATCCGGATGAGAAGGCGGCGCGCGGGACCTTCAAGTACACCAACGTCGGATACAACATCCTGAGCGTCTGGCTCGACGCCCATGGGCCGGTGCCGTGGCAGGAACAGCTGGAACGGAGTGTCCTGCGTCCACTGGACATGCAGCGGACTTCGGCTTCCGTCGACAAGGCCCGGGCCGCGGGCTGGACGCTGGCCAAGCCCTATTCGTTCGCCAGTGCCCAGCCGCGCCAGCCTTTGTATATCGCCAAGTCGGACGCGACCATGCATGCGGCGGGTAGCCTGGTTTCCACCGCGCCGGACCTCGCGAAGTTCCTGATCGTGGAACTCGCCTCGGGGCGGCGGCAGGCGATACCGACGAAGGTGATCCGCCGCTCGCACGAACCGCAAGTCGCCTTGACCGCGAAGTACATGGATTTTCCGCGCACGGGCTATGCCTGGGGTTGGTACACCGGCGAGTACAAGGGACGGACGATGCTGCACCATTTTGGCGGATTCGCGGGTTTCCATGCGCATCTCTCCTTCATGCCGGACGAAGGCATCGCCCTGGTCGTGCTCAACAACGAGGATGTCCTCGGCGCGCAGTTGACCAGCCTCATCGCCGACTACGTTTACGGCAGCCTGCTGGGTGAGCCGGATGTCGCTTCGACGGTGTCGCGGCGATTCGATGCACTGAGGACGAAGGCGGCGGAGGTATCCCGCATGGCGGCTCGCCAGCGGGAGACGATCCAGGCGCGTGCCTGGGCGCTGTCCCGTCCGCGCACGGAGTACGCGGGTACGTATTCGAACGAGCTGCTCGGGGACATGACCGTCCACGTGGACGAAGACAGGGGCATGGTGATCCGCTGGGGCAACGTGCAGGCCGTCGCCACCGGTGGCGAAGCACCGGACCGGGTCCGCGTGGAGTTCGCGCCGAACTCAGGCGACTTTCTTGATTTCCGCACGGAGAACGGGGCGGTGACCGCCATCTCGTTCGAGCAGATGGTCTTCAAGAAGTCGCCAGGGGAAGGCTAGTTACGCTACCCGGCGAAGCCACCACCATCGAGGTAGGCCTGTTCCTCCGGCGTGGTCTCCCGTCCCAACTCATGATTGCGGTGCGGGAAGCGGCCGAAGCGTTCGATGATGTCGTGGTGGACCTGCGCGTAGGACAGGTAGTTTCCGCCCAGCTTGCCGAACCATTGCATGGACAAGCGCTGGTCGGTCGCATCCTCCGAATGTTCGAAGGGCAGGTAGCAGAAGGCCCGGAGCTCGGCATCGATCAGGTCGTCGAAGCCGTGCTCGATCATGTGCCGCGCCACGAATCGTGCGAGCGGGTCGGTGGCGTACATATGCGCGCAGCCCCGGAAGGCGTTGCGAGGAAACTGGTCGAGCAGGATCAACAGGGCGAAGCAGCCTTCGGCGCTGTCGAGCCAGGCGTCGAGTTCGCGCCGGGCCGCCGCCATGTGCGCCGCCAGGAAGTGATCGCGGAAGACCCGGTCGAAGACGGCATCGTTGGTGAACCATCGGTCGTAGCCGGCATCGCGCCAGAAGCGCAGTACGCGTTCGGGCGTTTCCGGCGGGGCGAGGGCGGGAAGAGGTTCGGTCATGTCGGTCGCCTGTTCGTGGAACATGGAAGCTTACTGTTGCGTCCCGGGCAACGCCATGTGTACGCTGGCGTATATACCGTGTATTTCGTCAACGACTTACGATCCCGGGTCCATACGTAACCAGCCGGGAGAGATCGATGAATGAGTCGTTCGCCAAAGACATCGCACTACTTTTTACCGATGGCGACACCCGGTGCATGGGAGGCATGGGCGTCAGGCTGCGTGACTTCGACTATATGGCCGACCCGAGGGGCGATGCCGTGTATCCGGACCACGCGAATGCGCGCCACGTCCTCGCCCGTTTGAAGGGCACCGAGACGCCACGCATGCCGCCAGGGGGTGAACCGTGGGACGACGACAAGATCGGGCGGTTCGAGTCCTGGATGGTGGAATGGCTCCCCTGAGGAATCCAGGTGACTGATACCGTCGTTTCCCAACCCGTCGCCGCGAAGCTCACCCACGCCGCGATCTTCCTGGTCGTGACGCTGGGCCCCGATCCGCGCGGCGACGAGGCTGTTCGCGAACTCTGTGGCGACATGGCCTCGCTCCTGCGCGGGATCGGTTTTCGTCATCCCGACCGCCGGCTTTCCTGCGTCATGGGCTTCGGTTCGGAAGCGTGGGATCGCCTGTTCGGCACGCCGCGCCCGGCGTCGTTGCACCCGTTCCGGGAGCTCCAGGGCGTGCACCACGCCCCATCGACACCTGGCGACCTCCTGTTTCATATCCGGGCGACGCATATGGATCTCTGCTTCGAACTGGCCAGCGAGGTGATGTCGAGGATCGGTTTCTATGTGACCACGATGGACGAGGTGCACGGCTTCAAGTACTTCGACGAGCGCGACCTGCTGGGCTTCGTCGACGGAACGGAAAACCCCGTGGGGCACGATGCGGCCAACGCGACCATGATCGGCGAGGAAGATCCGGCGTTCACCGGCGGAAGCTATGTCATCGTGCAGAAATACCTGCACGACCTGAAGGCTTGGAATGCGATTCCGGTGGAGCAACAGGAGAAGATCATCGGCCGCCGCAAGCTCTCCGATGTGGAACTGAGGGAGGCCGACAAGCCATCGTACGCGCACAACGTGCTGACGAACATCGAGGAGAACGGTGAGCAGTTGCAGATCGTGCGCGACAACATGCCTTTCGGCGAAGTGGGGAAGGGCGAGTTCGGCACCTATTTCATCGGCTATGCGCGTTCTCCCGCGCGCATCGAGCGGATGCTGGTCAACATGTTCATCGGCGATCCGCCCGGCAACCACGACCGCATCCTGGATGTGAGCAAGGCCGTGACGGGCACCTTGTTCTTCGTGCCGTCGGCGACGTTCCTGGCGAGCGTCTAGCGAGCTTTGCGCTACGACAGGTCCTTGAGGTAGGCGGCGAGCACCACCGCGTGGTTGATGGCCGGATCGTGCGCACCGTAGAGCAGGGTGGCGTGCCGACCGCGCAATTCAGCGAGCAAGGCCGCCGGCGCCGGATTGACCGCCAGTTCCTTCCGATAGGCTTCGGCGAACTGTTCGAAGCGCTCCGACTGGTGATCGAACCACTTTCGCAAGTCCGGGCTCGGGGCGACGTCCTTGGCCCAGATGTCGATCGCCGCGCGTTCCTTCGTCATGCCGCGTGGCCAGAGGCGATCCACCAATACACGCACGCCATCGGCTTCGGCGGGGGCTTCGTAAACGCGTTTTATGGCCAGGCGTGACTTGCGCATCGTCGTGTCCTCTTTCTGGGCGACATCACCATATCCTGACCCGTCGCTCCGGCGAAAGGTACAAAGCCTGGCCTGGCTTCACGTCGAAAGCCTCGTACCAGGCGTCGATATTGCGCGATGTCCACACGCGTTGCGCGGCCGGCGCGTGCGGGTTGGTCAACAGCCGTTTGCGCAAGTCGGCGTCGCGGTAGTTCAGGCGCCATATCTGCGCCCAGCCGAGGAAGAAGCGCTGGTTACCACTGAAGCCTTCGAGCGTGGGCGCGGGCTTTCCCTCCAGGGAGAGCCGCCAGGCGTCGTAGGCGATGACCAGCCCACCGAGATCGGCGATGTTTTCGCCCAGGGTCAGGGCGCCATTGACGTTCAGGTCCGGCAGCGGCCGGTACGCGTCGTACTGGCGCGCGAGGGCCTTCGTTCGTGTTTCGAACCCCGTCAGGTCCGATGGCGTCCACCAGGTCGCCAGGCGTCCGTGCTCGTCGTACTTCGAGCCCTGGTCGTCGAACTGATGGGTGATCTCATGCGCGATGGACGCGCCGATCCCGCCATAGTTGATGGCGGGATCGGCATCGGGATCGAAGAAAGGAGGTTGCAGTATCGCGGCGGGAATGACGATCTCGACGGCGGAGAAGTTGGCGAAGGCGTCGACCGTCATGGGCGTGACGCGCCACTCGTCGCGGTCGAAGGGGTGGCCGAGCTTGTTCATCTCGCGATCGAACGCGAAGGAGCGTGCCCTGAGCTGGTCACCGAAGGCATCGTCGGGGCGGATCTCCAGGCCACCGTAGTCACGCCAACGGTCGGGGTAACCGACCTTGGGGTGGAATGCCGCGAGCTTGGCGCGTGCGCGGGCCTTGGTTTCCGGCGTCATCCAGTCGAGCGCCTGGATGCGCCGGTCCATGGCGGCGAGCAGGTTGCGAACCAACGCTTCGGCGGCCGCCTTGTGGCCCGCCGGGAAATAACGCGCCACGTACGCCTTGCCGACCTCGTCGGGGACGGCATCGACGGCGAAGGCCACGGCACGTTTCCAGCGCGGTTCCGGTTGCTCGGCGCCGCCCAGGAGGCGATCGTGGAATGCGAAGCGCTCTTCCGCGAAGGCGCGTGGCAAGACATCGCCATAGGCGTCGAGGACCGCGACGCGCATGGCGTCTTTCAGAACGGGCAAGGGCGCGGCCCCGACCACGCTCGCGATCCCGGCGACGGCGCTGGGCTGGACGACGACCAGGTCGTTCGCCCTGGCGCCGATCCCGTCGAGAAAGCCACCCATGTCGAAGCCCATCGCGAGGGACGCAAGCTGCGCGCGTGTCCGGCGGTTGTACGTCTTGCCGGCATCGCGACTGTCCACCCGGTTCCAACTGACTTTCGCGATATCGGTTTCCATGCGCAGCAACGCATCGGCGCGGCGCGAAGCGTCCTGCGCGGCAACGCCTGAAAGGGCCAGCAGACGTGCGACATGGTCGCGATAGGCGACGCGCGCCTGGGCCATCGATGCGTCCGGCCGCAGGTAATAGTCCCGATCGGGCAAGCCCAATCCCGCCTGGCCGAGTTTCAGCACGTAGGCATCCGGATCGCGGTCGTCCTGGGTGACGACGACCTCGAACGGCACGGAGACGCCTTCGCGCGCGGCTTGCGCGGCTAGGCGCGCGTAGTCCTCACGTGTCGCGATCGCGTCGATGCGATCCAGCCAGGGACGGGCAGGTGCCAGGCCCTTGGCGTCGAGGGCCGCCTCGTCGAGGAAGGCGGCGTACGCGGCGCCGGCCTTGCCATGCGGATCTTTGCGAGCTGCTTCGAGGATGCCCTTGACGCGCTCGCGGTTGAGGTCATCCAGGCGCGTGAACATTCCGTAGTTGGATTTATCCGCGGGGATGGGCGTGGCGTGCGCCCAGGCACCATTGGCATAACGGTAGAAATCCGTTCCCGGCACGACCGTGCGGTCCATCCCGGCGATGTCGAAGCCGAACGGTTCGATTTCGGGCTGCCCGCGCGTCTGCGCGAGAACCGTGGATGTCGTACAGGACGCAAGCAGCGCAACGATTACGACGGCGTGAATTTTCGTCATGCGTACTCCGGGTTCAGCCCCTGGTTGGTTATCGAGCGCCTGCGAAAGCGATGGGAAAGGCTGGTCCAGCGTAATCGGGCGCAACACAGGGTGCCAACCATGGAGCGATTTCCTTGAGCAAGCAACGCCTTTCCGCCATGACACTCAGCGCGACCCTCTGTATCGCCACATTGGCCGCGTGCAGCCAACAGCAGCCGGATAGCACGACCGCGGCGGCATCGAGCGCACCGGCCCCGGCGGAGACCATCGCCCAGCAACCGCAGGCGCCCGCGTATACCCCACCAACGGCCGACCAGCTCTATCAGCTGGTGGCGCCCATCGCGCTGTTCCCGGACAAGCTGGTGGCCCAGGTTCTGGCCGGGTCCACCTATCCCGACCAGATTGTCGCCGCCGACAACCTCGTTACGCAAAATCCGAAGCTCAAGGGTGCCTTGCTACAGACGGCGGTGGAGCCACAGCCGTGGGATGCGAGCGTGAAGGGGCTCACGGCCTTTCCGTCGGTGCTCGACCAGATGGCGAAGAACGTGGATTGGACGACGTCGCTTGGCCAGGCCTACGTCAACGATCCCACGGACGTGCTCAATGCGATCCAGGCGATGCGCGAGCGTGCCGCGCAACGCGGCAGCCTGCGCACATCGCCACAGCAACGCGTGACCACGCAGACCGTCACGACGACGGAAGTACAGCAGAGTGAGGACAGGCCGACCGTGGTCCCACCGCCACGCCAGGTGATCGAGATCGAACCGGCGCAGGAAGACACCGTGTACGTGCCGAGCTATGACCCCGGCGTCGTGTATGGCGAGGAAGCCGTCTACCCCCGATACACCTATGTCCGTTCGTCCTATAGCACCGGCAACATGGTCACCGTCGGCGCGGTCGGCTTCGGCGTGGGCGTCCTGGTCGGCGCCTTGCTCGATCACCACGATGGTGGATGGCACTCCTGGGGCGTGAACTGGCATGGCGGTTACGAGGGCGGCGGCTACAACGGCGGTGGCTGGCATCGTCCCGCCGTGATCTACAACAACCAGACGTATGTCTCGCATTCCACGACGGTAGTGAATCGCTATACGACGAACAACATCAATAACGGCACCATCAACAACGGCAACATCGTCAACAATCGAGATTCGTTCAACCGCGCGACCGCGACGGTGAACAACATCCATGACGGCCGGAACGTCACGAACAACGTCGACAACCGTCGTTTCGACAGCCATGACACGGCCCGTTCGGCGCCCATGAGTGTTCCGGATTTCGCGAGGGCAGGTTATCGGAGTGCCGCACCGGTTCAGGCGCCGCATCCCGGACGGCCGGAGGGCACGGGAGCGACTGAACGGCCGACAAGCCTGGGAGTTACCGCACGGCCGGACGCCGGCTCGCGTTTCGCCGACCATGCCGCCGCGGAACGAAAACCCCTGCCTGAAGCGCCGTCCGCGCCGCCACGCTCGTTCGCGGACCGTCCACAAGAGATGCCACGGACGCGGCGGGCAAGCGAACCGCCGCAGCGCGCCGATGAAACGCAGCACGCCGTAAGGGAGCAGCCGCCACAATCCCGGCCGGAGGCTCCGCCGCATCCGGTCACGCAGCCGCACGACTTCCAGGCACGGCCAGAGGCGGAACCACGACAGCCGCGGTTCGAGGAACATCTGCCCCAGCAAGAGAGACCGCGCCTCGAGGAGCATCCATCCCAGCAAGAGCATCCGCGTCCGGAGGATCACGAGATGCCGAGGGAGGCCCGGCCGGCTCCGCAATCGCATCCCCCAGGTACACCGCCCGGAAGCGCCGCCACCGCATCGTCCAGAGCCGAAGAAAGACGAGAAAAACGACCACTGAGCCTAGGGAACGGCTCGGCTTCGCCATCGCGTTTTCTGCGTGGAGGCAGGGGAGCCGTCGGGTGCCATTCTCGTTCGCTAAGTCCTCGTCCGGCCTTCGCCTCCCTGCGGAATCGCTCTGAGAACGGCACCCGACGGCTCCCCTCCGAACGATGCGGTGGATTGTTGGGCGAGCAAGGTGGGAGCCGACCTTGTCGGCGATGGGTGCTCGCGAAGACCTACCAATTTACTTAACCTTGACGACGACCTTTCCCTTCGCGCGGCCCGATTCGACGTAAGCCAGTGCCTCGTTGGTCGAATCGAACGGGAAGACACGATCGAGGACGGGGCGGATGACGCCCGCCTCGACCAGTGTGGCTATCTCGCGCAGTTGCGTGCCGTTGGCTCGCATGAAGAGGAACGAGTAGTCCAGGTGACGATGGGCGGCTTTATTTCTGACCCCTGCGCTCAGCAGCCGGATGACGAGCTTGAGGAACCACGGCATGCCGATCTCCTGCGCGAAGGCGGGGTCGGGCGGGCCGGAGATCGAGACGAGGGTGCCGCCGGGCTTGAGGACGCGCAGCGACTTGTCGAGTTCGGGAGATCCCTGGCTATGCAGGACGGCATCGTAATCCTGCAGGATCGCTGCGAAATCGTCTTTCTTGTAGTCGATGACGATGTCGGCGCCGAGGCTCTTCACCATGTCGCCATTGGCGCCGCTGGTCGTCGTGGCGACCGTGGCGCCGAGGTGCTTGGCCAGCTGTATTGCGAAGGTGCCGACACCGCCCGAACCTGCCTGGATAAAGACCTTCGCCCCTTTCTGAAGCTGCATGCGTTCCACCAGGGCCTGCCACGCCGTCAAGCCCACCAGCGGCAACGAGGCCGCCTCTTCCATGGTGGCATTCCTGGGCTTGAGGGCGACATCGCTTTCGTTGACGGCGATGTATTCCGCGAACGTGCCGATGTGATGATCCGGTGGCCGCGAATAGACTTCGTCGCCGACTTTGAACTGCCGAACCTGCGAGCCCACCTGGACAACGACGCCCGCCACGTCATGACCGAGTACGAGCGGCAGGTGGTAAGGGAGGATCAGCTTGAACTCGCCGCTCTTGATCTTGGAATCCAGCAGGTTCACGCCAGCGGCATGGACCTCGATCAGCACCTCGTTGTCTCGTGGCATGGGCAGTGGCACGTCGCCAAGCCGTAGGGAGATGTTCTTGCTGTACCGGTCGATGAGGAATGCTTTCATGGCGGTCTCTTGGTCGAGGAGTTTCAGGCACTCCCGGACTGGGGTGACTATCATTATGATACCCATCATATGTCATCCAGCCCAAAGGGCAAGGTCGCCGGTTAAGCTCTCGCCATGGCTACCCCTTTTCACGACGACGACCTGGTCCATCTCGCGGCGCATGGCGTTCCGCCCCTTCCGGCGGAGGCCGTGATCGGATGTGTCGAGAACGAAAGCGCCCGCATCTGGTACGCCAGCATGGGCGCGGGGCCGCCGGTGGTCCTGTTGCACGGCGGCCTCGGGAACTCGGGTAACTGGGGTTACCAGGTTCCAGCGCTGGTCGGGGCTGGGTACAAGGCCATCGTGATCGACAGTCGCGGCCAGGGCCGTTCGACCCGCGACGAGCGGCCCTATAGCTATGAACTCATGGCGTCCGACACCCGCGCCGTCATGGATGCGCTTGGCGTGACCAAGGCGACCTTCATCGGCTGGAGCGACGGCGCCGACACCGCCCTTGTCCTGTCGCGGGAGACACCGGATCGCTCCGCCGGAGTGTTTTTCTTCGCCTGCAACGTCGACAGCACGGGTGCCAAGCCGTTCCGGTCCACCCCGGTGATCGACCGCATCTACAACCATCACGTCAAGGAGTACGCAGCGCTGTCGCCACTCGTCGGCGAATTCGATGCGATGCGCGACGACCTGGGTGCGATGCAGGCCAACCAGCCGAATTACGGGGCCGGTCAGCTTCGGGAAGTCACCGTGCCGGTGTGGATCGTCCTGGGCGAGCGCGACGAGTTCATCGAACGCGAGCATGCCGAATACATCGCGCGAAGCATTCCGGGTGCCCGGTTCGTCCTCCTGCCGGGTGTCAGCCACTTCGCGCCGCTGCAACGGCCGGAGGCCTTCAACCGCGAGGTATTGGCCTTCTTGCGGGAGGTTCAGGCCACATCGAACGGGGGTTCGGAGTAGCGGCCGGTGTTCGAGGTGTACGATGGCGGAAGACCCCTTAAGGCACTTCCCTCCATGCCCCAGAAAATGAAGATCGACTTCGTCTCGGATATCGCGTGCCCGTGGTGCGCGATCGGCCTTGGTGGCCTCGACCGCGCGTTGGAACGCCTGCACGGTGTGATCGAGCCGGAGATCGTTTTCCATCCGTTCGAACTGAACCCCGCCATGCAGCCCGGCGGCGAGAATACCTTGGAACACGTGGTCGCCAAATATCGCATTCCTGTCGACGAAGCCCGCCAGAATCGCGAGCGCATCAAGGCACGCGCGGCGGCGGTGGGCTTCACCATGAATACGTCGGATGCGAGCCGCATCTACAACACCTTCGACGCGCATCGGCTGATCGCGTGGGCGGCGAGGGACGGGAAACAACACGAGCTCACCCGGCAGCTGTTCGGCGTCTACTTCACGGACCAGACCGATCCCGGCGACCATGACGCGCTCGTCGCGGCGGCCGAAAAGGCGGGGCTGGACCCAACGGAAGCGCGCGCGGTTCTCGAATCCGATCGCTACGCCGACGAAGTGCGCCGGGATGAAGCCCTCTGGCAGAGTCGCGGCATCACGGGCGTGCCGGCCGTCATCGTCAACGACCAGTATCTGATTTCCGGAGGCCAGCCGCCCGAGGAATTCGAGCGGCAGTTACGCGGGATCGCCGAGGCTATGGCTTGATCGAGCCCGTCTCCGAGAGGTCGATCTCGATGCGGTGGTCGCCCCTGGTATCTGGTGCGATCGCTGTTGGGCACCTGCCGCCGTCGAAGCGGCAAGAGGCGATATGCGCACCGTGTCCGCGAAGGGCGACGGTCAACGTCGCCGCGCGGTAGCGGATACCTTCCAGCGTGGCCGGGCCGATGTCGGCGGGAAGCAAAGGCTCCACACGCAGGCCATCTTCTTCGGCATGCAGTCCGAAGAGGCCACTGTCGACGAGGCGCAGATAGGCGGTGGCGGACCACGTCTGGTCCTTCTCGGCGGGCCAGTGGTGGCCGGTCTGCCAGCCACCGTCCACGGCGCCGCTGCGGGCGTTGTAGATCTCCCAGAAACCGCCGCTTCGGATCGGCAACTCCGCCTGCTGCCGGAGCAGGGTGCCGAAACCTTCGGTGTCGCGGCGCATCGCGAGTGCGCTGCCCCAGAAGCCCTGGGTCATCGGCCACATGATGTTGTTGTGCCTGCCTGGACGTTCGTCGCTGTATCGCGCGAAGGCCGGTGAGACGTCCTCGACGCCCCACGGAGCCACCGTCGCGCCGCGGATGATGGCATCCGACCGCGGGCCATCGGCGAGGCCGAACAGTATGGTGAAGGAGAGACCCAGGCCCTCCTGGCTGTCGGCGGTTTCGAGTTCGATGCCTGGCGCATGCAGGTACCGGTATCGGCCTGTGGTGGCGTTCCAGAAGTGATTGTCGATCGCCGCTTTCAATGCGTTCGCCTGGGCCTGTAGCGCATCGGCATGGCCATCGCCGAGGGCGCGGGCCATCCGCGCGGCGCTCGCGTATGCTTCGTAGTGAATGGCGTTCGTGCTCAAGGCGGCGATGCGCGCGCTGGCCGGGTAGTCACCGACGAAGCTGCCCTTGCTTTCCGTGGCGTCGCTTACGCTTTGCGGATATCCCGATATGCCATCGTTGATGACCGAGGGACCGAGGAAGAGTCCCGATGCCGGATCGAAGGCTTTCGCGCGATGCGTGGCAAGCGTTCGTTCGGCGGCATCGAAGGCGATCGCAAGGAAGGCGCGGTCACCCGTGGCGAGGTAGTGATGCCAAGCGGCGACCACCCAGATCGCCTGGTCCCATTGCTGGTTGTCCTGGCGCACGATGTAGCCACCATCGCTGCGATCGACTACGGCGAACAGCGTGTTCCGCGCCAACCCGGGTGCGAGCAGGTTCAGCGCGTTCCAGCTGTTGATCGACGCGTCGCGTGTCCATGCGGCCTCGTACCCGGCGCCGGCGCGCACCATGCGCGCCGGAGACCCCGTGAGCAGGCCGCTTTGCTGGTGGGCGCGGTCGGCATCCACCTGGTTGATGCGCAGCACGTTGTCCAGCGCCATGCGGTAGGCCTGTCCATAGAGCGCGTCGCTCTCGGGACGGGTGAACGTGATGCGCGGACCGTCGAAGGGATGTGTCACCGCGGGACGCGCGATGTCCTGCGAGGACGCGCACGCACCGAGAAGAACCGACAGGGCGAGCGTGGAAAGGCAGCGAAGCGGGGACAAGACAATCTCCAGCGTCAAGGCATCCGGCCGAGCGTAGCGTCTCGACGTCCCGACGGAAAGATTCATGCGGCTATCGGATGGCACTCCGATCGGTCCCGGATCGAGGTGACACGGACGTGACGCGTCAACTCGGTGAGAACTGCTTCAGCGGCTCGTAGGTGGCCCGATAGCTGCGTGGCGTGATGAACGGCATGAGCATGGTACGAAGCGCGTGGGGAAGGCGCGCCGCTTTCGACAGCCGATCCGTCATCGCCTGTACGTGAGCGACGCGGTCCCGCCGGGCTTGTTCGAAGCGCGGGCCGATCGCCGCCATGTCATCGCTATCGGCGACTATCGCAGCTAGCGCGAGCGCATCTTCCATCGCCAGCGCCGCACCTTCCGCCCATACCGGGGCCGTGGCGTGCGCCGCGTCGCCCATGAGGACGACCCGGTCCTTCGTCCAGGTCGCGAGCCGCACTTCCTCGATGGGCGAGTGGTAGACGTCCTCCGGATGTGCCAAAGCCCAGTCCAGCACCTGGCGCACACGCTCGGGAAACGTCCGGAAGGCTTCGCCGAGGTGGCGATGATCGTTGCCGGGGATTCCTGTAGACCGGACGGTGACCCATCCATAGACCGTGGCGTCGTCGACCGGAAGCAACAGGATCATGCCGTGCTCGCCGGTCCACAGCGTCCATCCATCGATGCCGCCAGGATTGGGTGCCATGAAGCGCCAACTCGCCGAGGCGAGCCGGGCCGTCGTGGCGCCCTGCGACCCCATCGTCATCTCGCGCACGGTGGAACGGACGCCGTCGGCACCGACGAGCAGGCGAGCGGAGACCGTATCGCCGCCGGTCAGGCCCACCTGCACGGTGGCCGCTTCCTGCCGAATGGCCGCGATGGTGGTGCCGAAGCGGATGGCCGGCGCGTCGAGGCCGTCGCCGAGCATCGCCATGAGATCCGCGCGACGCACGGCACGCGGCCGCATGGTTTCACCCCAGAAGGCGTCTTCATCGATGGCGGCCAGGAGGCGATCGCCGCCCGTACGGTATTCACGCTTGCGCACGGGATGCCCCAACCGCTCGATGGCATCCGTCAGGCCCAGCCGCCGGAGCGCGGCGATGGCGTTGCCGGGAAGATTGATGGCAAGGCCGCCATCGGCCGCCTGCGGACTCCGTTCGAGCACCAGGGAATCGATCCCTCGCTGCCTGAGGGCGCGCGAGGTGGCCAGACCGGCGATGCCACCACCTACGATGACGATCGGCTGCGAATCGGTGGATGCCATGGGGGAGGCTTCTTGCTGGGGACGACTCGCGATTCTGCCCCACCCATGCGCGACGGCACACACCCCTTTTGGGGCTGGACAATCGGAAAGTTCAGTACTGGTACTGCAAGGTCACCCCGATGGTCCGTGGCTGGTTGAGCGCGACGCGGCGCGTCGTCGGCAGGTCGGCCGAGATGGCGACCGGCAGGTCGGTCTCGCCGCGCTTGTCGAACAGGTTCGTGGCGTAGAACGAGATATCGAAGCCGTTACGACCTTCCACGCCCACGCGGATGTTGGTGGTGGCAAAGCCCTTGCGGCGATAGAACGGACTCTCGCGGTCGTACAGGAAGTTCGAATCACCCACGTAGCTGACGTCGGCACGCATGAAGCCGTCGTACTGCGCGTTGACGCGACGGCGATACTCGGCCGCCAGCGAGCCGGTGAAGCGAGGCACGTTCACGAGGCGGTCGCCATCCTTCGCCGAGGTGCCAGGCACGTCGTTCTTCAGGTGCGCGTCGTTGTAACTGAAACCGGCGCTCAACGTCACCGCATTGATGGGCAGGAACTTCATTTCCAGCTCGGCACCCTGGCTCACTGCCTTACCGAAGTTGGCGGTGATGTTGTAGCCGCAACCGAGCACGATCTGCTGCTGAACGTGGTCCCAGTCGATATGGTAGACGGATGCGTCGATCAGCAGGCGCCGGTCCAGCCATGCGCTCTTGAAACCCAGTTCGTAGTTCCACAGGGTATCCGGGTTGTACTTGTTCAACTGCGACTGGCTGAGGCCCAGACCGGCCACTTCCGAACCGCACAGCGCCGCCGGTGCGGGATTGTTCGGGCCGCCAGGGCGATAGCCCTCGGAGGCCGTGACGTAGACCATGTTCTCGGGGCTGACCTGGTACTGCAGCGTGAACTTCGGCGTGCTGCCGTAATCCTTCGAGCTGCTGCGCACGGTGCTCGGGCCACCATTGAGCAGGCCGTCGCCACTCTGCGAAAAGCCCTGCTTGACCTCGAAGGCACGGATGCCCGCGCTGGCCTTCAGCTTGTCCGTGATGTTCCAGGACAACTCGCCGAACACGGCGTATTCCTTGAGCGTGGCGTTACGTGCGCCCTGGTAGATCGTCGAGTACGCCGGGAAGGGCGTGTCGAAGGTCTGGTTGAATCCGCCGGGATAGGGAATGGACGAGGCCAGCGGCGCGCGGACGTCGTGATAGAACGCGCCGAGGATCGCCTGCACGGGGCCATCGAACTTGCTGGTCGCCCGCACTTCCTCGGTGAATTCCTTGTTCTTGTAGCTGCCGTACATCGTGGTCGGGTAGACGCTGGGCAGGCCGAAGAAGTAGTTGATGACCTTGGAGCTGTCGTCCCGGATGTTGACGTTGCGTGTGAAGTACGAGCTCGACGACATCAGCTCGAACGCATCGAACTGCTTGTGGATCGCGATGTTCGAGATCGTCGATTCCTGTACGTTGGTTTCGTTGACGTCGCGTACCTGGTACGGATTGTCGAGCGTCGCGGGAATCTTGTCGTACGTGAACGGCGATCCCAGCTTGGAATACTGGTAGATGATGCTGGGCGTGATCGTCAGCGTATCGTCCGGCTTGATGAGCATCGCCACGCGCGCGCCATAGGTCGTGTACGTGTTGACGTTGTCCTTTTTCTTGCCGTCCGGATCGGCCTCGAGGTAATTGGACGGAGAGATCTGATAACGGTCGATATAGCCGTCGTCGCGGCGATAGTACGCGGACACACGCAGCGCGACCTTGTCCTTGAGCAAGGGGACGTTGAGCACCCCGTTGACGTTGGCGTTGGGGCCGCCGTGGTACGTACCCGAGACATCGGTCTTGATGCGGGCCTCGACAAAATCCAGGTCCGGCTGGTTGGTCACGTACTTGACCGTGCCACCCATGGAGCTGGAACCGTAGATGGTGCCCTGCGGACCGCGCAGTACCTCGACGCGCTCGATGTCGAACACCGAGGGATCGATGACGCCTCGCGTCGACAGCAGCGCGGCGTTGCTCGATGCCGCGATGGGCACGTCGTCGAGGTAATAGCCCACCGTCGCGGCGGAGCCCGCACTCGACGAGATACCGCGGATGATCAGGTTGTTCGATCCAGGACCCGAGGAAGCGACGGTCAGCGACGGCGCGATGCGCGCCAGGTCGACGAGGCTGGTCACGCCCTGGCGCTCCAGCTGTTCCCCGGTCAGCGCCGTCATGCTGATCGGCACCTTCTGGATATCCTGTTCGCGCTTGGCGGCGGTGACCGTGATGCCTTCGAGGGTCTGCGGCGAATCCGAAGCCTGTGCCTTCTTCTTTTCGCTCGCCGGGGCGGTGGCGTCCTGCGCGTTCGCCAGGCTCGAGGCCAGCGCGACTGACAGCAGGGCGGTATAGAGAAGGCTGCGCTTGAGTTCTTGGTTCATGGAATTCCCCGGCCTGTGAAAACGTGCATACCCTTCGCGCACGCTCGTCGAATGACAGCGTGTTCTATGGTTCGTGTGTATTGCCCCCGGACGTCGATCCCACGGGTGAACCCATGGGGGACGGTCCTTGCTCGGTTGATGCCAGATGTCCCTGACCGGCTGCGCCTTCGATCCCCTGGCACCGTATGTATAGCCGTCTGAACCGCATTTGCTGCGGCGCACACTTCCTGGTTTCGATCAGATCAAAAAGTTTTGATGGCGTCAAGCTTTTACGTTACGATCCGATGGCACCGCAAGATAGCTACCTAAACGGGTCCCGCCCGATGCCGTCCACTATGCTGGCCCTCATCGGCGGAAGAGCGACTTCTCTCATGCTCCAGGGGTGTCATGAAAACCATGTCCGTGCTTTTCTGCGCGCTGAGCGCCGTGTCGGCGACCGTCGTCGTGTCGGCTGAAACTCCCACCGTGTCGACCGCCCAGGCCATCAAGCAGACCCTCGACGCCAGCGCCGCGGCGTGGTCTTCAGGCGACCTGAAGACGTTCATGGAGTGCTACGAGCGAGCCCCGGGTACGCGTTACGTCAGCGCGGGTGGCGTCGTCGAGGGCTACGAGGCGATCGAAGCGATGTACGCCTCGCGCTTCCAGAAGCCGGGCGCCAGCCTGGGCAAGCTCACCCTGGAACTGATCGACGTCAAACCGCTGGGTACGCAGTACGCCTTCGTCATCGGCCGCTACCACCTGAAGCCGGACACCGGTGCCGAGGTTTCGGGGCTCACGACGCTGCTTTTCCACAAGGTCGGTTCACGCTGGCTGATCAGTAGCGACCACAGCTCGTAACCATGGCGGGCGCACAAGCGATGCCGGACAGGGCCGCCGGGTTGAGCATCGGGTCCGCGATTCGCGATCGACGCCGTGGCCTGGGACTCACCCTGCAGTCCCTCGCCGATAGCTCGGGACTTTCCATCCCGTTCCTCTCGCAGGTCGAGAGGAACCTGGCCCACCCATCGCTGCTATCCCTGGAAGCCATCGCCAAGGCGCTGGACGTGGACGTCGACTACTTCGTCGGCGTCCCTTCGCCGGGGCAGATCGTCTGCCGGGCGGGCGAGCACGACCGGATCGACCTGGAGTCGCCGGTGGTCTACGAGCGCTTGAGCGGCCGGCATGCCGAACGCAAGATGGAAGCGCTCCGGCTGATCGTTCCGCCTGGTCTCGCTGCGCCGACGATCCATCGGGAAGGTGAGGGGTTCTGGTACATCCTGAGCGGCACGCTCGAAATGACGGTGGGCAGGAAGAAGTTCGTGCTGAACACCGGAGATAGCGCGCACTTCGACCAGAGGCATCCCTACAGCATGCGTAACGTGGGCAAATCCGAAGTGCGCATGATCTGGGTCGGGACGCCGGCGATATTCAAGGACTGAAGTCGCGCATCGCCCGTGAGGCGCCGCCGTACGAACGGCGGCGCCTGAATGCGTTGCTTTCTCAGAAGATGCCCGGGTCCTCGGTACGCGACGTGTCGGGCGAGCCATCCGGATGGGTGAACCACAGCAACGGGTTCCGGGCTCCCGGGCAACCACCGCCATCGGTCGCCGCGGTCAGCACACCGGCATTCGTGCTGACGTCGCGGCCGTAGCAACTGCCCAGATTGTCCTTGAACCGGAAGACTTGGGTGCTGCGCTGCCCGCTGTGTCCCGTGACCGCACCACCGCTGAAGGCCAGGGTATCGGCCGTATCGATGCTGTTGTCCACGTCGCTGCGGTAGAGGAGCAGGCCGCCCAGCTTTTTGGAGAACTGCCGCGAGAAACCCTGGGTCACGGCGCTGGGAGCGGAAACGATGTTACCTGCGTCGTCGAAGCTGTACTTGAAGCTGGCCACCAACGGGAAGTCGTAGTGCGTTTCCGTCGTCACCGCGAGGCCCAATCGACCCTGCCGGGTCTTTGTCGTGCTGTCGACCGTCGACAGCTGGTCGATGGCTTGCTCGTAGCGCGTGGCGTCGATGGCGAAAGTCTGCGTGTTACGGAAAGCGACCGTCTGCGTGACGTCGGTGACGATGCGACCGTGCGACGTGTCCACGTAACCACTGGTACGGAAGCTTCGCGATGCGTGGGTGGCGACCGCACCGCCGACCACGCCGGATACATCGGTCAGCGTGTTGTCGACGGTGGCGATGGCCGGTTGGTCTTTCAGGGTGTTCGCGGTCACCGCACCGCTCAGTACCTTGCGACCGCGATCGAGATAGACGAAGAGATTACCGGTCGCGGAAAAATAGCCGTTCGCCCCCGTCACGCCGATGGACAGCGCATGAGGCTGGCCATCATTGAGCAAGGCGGCGAAGGGTGTGATGTCGACGCGGTAAGGCAGGAAGTTCAGCGTCTGTACGCCAGGCGTCGGCCGCCACATGTACGGATCGATGCCACCGGTGAAGATCCAGGGATATACCGGCGCGACGCCGGCCGGTTGTCCGTCGATCGACACCTGCACTTCGCGGTACGAACCACCGCCGCAACTCTGTGCCTCGTCGGCGACCTCGTTCGGAACACATGAGTACCAGAACTCGTCGCCACCCTGGCCCTGGGCGAACACGTCGAGATAGGCGCGCTCGATGTTGGTCGGTAGGGTGAACGTGCGGGTGAGCACGTCGGCGCCCGTGTTGAGTGTCACCGTGCCGCCGTCCGTCCCATCGGAAAGTGGATAGACCGCATCAGGCGCATCGGCCTTCGGTGCCAGGACGTTCGCGGGATAAAAGACCAGCCTGGCGGAGCCACTGATCACACCCGTGTAGGTCTCGTTGACGACGTTGCCCAGAATGGCCTGACCGGTCTGCGGGTTACCCAGCAGGCTGGCGAAGTCGCTCACGTCGCGCTCGACATGCCAGCTCGGCGACACGGTGGAGGAGGGCTCCTGGGTGGTGCCGAAGTAGATGTTGGCGCCGCCCAGCCAGAGCGAAGCGGTGCGATCGAACTGACGCCCGGTCGTGACCGAGAAGTCCGCTTCGAGCACCACCTTCGACCACGACTTGCCACAGCCAATCGGCGGTGCGTATGTGTAGGGATGATTCGAGAAATCGGTGAAGGTGAAACCCTTGAACAATTCGACCACGCAGGATTTGCCCGGCGGCCGGGGAACCGCTGGATCGGCAACCGCGACATTCGCGGAACCTACATCGAACCCCGGTGCCGTTGCCGCGAACGCCCCCTGCGCCGCGCACGCCGCGACACACCCAAGCAGACCCAACCGCAACTTCTTGCGGTTCACCCCATCGATGAAAGCCATGCGCACGTTCTCCCGTGACGTACTGTCCCCTGCGAAAAGGAACGTAGCATGAGAACGGTACACTTCACGCATCATGGGATCGAAGGCGGACATGCCAGCAACGAAAGCACTCTTCCTGCTTCTTTTCGTCATGCCGCTTTCGGCATTGGGCAGTGACACATCGCCCGTGGTGGCCCGCGAATTCGTCGCCGATCCCGCGCCGACACCACAGAGCCACGCGGGCACGATCGTGGAAACCGGGCATGCGCTCGTCGCGGCCTGGTTCGGTGGAAAAGAAGAACGCGATCCGAGCGTCGGTATCTGGGTGGCGCGATACGTCGAGGGGCGCTGGTCGCCGCCGCGAGAGGTCGCCACAGGCGTTCAAGCGGACGGGACGCGCTTGCCGGCATGGAACCCCGTGTTGTTTCGATCCGCGTCCGGCACGCTCATGCTTTTCTACAAGATCGGACCGGACCCCTCGCATTGGCGGGGCATGCTCATGACATCTCGCGACGACGGCCGGCATTGGTCTCCGCCGCGCCGCTTGCCGCCGGGCATCCTTGGCCCGATCAAGAACAAGCCGGTCCAGTTGGCCGATGGAACCATCGTCAGCCCGTCGAGTACGGAAGAGGGCGGTTGGCATATTCATTTCGAATGGTCCAGCGACGACGGCAAGACATGGTCGACGAGCGGCGATGTACCGGCGAACGGCATCGATGCCATTCAACCGAGCGTGCTGGTCGGGCCGCAAGGTGAACTGGTGGCGATCGGACGCACCCGACAGGGCAAGCTTTTCCAGACCCGGTCATCGGACGGCGGGCGCCATTGGTTACCGTTGCGCTTGTTGGATGTCAACAATCCCAATGCCGGCATCGACGCCGTATCGCTCGCGGACGGCCGTTACCTGTTGGTCTACAACCCGGGCCGCCCCGGGCCGAACTGGTGGGACGGCCGAGGCACCCTGGCCGTCGCGGTCAGTGGGGATGGCATGCGGTGGAAGAGGGTACTCACGCTCGAAGACAAGCCAGGCCACGAGTATTCCTATCCCGCGGTGATCCAAACGAAGGATGGCCTCGTCCATGTCTTCTATACCTGGGAGCGAAAACGCATGCGGCATGTCGTTATCGACCCCACGAAAATGGGCTAGCGGCGTCCGGCGTCAAGCCGCGAGCAACCTCGGCCAATTCCTCGTCGGAAAGCCTGACGAAAGCTCGGTGAAAGCCTGAGTTCGTATTGCTCTGATGCACGAATCATGAGTTTTGCGCTCATTGCCGGTGTTTGCTGCAGCGCAACTTGCATCGATCTTAATTCGGTCTATAAGCCTCTTTGTGACATATATGAACATATAGTTCGTATATGCACTTTCTTGCGAATGGACGGAAGCGAGGGCGGGGTGGCGAGGAGGGTCGCCATCCAGCGCACCTTGTGGCTTGGCGCAGCACAAGAAAAAACGACACTCACCAGACAAAGCTCCCGTGGGGGGAGAAATACTCATGAACAGAATCCGTTTGCGGCGCGGAATGATCGCCAGTTCCGTCGCGTTCGCGCTCTTCGCGCCACAGGTCTACGCGCAGTCGACACCGCCGGGGAGCGCCGACAAGGCGGTCGAGTTGAAGGAGGTCACCGTCACCGGTTCGATGATCCCGCGCGTGGAAGTCGAGGGCCCGGCTCCCGTGATCACCATCACGGGCGAACAGATCAAGCAGCAGGGCTTCACCACGCTGTGGGAATTCCTCGATTCGTTGCCGCAGGTGGGACAGCAGATTTCCGATTCCGCGGCATGGGGTTCCAGTTCGGTCAATGCGCGCTCGGTCAACCTGCGCGGCCTGGGCCCGGGTTTCAGCCTGCTGATGATCGACGGACATCGCATCGTCGATTACCCGCAGCCGTTGAACAAGCAGAGCAACTTCCAGAACTACAACAACCTCCCCACCGGCATGATCGACCATGTCGAGATCCTTGCTTCCGGTGCTTCGTCGATCTACGGGTCGGACGCGGTGGCGGGCGTGGTGAACGTGATCCTGAAGAAGAACTACCAGGGTGACGACTTGCAGGTGACCGGTGGCGGCGCCACGCGCGGTGGCCGTGCGTACGGCGATATCAACTTCTTCGGCGGCAAATCCGGTAGCAACTGGCACGTCGTCTACAACCTGGAAAAGTCCAACCGCACGGCGTTGTGGGGCATGGACCGCCCGTATCAGGACTCCGTGTCCGACGCGGGTTATGGCGCCTGGGGTCCGGCGGCGCGCATGTTCGGCTACCAGTACGACGCGGCAGGCGCCGTGGCCCTTTCCGCGATGAACGGCAATGGCCAATACATCACGCCGCCGGCGGGTACCTGCGGGAAGTTCACCAATTCGCAGCTGAGCCAGTCGCATACGGTCACCACGAACGGCACCCAGATCGCCAGCGTGACGAACAACGGCTATTACTGTTCGCAGCCCGCGCTGTTCCAGAACTGGGTGCTGACGCCCGGCAGCCGCAGCAACAACGGTTACGTGTCCGGCGAGTACGACTTCAAGAACGGCTTGCAGCTCTATGGCTCGGCGGCGATGTACCAGACGGTGGGCATTTCCAACACCCAGTTGAATGTCTTCGGCACCGGCCAGTTCTATGACCAGACGACGGGGCAGGTGATCAACCAGGCCATCCGCCAGCTGACCGCGCAGGAGATCGGCACATCGGCCAATACGCATGATCGCGAACAGAACTGGAACCTGCAGACCGGCTTGCGTGGCACCGTGTTCGACGGCGCCTTCCATTGGGACCTGAACCTCAATAGCCAGAAGTACACCGTCCGCGAAGACTTCACGGGCTACAACGCCCAGGCGATGAACAATTTCTTCCTCGGCAAGCAGCAGGGCAGCACCGCGGATGGCTTGCCCATCTACGCCATGAACTGGCAACAATGGTGGAACCCGATCACGCCGCAGCAGTACAGCCAGTTCGCGGTGAACGGCGAGAACACCTCGTCCTCGTGGCTGGACCAGGCGCAGTTGCGCCTCAATGGCGACCTGTTCAAGTTCCCATGGGTGGATGAGCCGGTGGGCTGGGCGGGAGTGCTGGAAGCGGCACACAACGGCTTCAAGCTCTCGCCCGATCCGCGCGCCGCCGACC
Source organism: Luteibacter sp. RCC_6_2 (assembly GCF_041360655.1). Classification (NCBI taxonomy): domain Bacteria; kingdom Pseudomonadati; phylum Pseudomonadota; class Gammaproteobacteria; order Lysobacterales; family Rhodanobacteraceae; genus Luteibacter; species Luteibacter sp. RCC_6_2. The sequence goes on along the minus strand of NZ_JBFUPQ010000001.1, from coordinate 187,364 downwards.
CGTCCACTTTCCAGAATCCGTTCGGCGCATACCTCACCGGTGGTGGTACCCGCCAGCGCTATTCGTTCGGTACCGAGTTCCGCGTGCCCTTGCTCAATACGGTGACCTGGACCATCTCCGGCCGCCTGGACAAGTACAACGACGCCAGCAGCGCCGACGTCGCCCGTACCTGGGGTTCGGGTATCGAATGGCGCCCGTATGATGGTCTTCTGCTTCGTGGCAGCTACGGCACCAACTTCAAGGCGCCGGACATGCAGGCCATCTACCTGACCGGTTCCACGTCGCCCATCGGCGATTACATCGATCCCTTGCAGTGCGTGAACGCCATCAAGTCCGGGCAGAACAACAACACGTGGTGTAACCAGGTCCAGCGGCCGACGTCGCAGTATTACACCCTGTATACCAATGGCAGCCGCCTGCTGCTGCCGCAGACCGGTCACTCGTGGACCTACGGTTTCGTATGGCAGGTTCCGGGTGTGCAGGGTCTCTCCGTGTCGGCCGACTACTGGCACATGGGCGTGGACAACGCCATCCAGTACCTCGACCAGAACACCGTGCTGAACGACGAGGCGGGCTGCCTCACCGGCGTCAAGCCGAACGGTACCTCCGGCCTGTCACCCTATACGGCGCACGTGCCGAATTCGGCGTACTGCACGATGGTGACCCAGATGGTGAAGCGTAACGCCGCTGGCCAGATCGTCTCGGTGCAGTCCGGACCGATCAACGAGGCATCGCTTTATGTGGGCGGTATCGATGCGTCGCTGGATTACAAGTTCCATACCGACACACACGGCGACTTCCGTGCGGGCATCAACTACACCGATAACCTGTCGTATAAGCAGCGCGTGTTGGCGTCCGATGAATTGCAGAACACGCGTTACCAGAACGTGGCGAGCAGGGTCACCTGGATCGGCGACTGGAACAAGGGCCCGTGGAACGTGTCGATTTCCGGGGTACGCGAGGGGAGCATGCGCGCTCCCAACTATGACGGCTGCAACGTGCTGCCGAATGGCATCCAGCCTGGCATGGTCACGGTGCCCAACGGCGGCCAGACGCTCGCCACCGGCATCTGCCAGGTGACGCTCGACGGCAACCAGGTCAACGTCGCCGACACGACGTACAAAGGCAGGACGCCGGTATGGATCACCTGGAACGGCTCGGTCGGCTTGCAGATCAATCCCGAGACCCACCTGAAGTTCACGGTGTCGAACATCTTCAACAAGGTCGGGGCGATTCCTTATTACGCCGGTGGGTTCGAGTTCGTCACGACGGGACAGACGGCGGACGAGTACAACGGGCGGGAGATGTTCATTACGTTCGACTACAAGCTGGATTGAGAGCCGGCTTGCCTGAAGACGGTCCGGACCTGAATCACGATCGAGTTAGAGATACTTCGATATCTCGATCAGGTTCAGCTCCGGATCGCGTACATATACCGAGCGGATGGGTTCATTTGCTCCCGTGCGATCCACGGGTCCATTGAAGTTCTCATTCTTCACCCTCCTTGATGACATTTGGACCCATGGTGAATAAGCTCTTGGCAGAGCAAGGGTGTGTGCCCAATCTATGAGGGCTACCAGGGTATTTGGTGGTTGGTTGTCAAGGAAAAAACATGGGCTACGAAATTCACATCACTCGCAAGACGGAATGGTTTGACAAAGATGGCCCGAATATCTCATTGGAAGATTGGAAAGCCTATATATCTTCCGACCCTGATATGCGTCTAGACGGTTATGCAGAAGCCATCACGGGAAATGGAGACGTCCTTCGAGTAGAAAATGAAGGGCTTGCTGTCTGGACCGCTTACTCTGGACATGGCGTCAACGGCAACAAGGCATGGCTCTACCCCGGCTCGGGCGGAATAATCGCCAAGAATCCGGACGAAGAAATCCTTCGGAAATTGTTTGAGATAGCCCAAGCACTCGGTGCGCGCGTCGTTGGAGACGACGGCGAGGAATACGGGGCGGACGGCGAGATAGTTGCACAGGAAGATGGCACCCCAGCGGACAATGCGCCGAGAATCAATCCCCAAAAGCGCTCCTGGTGGAAAATTTTTTGACAGCTTGCAATTCATTCGAGCTGACATTGCGTCTGCGCGTCGCCGTAAACCCACGCATGGTCTTGGCTATGCATCGCAAGCGGAGAGAACTGTGGGTCGCGGTTGGGATATGTAATAGCGGGCGAACATGGCGTGCACCCACTCATCGGCTTTCCCAATCTCTTCTGGCTGTAAACGGTCGGACAGGATACTGATCGATAAGTCGAGATTCTTTGCGTCATCGCTGTCGGGCGCGACTCCGAGACGCAGAAGCTTCGAGTAACGCAACTGTGCCGCGGTGTCGTCGCTTCGGATGTACGCGGCGTATCCGGTGCGCAAGCCGGGTGCTGACGCGATTATCATCGCTTGAACAAAGTTCCAGTCGCCTTTTTCGATCATGTGGGCTGCAAGATATTCGGCTGCACCCTTGTATTGCACGGCCTTTGTCCTGTCCACGTCGGACTTTGAAACCTGCCAGAACGACGCCATAAAACACGCACTCGCCGGGACATCGCCCAATCGTGCAGCGGTAAGCGCGATATCGTAAATAGTGCTCGTCGTGACTTTGCTTTCGGACCCCTGGCACATGGCCCTCGATGCTTCGGCGTGCCGCTGGGCAGCCTTTGTTTTTTCGAGATGCTCGCCCTCCAGGATGCCATTCCTTTGTGTCGTATTCAGACTTTGTAGCCATGTCATGTGCGAGTCGATACGGCGAACAAGGAGGCATTCCCGCGATTTCTCGAAAAGCTCGGATGCGGCAGCTAAGTCACCCTGGTTCGCCGCGGCTGAATATTCGTCGAATACACTTACCAGCGGGGCTTTCGAGCTGATTGTCGACTGCGCATTTGCGCAACCGATCGATGCGACAAGGCACAGTGCCCGTAGTCCGTGCTTCATGAATCTCATGCTCGTCCCCTTCCTTGTTCGTTAAACATGGATGCCACAAAGGTTTTCGAGGACATCCTACTTCGGAAGAGCGCCCGTCTGCACCTGCATCACCTCGCGATAACCCGGTGCCTTCACCGCTCGCTGTCCCAGTGACGTGCGGTAATTGCCCTGCATCACCAACGAGACTTCGCCGAGGCCGCCGTCGTACGCGGTGCTCCATGCGGCGATGGCGACGGTATTGTCGCCATGCTGGTTCAACAGGCCGGGCGGTAGCTCGAAATCGGTCTGTGGCCCAACGTCGCTGATATAGCGGCCGATCTGCCAGCCGTTGATGAAGACGATGGCGCGGTAGTGGTGGGGAGCGAGATCGTGGATGCGCAACGCGATCGGCACGTCCTGTCCGGCGGGCAGGTCCAAACGGAAGGTCGTGCGGTACCAGTCGAGGCCGGGCTTGTCGGTGCTATGCGGCAAGGTGGTGGCCTTCCATCCGCCATCGGCGAAGCCGGGCAACTGCCATCCCATGCGCTCGCCGTACAAGCCGCCGGCATTGAACGGGCCGCGCACGGGGTCGGGCAGGTTCTCTCCACCGGCATTGCCCTGGATCTTCCAACGGATCTCGGTGGGGGCGCCGGCGAAGGTCGCCGAGAGGAGCCCGCGCGGCTCACGGAATGCGCCGTTGTGCTCCTCCTGCAGGTGGCCGTGGTTGTCGACCAGCACGGAGATGACGTTGTCGCCGTCCTTCTTCAGCCAACTGGGGTCGATGGCGAACTGCTGCGCGCCGCTTGGGTTGTTGCCGAGGAAATGGCCATTGAGCCAGGCGGTGAAGATGCCGTGGTTGCCCAGGTGCACACCGGTGTTGGCGGACAGGCGGATGCCGATTTCCTTGCCGGTGGCGCGAAAATGCCCGCGATACCACACGTTGCCGTGGTGGAAGCCATAGGCATCGCTGTCGAGTATCGGCAGCCGGTGGTTCCAGTAAGGGTTGGGCGAACGGGTGCGGTCGGTGGTGAGCCAGCCGCGGTCGTTGAAGGTGGGCACGATCTCCGGCGCGCCGTCGTTGACACGCCAGTTATCGAGCCGGGGAAGTGTTACGGGTACGGGGCCATCGACGTGGGCGAGCAGACTGGCGGAGGGTGTCGCCGACGCATCGACCGGTGCGTTATTCCAGGAGAACCCGCGCGTGTCGGGAAAGCCGAACAGTTCTACTTCACTAGACTTGTCGGTATCACCGGTCAGCGCCACCTTGTCGCCCGAGCGAACAGCGTTTCGTACGAGATAAGGGCCACGAACAAGCACCGGGCCATCCGCCGTATCCAACTGCCAGAAGCGGGTCGCGGCTGCGTTGTCACCGATCAGCAGGAGCAGTGACGTGTCGCCCTGGTCGATCGCCACCCGCGCCAGGCCATCGTGCCGATAGTTGAGCCGCAGCGAATGCGTGGCGGCGTCCCAATGCGTGGCGACGTCGCCTTCGATGACCCTCGTCTTCGGCTCGGCCGGATAACGAAGAACGGTCTCGCCGTCTTCGCCGTGGCGGCCATAGAACAGGGCGACATCGCGCCCGCCCAGACGCAGCTGGGTCATCAGTTCCGACGTGGAGTACGCGAGACTCTGTCGACCGAAGCGGTAATCGGCGAGCAAGACCTTGGCATCGCGCCCGTCGATATGAATCGTCGTGCCGGGCTGCTGAGGGATCGTGGTCTCGCCCACGCTGTCAACCGCGATCTTCAGGTGCGTGGCATCGTCGGTCGTGTCCTTGGCTTCGGCATGACGCAGGAAATAGAAGCGCGTGCCGTCGTCTGGATTGATACGCCCGGTGACCTGTAGACGCCGGTTGTCCGGCACCGAGGTACCCATCGCATCGGTACGGGCCAATGGAGCTACGGCACGCGTCATGTAGCCGATGAGCTTCTGCTGATCGTACTTCGATGTGAGCTGGCGACTGGCGGTGATCGCGGCGCCATAGTCGTACGACGTATAGACGCCGGGTGACGACAACCAGCCCCAGTTGATGCCACCGTAGGTCATGTAGAAGTTCTGCATCGTCGAGCCAGCCGCCATGATCGATTCGTAGAACACGCGCTCGAATGCCGGACCGGTGAATTTGCGACAGGCCTCGTAACCCGGACCACCCCAGGCGTCGAAGGCGCCGCCCTGGTATTCGGGAAAGAACAGGGGCGTGTGCGTCAGTTCCCGACGCTCCGCGCTGAAGTCGTAGATGGCGTTCCAGCGTTCCGGACGCGTGCAGTCGAAGTCCAGCGGATAGGAGTCCTGGCCGGGGATGTCGGTGGCACCCAGGCCTTCGACGAAATTGCTGTTGTGGTTGCCCGTGAGCGGCACCGTGATGCCATCGGCGCGCGCCTTGTCCTCGAGATCCTGCATGTATCGCCGGGTGTCGTCAGCCTCGTCATACAGTTCGTTTTCGACCTGGTAGAGAAGCACGCTGCCGCGGCCGTCGGTGACCTGGTGCCGCGCGATGATGCGGTTGATCTGCGTCATCCACTCTCGGTACGCGGCGGTGTATTCGGGTGAATCGGAGCGGGGCTTGCCCGACGTGGTCACCAGCCAGCCGGGAAACCCGCCCGCGTCGGTTTCCGCGTTGATGTACGGGCCGGGGCGGGCGATGACATAGATGCCGACGTCACGCGCCATGTCGAGCAGTCGATCCACGTCGCGGATACCGGAGAAGTCGTAGACGCCGCGCTTGGGCGAGTGGTAGCCCCAATCGAAGTAGATTTCCACGGCATTGAAACCCGCCGCCTTCATCTTTTGCAGCACGTCGAGCCAGGAATCGGGGGAGGGCAGTCGCCAGTAGTGGAACGAGCCCGACCAGAGGTACGTGGGCTTCCCGTCGATGACCAGCGAGTAGCGGTCGTAGGTGACGGTATGCAGGGGCGCCGCCGCAACGTTCGATGCACCCAATACCGCCAGCGCAAGGCCAGCCCAGCGAAACGAGATCATACCCACCCCTCCATCGACGACGACGCGCCTTGCGGCATCGCCGAAGGATGGGTGAGTTTGGGGAGTTATGCAACTTTGGGGAATTTCGAACCTTAAGCCCGGCGTTCGGGCTCCGGAACGTACAGCGTGCACAGCGCGGCAATGAGCAAACTAGCCCCGCCCATGCCAAGCGCCCAGATGGGTTGGTTATGAAAGCACAGCCGCAACAGCAGCCCGAGGATGCTGGCGGCGAGCACCTGCGGGATCACGATGAAGAAATTGAAGATGCCCATGTAGACACCCATCTTCGCCGTCGGCAGATGGTCCGACAGCAGCGCATACGGCAGCGATAAAATCGAGGCCCAGGCGAAGCCGACACCGACCATCGAGGCGAGCAGCCAGCGTGGGTCGCGGATGTACAGGAACGACAGCAGGCCGATCCCGCCAAGGCATAGGTTCACCACGTGGCTGACGCGCAGGCCCCATCGGCGCACCATCAGCGGAATCACCACGGCGGCCAGCGCGCCGAATCCGTTGTACGCGGCGAACAGCACGCCGACCCAGTTGGCTCCCTCGTTATAGGCGGACGAGCTGGTATCGGCGGTGGCGTACATCGTCTGCGTCACGCCCGCGGTGGTGTAGATCCACATCGCGAACAGCGCGAACCACGAGAACAACTGCACCCCGGCCAGTCGCCGCATCGACATCGGCATGCCATAGAGGTCACCCATCACCTCGCGGAGCATGCCGTGGCCGCGGGTACGGCTGAGCCAGGTGAGTAGAAGACCGAACGCGATGAGACCGCCGGCCAGCAGGTAAACCTCCTTTTCCAGCACGAAATGCCGGATCGCGAACAACACCGCGATACCCGCCAGCAGTAGTAGCAAGCCCGGTCGACCGGCGCGCGATACATCCACCGACGGCCCTTCAGGCACGGCATCGGTGAACGAGCGCAGCTGCGCGGGTGGGTATTCGCGCGTGGTCAGCATGGTCCACAGCACGGCACCCAGCAGTACCGCTCCGCCCACGTAGAACGCGTACTTCACCGTATCGGGGATGCCACCACCCGGCGCCACGTTGGCGACGCCAGCCCGCGCGAGTACCCACGGCAGGATGGAGGCGATCACGGCCCCCGCGCCGATGAAGAAGCTCTGCATCGCAAAGCCGGCGGGACCTTGTTGCGTGGGTAGTTGGTCACCGACCAAGGCGCGGAACGGCTCCATCGACACGTTGATCGACGCGTCCAGTATCCACAGCAATCCGGCGGCGATCCACAACGCCGGCGCGTTCGGCATCCACAGGAGCGCCAGCGAGGCGAACACCGCTCCGGCCAGGAAGTACGGCCGGCGCCGGCCCAGGCGGTTCCAGGTGCGGTCGGAGTAGTGGCCGATGATCGGTTGCACGATCAGCCCGGTCAGGGGCGCGGCGATCCATAGGGCGGGAATGTCGTTCACGTCCGCACCCAGGGTCTGGAATATCCGGCTGACGTTCGCGTTCTGTAGTGCGAGGCCGAACTGAAGGCCGAGAAAGCCGAAACACATGTTCCATATCTGCCAGAACGACAGTGCGGATCTCTCCGTCATCGGTGGTCTGCGCTGTGGTTGATCCAGGTCATGGGTTCCTCCTCCAGCGACAGTTATGTCATGGGCCGTCCGATCCCGCATGCTGCGGTCGCAGCATCAGTGCCCGTAGCCGCCCTTGTAAAGCGGAGGGCTCTGGCGGCATAGTCGATCGACAGTGTGATGACAGCGGAGAATCCATGCGGGTACGCCTCGAAGATGTGGCGCGCGCGGCGAACGTATCGCCCAAGACCGTATCGCGCGTGCTTAATGACGAGGCCAACGTCACCGATGCCACGCGCGAGCGCGTGCGGGCCGCCATGGAGGCCATGGACTATCGCCCGCATCCGTCGGCGCGCAGCCTGGCGGGCAATCGCTCGTTCCTGGTAGCGATGTTGTACGACAACAACGACAACCCGTCCTCGACCTATCTGGCCGAAATCCAGGACGGCGTGCTCGAGGCCTGTGACGCGCATCGCTACAGCATGATGGTACGACCGCTTCGTATGCGCGATGGCGACTTCATCCGTCGCTTCGATGCCTTGATTTCCGACCATCACCCCGACGGCGTCGTCCTGACGCCGCCGATCACCGACTATGCGCCGCTGCTGAAACGCCTGCGTGAGCGCAACGTGCCCTATGCCAGCGTGTCGCCGCTTCGGCGGGGCAAGACCCTGGGCGTGACGATGGACGAACAGCACGCTGCGCGTGCGATCGTGGAACATTTACTGGCGCTGGGCCACCGGCGGATCGCCCACGTGGTCGGCATCGCCAACCATGGCGCCAGCCGTTGGCGGTTGGCGGGCTACCGCGAGGCCATGGCCGCCGCGGGCTTGTCCGAAGACCCGGCCCTGGTGGTGCAGGGGGCTTTCACCTTCGGCTCGGGTGTTGAGGCCGCGCGACAGTTGTTCGCACTGGCCAAGCGGCCGACCGCGGTGTTCGCCGCCAACGACGACATGGCCACCGGCGTGATGTGGGCGGCGGGCGAGTACGGCTTGAAGGTGCCGCACGACCTGTCCGTCTGTGGGTTCGACGATACGCCCCTGTCGCGCCAGTTGTGGCCGGCGCTCACCACCGTTCAACAGCCCAGCCGCGAGATGGGGAAGATCGCCGCCGAGCAATTGCTGAGCGAGTTACGCGGCCACGGCACCGGTCGGCTCGTGCAACTGCCTTTCTCCCTGCAGATTCGCGGCTCCACCGCCATCGCCCCCTAGCTCCCACGTCGTGGAATGGGCCAGGCTCATGCTGCAACGCAAATTGACAGCGCTGTCATTCCTGCCAGGATGCGGCTCGGAAGCGTACCGCCGGTGCGCCAGCAGGGAGCTTTGCCGTGCCATTGCTGCAGCGATCGAGCCTGTTTTTACGAAGCATTCCCGTGGCGCTGTCCTTTTGCGGAGCGTTGCTCATGACCGTTCCAGCCATCGCCGGCGATGGCACCGCCGTTCACCCGGAGCAATGGCCAAAAGGCGAATCGCCGCTGCCACCCGACCCGGCGATCGAATCCCGTATCCGGGCGCTGTTGGCGAAGATGTCGGTGGAGGACAAGGTTGGCCAGATGATCCAGGCCGACATCAAGTACGTGACGCCGGACGATGTACGCGAGTACCACCTGGGCTCGGTGCTGGCCGGTGGCAACTCCAAACCGCCCGGACAGCCATACCCTGTCGCCTCGCAGTGGCAGGCGCTGTCCGATGACTTCTACCGCGCATCCATGGATACATCGCGCGGCGGTCTGGCGATCCCGGTGCTGTTCGGCATCGACGCCGTGCATGGCCACAACAACCTGGTCGGCAGCACGCTATTCCCGCAGAACTCCGGGCTCGGCGCCACGCGCGATCCGCAACTGATCCATGACATCGGTGAGGTCACCGCGCGGGAACTGCGCGCCAGCGGCATCAGCTGGACGTTCGCGCCGACGCTCACCGTGCCGCAGGATGGCCGCTGGGGTCGTTCGTACGAAGGCTATTCGCAGAACCCGAAGCTGGTGGCGGAATACGCCGCCGCGGTGGTCAGCGGGCTGGAAGGCAAGCCGGGTACTCCCTCATTCCTCGATGCAGGGCATGTGATCGCCACCGCCAAACATTTCGTGGGCGATGGCGGCACCCGCAATGGCAAGGACCAGGGCGACGCCCAGATCAGCGAAGAGACCTTGCGCGACATCCACGCGGCCGGCTATGCGCCGGCAATCAAGGCCGGCGTGCAGGTGGTGATGGTCTCGTTCTCCAGTTGGAACGGGGTGAAGATGGCCGGCAACAAGGCGCTGATCACCGACGTGCTGAAGAAGCGCATGGGCTTCGATGGGATCGTATTGGGCGACTGGAACGCGCACGGACAAGTGCCCGGCTGCACCAACGAGGATTGCGCCGCGGCCTACAACGCCGGGCTGGACATGCTGGAGGCGCCCGACTCCTGGAAGGGTCTGTACAAGAACACCCTGGCCCAAGTGAAGGCGGGGGTGATTCCGATGAGCCGCGTCGATGATGCGGTGACTCGCATCCTGCGGGTGAAGATGCGTCTTGGCATGTTCGAGGCCGGTATGCCGTCGGCGAATGCGCTGGCGGTCAAGTCGGCCGAGGTGGTCGGGAGTGCTTCGCATCGCGCGTTGGCGCGCCGTGCCGTGCGCGAGTCGTTGGTGCTGCTGAAGAACAACCGGGGGGTGCTGCCGATCGATCCGCGCAAGCACATCCTGGTGGCCGGTGACGGCGCCGACAACATCTCCAAGCAGAACGGCGGCTGGACGCTGACCTGGCAGGGCACCGGTCTGACCAATGCGAATTTCCCGGGAGCCACCTCCGTCTGGGCGGGTCTCCAGGCACAGGTGAAGGCGGCTGGCGGTAGCGCCGAGTTGTCGGTGGATGGCGATTACAAGCAGAAGCCCGATGTCGCCATCGTGGTGTTCGGCGAGGACCCTTACGCCGAGTTCCAGGGCGACCTGCCGAACCTCGCCTACCGCCCGGGCAACGACCGCGACCTCGACCTGCTTCGCAAGCTGCGCGGGCAGGGCGTTCCCGCGGTGGCGGTGTTCCTGACCGGAAGGCCGCTTTGGGTGAATCGCGAGATCAACGCCGCAGATGCTTTCGTCGTGGCGTGGCTACCGGGCAGCGAAGGCGAGGGCATCGCCGATGTGCTGCTGCGCACCCCGGACGGTCGCATGGCGCACGATTTCCAGGGCAAGCTGGCCTATGCGTGGCCGCGTAATGCGATACAGGTACCGGTCGCGGCGGCCGCACGAGGCGAGCGTCCGCAGTTCCCCTATGGCTTCGGCCTGACCTATGCCGATCGTGGAAACACCGGCACGTTGCCCGAGGATGCCGGGGTCGTGCTGAGTTCCGGGCAGGCCGGCGTCTACTTCACCCGCGGCAAGCCGGCACAGGATTTCGTGGTGCGCCTGACCGGCGCGAACGGCAAGGCCATGAATGTCACCGCCATACCGGCCGCGACGCCGGACGGCAGCCTGAAGATCAGCGCGCTCGACTACAAGGCGCAGGAAGACGCACGCAGCCTGACCTGGTCGGGTGCCCATGCCGGTGCCGCACGTGTCGAACTGGTGGCGCCCGCGCCGCTCGATGTGGACCGTGAAACCAACGGCGACGTCTTGCTGGTGACCACGCTGCGCGTCGATGCGATGTCACCAGGGGATACGTCGACCGTCGGCATCGGCTGCGGTGCCGGTTGTGGTGGCGAGGTATCCGTCGGACAGCAGCTTTCCGCCTTGCCCAAAGGACAGTGGTTGCGCGTGGGCATTCCGTTGAAATGCTTCCGCGACGCCGGCGCGAACATGAGCAAGATCGATCGGCCCTTTGAATGGTCCAGTCATTCCGGCGGGCAGGTCGCCATCACCGACGTGTCACTCGGCACGGTAGCGGACCGGACGTTGACGTGCCCGACTCGCGGTGACAAGCCATGAAGCTCGTCTTCGTGGTTCGGGGGCCGGGCTGTTTATTTGCTTTGCACCAATATCCACTTGTTGAAAGCCGCGACAAGCAGCTCGCGGGGCTGTGCAGCATGCGTTTGTAATGCGTCGATGACGTGCTGCCATGCGGCAAGCATTCATCGGCATGGCGCTCTATCATCCAGTAATGACAGCGCTGTCATTCTGGGTATGGGCGCCGTGGGGAAGTAGGGGAATCTTTGTCATGGCCGACGTGTGCGGCGGACAACACTTATCCGAACGACTGTTGGGGAGAGCCAGATGAATCTGCATCGCAAGTTGTTGTATGTCGCCATGTCGCTCGCGTTCGCTCCGGGCACGCTGTTCGCGGCGGACCAGGACACGACGGCGCAAAACCCGCCGTCCAGGAACCCAGGGGCCGCTGACAAGAAAGTACAGAACCTGGACGCCGTGTCGGTCACGGCGACCAAGCGCGAGACGCCGCTTCAGAAAACACCGGTGGCGGTTACGGCGATCACCGTCGACACGCTCGACAGAGAGCGTGTCATGACCGTGCAGGACCTGACCAAGCTGGTACCCGGCCTGCAAGGTACGTCGCAGGGCGATCATGGCGTGGTGACGCTCACCATGCGCGGCATCGGCAACGACAGCGCGAAGACCGAGTACGCCGATCCGGAAGTCGCCACCTTCGTCGACGGCGTGTACGCGCCACGCGCCGAGGCCGCGTCGGGTCTTCTGCTGGACATGGATGGCGTCGAAACGCTGCGTGGCCCGCAGGGCACCCTTTGGGGCCGCAACTCCACCGCCGGCGCCATCAGCTTCCAGACGGCCAAGCCGGATATCGGCGCGGGCTTCTACGGCAATGCGCAGGTCGAAGCGGGCAACTTCAACCAGACCGGCGCGCGCGCCGCGTTCAACCTGCCCATCAGCAACACCTTCGCCATGCGTGTCGCGGTGGTGCACCAGGAGCACGACGGCTACGTCGATTACCAGAAACCGTCGGGCCAGTTGCCCACGGTGGCGCAGCAGCAGCAGGCGTATCTCGCGTCGCCCATCTCCGGGGGCTCGCTGGCCAACTTCAAGCCGATCGACCCGGGCCAGTACGTGCAGGGCGGCAACAAGTACAACTCGCAGGACCAGTCCGCCGCGCGCGTCAGCGCGTTGTGGCAGCCCAGCGATGCATTCAAGTGGAACCTGTCGTACGAGTACTTCCGGGATCGTGGCACGCCCAGCCTCAGCCTGATGCAGACGCCGCGCCAGGGACAGGATTTCTGGTCCGCGCTGATCGACACCGCGCCGTACCTGGACCGTACGTCCCATACGGTGCGCAGCCGCATGGACTGGAACATCAACGATGGCATGCAGCTCAGCTACATCGCCGGCTACAACAAATACTCCGGCAAGAGCGACTTCGACCAGGACGTCGGTGTCAGCGTGCCCACCAGCTTCACCACCAATGGCGTCTACCAGGACGATCGCACCAACGACTCCAACTACAAGAGCTGGAGCCAGGAAATCAACCTGAAGTCCGTCGGGCCGCAGACGGTGGACTGGATCCTCGGTGCGTACTACGGCTACGAAGACAACGACATCCGCTTCGACATCCCCATCATGAACGGCACGCGCTACGGCACCGTGAGCTGGCAGGGTTCCTTCATCCAGCCGAAGGAAACGGTGGAGTCGTACGCGTTGTTCGGCCAGGCCACCTGGCATCTCAGCGATCATTGGCGCCTCACCGGCGGCGTGCGCTGGTCGCACGACGACAAGGAGAACAAGGGCGGCATCAACTGGGGTTGGAACTACGACCCGAACGTGCCGCAGGTGCCGATCTCCCCGGATGTGTATCCCGATCCGTCGAACGGTTTCAACATCTCGCAGCGGAACAGCGCCAAGTACAGCAAGAGCAAGCCGACCTGGCTGGTCCGCCTGGATACCGACGTCGGCGAGAACGGCCTGCTCTATGCGAGCGTGTCCACCGGCTACAAGTCCGGCGGTACGCAGGACGCGGGCACGCTGTACAAGCCCGAAACGCTGACCAACTATGAAATCGGCAGCAAGTTCACCTTCTTCGATGGCCACATGACGTGGAACTCGGCCGTCTATTACGAAGACTTCAAGAACTTCCAGCTTTCGGCGCCCATCGTTTATCCCGACGGCAACCACGGCCTGGGCTTCTCCAACGTGGGTGGCAGCACCAAGGTGTTCGGCATCGAGTCGGAACTGGCTTATCAGCAGAAGGACGATCGCTTCAACCTGATCTTTTCGGCCATTCCGAAGAAAGAACTCGGCAGGCTGGTCTATGCCGGGTCCAACGACTACCAGGGCCTGCCGGCATGCCCGCCGGAATCCAACCTCGCCAACTGCATGAACGTCACCGGCAACGACCTGCCGCATGCGCCGAACATATCGCTCACCGGCATCTACGAGCACACGTTCCACCTTGCCAACGGCGGCCGCCTCACGCCACGCGTCAGTGCGCAGTACCAGAGTTCGCAGTGGCTGAGCTACTTCAACCTGGGGTCGGGCGACCGACAGAAGGCGTACACGCGCGGCGACCTGTCACTGCGTTACAGCGAGCCGGGCGACAAGTGGTGGGTCAACGCGTACGTGCAGAACGTGTCCGATGAGAAGATCCGCACCAGTGCCGGCCGTTTCCAGATGGGTGACGGCTCGCTGCAGTACGTGTCGCAGTACCTCGCGCCGCGCACCTACGGCGTCCAGTTCGGCGTGTGGTTCTGACGTGATGCGCGGCGGCCCCCATGATGCACATGCCGTCTGAGGTTTGCCGTTCCTATCTTCCCTATGAATGGCGTTTTTGCCGGGTCCGCGTGGGGCGGCCCGGCAGTTCTTTCCGGGAAACATCATGGCGCGTCTGAAGAAGGTGCTGGTCGTGGGCGGTGGCACCGCCGGTTGGCTGGCCGCGTGCTATCTGGCCAAGGCGGTCAACGCCGTCGATCCCCGCAGCGTGCAGGTCCACCTGGTGGAATCGCCGGACATCGGCCTGCTCGGCGTGGGCGAAGCCACGTTTCCCTCCATTCGCGGCACGCTGTCGGCCATCGGCCTCGACGAGCGCCGCTTCCTGGTCGGCGCCACCGCGACGTACAAGCAGGGCATCCACTATCGCCATTGGGTGCGGCCGCCGGGAACTCCCGGGGCGGACCATTTCTTTCATCCCTTCAATGCACCCAGCCAACGTCCGGGTGGCCCCGAGTTGTTGCCGTATTGGCTGTTGGGTGCCGCGCCTGCGGGCATGCCGTTCGCCGATGCCGTGTCGATGCAGAGCAGCCTCGTCGATCACTCACGCGCCCCCAGGCGCGCAAGGGACGCGGACTACCAGGGGCCGATGAACCATGCCTTCCACTTCGATGCCGCCTGCTTCGCACGCGTGCTCGCCGAGCACGGCCAGCAGGCGCTCGGCGTGGTTCGGCACGTGGCGACGGTGGAGCGCACGGAGCTGGACGAGAACGGAGCCATCGCGCGCGTGGTGACCAAGGAGGAGGGCGAGCTCACCGCCGATCTCTACGTGGACTGCACCGGATTGCGCGGCATGCTGATCGGCAACGTGATGCAGTCTCCCTTCCGCAGCCGTGCGGACGTGCTGTTCGCCGACCGCGCCGTGGCCATGCAGGTACCGTACGACACCCCCGATGCACCGATCCCCTCGTACACCATCTCCACCGCCCAGGAGGCCGGCTGGATCTGGGACATCGGCTTGCAGAAGCGGCGTGGCTCAGGCTATGTCTACTCGTCGCGGCACACGACCGACGATCGTGCCGAGGAAGTGTTCCGGCGCTACCTGGGCCGTGCCGGCGACGGCCTGAAGGCCATGCACATCAAGTTCGAGACGGGATACCGTCCCGAGCACTGGCGGAAGAACTGCGTGGCGGTGGGCCTGGCCGGCGGCTTCGTCGAGCCGCTGGAATCCACCGGCATCGCACTGATCGAGCTGGCGACCTACCTGCTCACGCATTTGTTACCCGGCGATACCGACGACATGGAAGGCGCCGCACGTCATTTCAACGAGATGATGGTGGCCCGCTACGATCGCATCATCGACTTCATCAAGATGCACTATTGCCTGAGCCAGCGGCGTGATTCGGCATTCTGGATCGACAACGCCGACTCATCCAGCATTCCGCAAACGCTGCAGGACAAGCTCGAGAAGTGGAAACGGCGCCCGCCGCATCGGTTGGACTTCATCAGCGACCTGGAAATGTTCATGACTTCCAGCTGGCAGTACGTGCTGTACGGGATGGAGTTCAAGACCGATCTCGAGCCCATGCGTAGCGCGTATCCACACACGGAAGCGGCTCGCCAGGAGTTCGCGATGATCCAGCAGGCGGCCATTCGCGCGCTGGACGATCTGCCGGACCATCGTGCGCTTGTCGAGCAGCTCTGCCGTGAGTATGTGCAGCGCCAGAAGTCGGATGCGAGCGTTGCGGCATCCGTTTCCCTTTGAAACGCGTTACAGCAGGACTTGCCGTGTCCGTGCCAGGAACTGGTGGATCTCGGCCTCGGTCCTCGTATCGATCATGTACACCGGCCGCTTTCCATTAGGGCAGGGCAACCGCGGCGTCGTGCCGAACAGGCGGCAGATCAGCGGGCGCTCACCGTATACCTCGCAACCGTGCTTGCCGAGGTAGGGGCAACTCAGGTCGGACAGTGCCTTCTCATGTTCGGCCTCGGTCCGGGTGGGCAATCTCGCCACTTCTTCCGACGACGCCGTCACCGGTCCGCAACAGTCATGGCAGCCCACGATGCAGGTGAACGAGGGAATGCGCCGGCGCAATGCCTCGATGGTCCGGTCATTTGGTGTCATCGGGTTCCGATCCTTTCGTGTGCTCGGCCGAAGCATGCCCGGCGCTCAGCTCTCGCGACAGTGCCAACGCGGCCTCGTAATGGTCGACGAAATACAACTCACCCTCACGCGGATGCAGTGCCATGGCCCGGATCACCCGTCGTGGTTGCGGTTGCAGGCCCGAGACGACGAGTACGATGCCGCGCCTGCGACAGCGCTCCAGCAAGGTCTTGAGGGCATGGACACCGCTGGCATCGATGATGGGGACCAGCCGCATGCGAAGAATGAAGACACTGGGTGGCTTCTGGAACTGATCGAGCAGATCGTCCAGCCGATTGGCCGCACCGAAGAACAACGGGCCGCTGATCTGGAATACCTCGACGCCGGGAGGTAGCCGGGCACGTTGTGAGGCGTCGTCGGCCATGGCGCGTTCGTCACCGTTTTCATCCAGCAGCTTGATGCCCGTGTTGACCTCGACCGCTTCCGCCATGCGAAACATGAAGACGAAGGCCGACACTACGAGGCCCACTTCGATCGCGATGGTGAGATCGAAGAATACGGTCAGCCCGAAGGTCAGCAGCAATACCAGTCCATCCCCTTTGGGCGCCGAAAGGGTATGACGAAAATGTTCGATCTCGCTCATGTTCCAGGCCACCACCAGCAGTACGGCGGCCAGGGCGGCGAGGGGCACGAACTTCATTAGGGGCGCCAGGACCAGCATGAACACCAGCAGCAGGGCGGCGTGGATGATGCCGGCCACCGGCGTCCTGCCACCGGCCCGTATGTTGGTCGCGGTGCGCGCGATGGCCCCCGTTGCGGGAAGGCCGCCGAACAAGGCGGAGCCGACATTGGCGATGCCCTGTGCCACCAGTTCGCCATTGGAACGGTGCCGGCCGCCCGTCATGCCATCCGCCACCACGGCCGACAACAGCGATTCCACGCCCGCGAGAAAAGCGATGGTGAACGCGCTCGGCAGCAGTTCGCGTGTGCGTTCGAAGGGAATATGCGGCACGTCGAACGTCGGCAGCGCCGACGGCAATCCACCGAACCGGCTGCCGATGGTCTCCGCGGGTAAAGCGAAGATCACGCACAGGGCGGTGCAGACGAGCAGGGCGATCAGGAAGCCGGGCCATCCCGGCCGCCAGCGCCGTATCGCCGCGATCACGGCAAGGCCTGTCACCGTAAGCGCCACGGTCGCCGGCTGCATGGTGGGAAGCTGGTGAACATAAGCGATCCAGCGGTCGAGAAAGTCGGCCGGCACGGTGGCCATGGACAACCCGAGTGCGTCCTTGACCTGGCTGGAAAAGATGCTGACCGCGATGCCCGCGGTGAACCCCGTGATGACCGGTTGTGGCATGTACTTCATCAGGGTGCCGAGCCGCAAGAGCCCGGCACCGATCAACATCAGGCCAGCCAGGAGCGTGCACAGGACCAGGCCGCCGAAGCCGAACTTCTGGATGACCACGAACACCACGGGGATGAATGCCGCCGTGGGTCCACCTATCTGTACGCGCGAGCCCCCCAGGGCCGAGATCAGGAAGCCCGCGACGATGGCGGTGTAGAGGCCTTTTTCCGGCGTGGTGCCACTGGCGATCGCCAGCGCCATGGCCAGTGGCAAGGCCACGATGGCGACGGTCAGGCCCGCGATCGCATCGCCGCGAAGGTCGCGCCAGCGATAGCCCTCGGAGAACACGGTGTACAGCTTCGGCAGATACAGGCGCAGGTAGTTGCGAGCGGCCTCCGCGTCCATCGTTTCCCCTGGGGCAAGACCCATTGAGTGTGAATCGTATTATAATCGAATACACACCTCATGTGATTCAGGCTGGCCGGACATGCCCACCGAAAACCGTACCGCTCGACTGACCATCCTGATCGACCCACGCAAGAAGGCCGTGTTCGAGCGCCTCTGCGCGGCCGAGGACACGACACCGTCCCAGGTCGTACGCCGCCTCATCAGGGAATACATAGAGCAGGCCTCCGGGCGCCCCTGGCATGCGGAGGACGAGGCTTTGCCCGACGAGGCGTCCGGGCTCCACGCCAGAAAGAAATAACGTATCTGTCCTACCGATTAAGAGAGCCTTGCATGGAAACCTCAGATATCCCGGCGTGTCCGGTGTGCGCCATGGAAAACACGTATCCCGATGGCGACTTGTACATTTGCCCGGATTGCGCGCACGAATGGTCCCCGCTGTCGACGAAGGTCGACGAGGGGCTGGTAACGGTGCGCGACGTCAACGGCAACGTGCTCAATGACGGCGATTCGGTCGTGGTGATCAAGGACCTGAAAGTAAAAGGCTCGTCGCTCACGCTGAAGCAAGGGTCGGTCATCCGTGGCATCCGCCTGGTGGATGGCGATGCCGAGCACATCGAAGGGAACTCGGAGAAGATCAAGGGCCTCGTGCTCAAGGTGTGCTTCTTGAAAAAGGCCTGAGCGCCTCGTGGGCATGGGTGATCTTCTTCCGGAAACGTCAATCGGCTCGTTGAATTTCTTGAGCCGCCTCGAGGCAGAACTCGACGAACTTTTCGACCTTGAGCGGCGTGAACTTCCTCGAGGGCCAAACGATGTACAGCGGAAAGGTCTCGCCCGGCCAATCCGGGAAAAGGTCCACGAGCGTGCCGCGGCGCAGTTCTTCCCTCACACTGATCGCTAACACCTGGGTGATTCCACCCCCGGCCAAACACGCTCCGATCTTCGTATCGACGTCGGAGAAAGTCTGTTTGCCGACCGTACTGACGGGAAGTGTCTCCCCAGCACGCTGGAACTCCCATTCGAAGGGGCGGCCGCTCTGGGGATCCACGAATTGCAGGCAGTTGTGGTTGGATAATTCCGACGGATGGGCAGGGCGTCCGAAGCTCTCTAGATAGGCGGGAGATGCCACCGTAAGCACACGCGTATCGAGAAGGCGGCGAGAAATCATGCTCGATGACGGCTGGGCGCCGAATCGAACAGCGACATCCACCCCATCGGCATTCAAGTCGCCGGTGTCCGAATGTTGACTGATATGAAGATCGACCGCGGGATAGCGCCGGGCGAACTCGGGCAGTCGCGAGCTGAGGATATGGCGTGCGAACGCCGCCGCCACGCTAGCGCGCAGTAGTCCGGTGACCTCCGACGCGTCGCGTGAAGCCGCCGTTGCGGCTTCCTCGATAGCTGCCAGATGAGGCGCTGCCATCTCATATAAGCGGCTCCCTTCCGCCGTCAGCTTGAGCGCACGGGTCGAGCGGGCGATAAGCCGGACGGCCATGCGCGCTTCGAGGCGTGAAATGGCCCGGCTCACACCCGAAGGGGAAAGGCCCAGAAGCGTGGCCGCCCGCGTGAAGCTGCCGTGTTCCACCACGGCGGCGAGGATGGTCACGCCCGAAAGCAAGCGCGCGTCGATGGGCATAGATGCACACTCTTGAAAAAATGCAAAGAAAGCTTGAGCAACTTGCATCTAATCACAGGTGGTCCGCCGCGGCTACAGTCGATCGTCGGCAAGGTCTTCCCAGACAAGCCTTGCCATAGCTGCAATCGACTATTGAAAGGTGACCTATGTTCGCTATTACAGCCATTACCGGGCGCGTCGGCGGTGAGCTCGCCAACACCTTGCTCGATGCGGGAAAGAGCATTCGCGCGATCGTTCGGGACAAAAGCAAAGGCCAGTCGTGGGCTGCCAAGGGCTGCGAGGTAGCCGTCGCCGAGCTCGAAGACGCGGAATCTCTCACCGAGGCGCTGCGCGGTGTGGAAGGGGTCTTTATCCTTTTCCCCCCGATCTACGACTCGGAGCCGACCTTCCCTGAGCTACAACCTCGTATCGATGCGGTTCGCCGCGCACTGATCCAGGCGCGACCAGGCAAGGTCGTGGTGCTGTCGACGATCGGCGCCGAGGCGACCCAGCCGAACCTCTTGAACGCGCTCGGGATGGTCGAGGCCGCCTTGGCGGACGTGATGCTTCCCATCACGTTCCTGCGCGCCGCCTGGTTTATCGAGAACGCGGAGTGGGATGTCGCGTCGGCGCGCGACGAAGGCGTGTTGCATTCGTATCTTCAGCCACTCGACCATGAAGTGCCGATGATTTCCACCGTAGACGTCGGCCGCACCGCCGCGGCACTACTGATGGAACATTGGGATGGACACCGGATCGTCGAACTGGAGGCCGCCGAGCGCGTGACGCCCCACCAGATGGCGGCGGCGTTCGGCCGTGCCTTGGGTCGGGACGTCCGTGCCCAGGTCGTTCCGCGTGAGCAGTGGGAGGTCATCTTCCGACAGCAGGGCATGCGTCACCCAACACCGCGCATGCAGATGATCGACGGTTTCAATGAGGGTTGGATCGACTTCAAGGACCGGGGAGCCCATGCCCGAAAGGGCCAGGTCACCCTGGACGATGCGATCACCCGCCTGATCGAACGGAAGGGCTGAGGCAGTATCTGCGCGCTCCCATACATAGGCGCTTCCATCGGTATGCCGATCGAGCTATGGGCAGGCGTCCCAGGTTAGGCCATGCGGCCGACTGCCGCCTCGCGCCTCCTTGGGATGTAATGGAATCGTCACCAGGCAGGGCGGCGCGCGCAAGGGGGAATCATGAACGTCGTCGACGCCGGCCGTGTGCCGGTCATCGTCATGGGCCAAGGGCCCACGGCACTCGGCATCCTGCGTGCCGTGACCCTGGCCGGGATTCCCGTCCATGTGGCATGCCCGCCCGACGACCTTACGACGCGATCGCGCTGGTATCGTCCTGTCCCGGGCGCGTCATGGGATGGTCGCCCGGGCCCCGCCGCGGAGGACGCGTTACGCGCGATGCCGCTGGATCGCGCGGTCCTGATCGCCGGCGCGGACGACATCGCCATGTGGTTGTCCGAGTTGCCGTCCGACCTTCAGGAGCGATTCCCGGTATCCACCGCCAGCCATGCGGTCCAGGCACTCCTGCAGGACAAGGCCACCTTTGCCCGCCACCTCGAGCGCTTGGGCATTCCACATCCTCGAACGTTTCACCTCGGCTCACTCGCCGAGGTGGATGCCGTTCCCATGGAAACGCTAGAGCGCGTTTTCATCAAGCCGGTGAACTCGCAGCGTTTCAGCGACGTCGTAGGTGCGAAAGGTGTGTGGGTCCACACTCGTGACGAGCTAAGGGATACATGGGCTCGTCTGCACGCCCAGGGCTTCTCGCTCATGGCCCAGGAATACATCCCCGGACCCGCGACCGAGCATTTCTTCGTCGACGGATTCCGCGACGCCAGCGGTGCGTATCCCGGGCTGTTCGTCCGCCAGCGGATGCGCATGTCTCCTCCCGATTTCGGAAACAGCTCCTGCTCGCGCTCCGTTCCGCTGGACCGGGCGGATGAGGCGGTAGGGCAGGTGTGTCGCCTGCTCGACGACGTGGATTACCGAGGCATCTTCAGCGCCGAATTCAAGCGCGATCCGCGAGACGGCCAGTTCAGGATCATCGAAGTCAACACGCGCGCATGGACGTATGTCGAATTCGCTGCCCGCTATGGGGTGAACGTGTGCGAGATGGCCTGGCAGGATGCACTGGGCGAGCCGGTGCGGATGGCCTCACGAAGCTATCCGATCGGCAAGTTGTGCATAGATCTCCACCACGACCTGTCCAGCCTCGGGCGAACGCCGAAGCAGGAAATCGGCAGCGTCTTGCGGTTGGCGATGCAGTGGGCGAGGGCGGATCTGCACGTATTCCGGTGGAGCGATCCACGGCCCGCGTTGCATGTGCTCGGGTCCTTGCTGCTCAAGCGCATCGCACGTACGCGCGACACCGCCCCGGTGGCACGGCAAGGATCTTCGGCCTGAGTGTCGCAGCGCGACGGCAGTGGGAGCCGACGGGCGCGCTCCGGAGGGAGCGCTCTGGTGGGAGCCGACCCTGTCGGCGATGGGTGCTTGCTTCGACCTGGCCCGCTGCCGCGGGATCGCCGACAAGTCGGCTCCCACAGGTGTATTCCTAAATCCCCCAGGTCCATTCCTACCCGGCCTACCCGACGCTGTCGTGGGAGCCGCTTCAGCGGCGATGGGGTGCTTGCCTCACCCTGGCCCACTACCGAGGTGTGAGGTGGTACAGGCCACCCGGTTCCGCATCTTCAAGCAGCCAGAGCGAACCATCCGGCGCCTCTTCAACATCGCGGACGCGTTTGCCGATGCTCCAGCGTTGCACGGCGGTGGCACCGCCCTTGCCATCGAAAGTGATGCGGATGATTCCCTCGCTGATGAGGCCACTGGCCAAGGCGCTGCCCTTCCAATGCGGGAACAGGTCGCCCTTGTAGAACATGAGATTGCCTGGCGCGATCACCGGCACCCAATAGATCACCGGGTTGGTAAGGTCGGGCCGCGTATCGGCGTTGGGGATAGGCACGCCGTTGTAGTTCACGCCATAGGAAACCAACGGCCAGCCGTAGTTCTTGCCACGCTGGATCAGGTTCAGTTCGTCGCCGCCGCGAGGGCCGTGCTCGAGTTCCCATAGTCGACCATCGGGACCGAAGGCGAGGCCATACGGCGTGCGATGGCCGGTGGACCACGTTTCGGCCGGCGTGAGGTTGGGTCCGGGGAAGGTATAGGTGCTGACGACGGGGGCCGTCTTGGCCGCCTCGGTATCGGTCGCCGGATCGATCAGCGGGATGGTGCGGGCGCCGACCTTTCCCGCCCATGGATTGCCCGGCGCGGGTTTGCCGTCGAGCGTCAGCCGCAGGATCTTGCCTTCCGGTTGATCGGGGTCCTGGGCGGGCGTGAAGCGCTGGCGGTCGCCCACGGTGAGGAAGAGGTATTTGCCGTCCGGCGAGAAAGCGATCTGGGCGCCGGCCTGGCCACCCTTGCCTGTGGGCATCTGGCGCCAAAGCACTTGGAAGTCGTCCAGGCGGGGCTGATCGCCATCCAGCACGAGCTTGCCCCGGCCCATCGCCAGGCCGCCGCCATAGTCACCCGGTGCGACGTAGGTGAGGTACACATAGTGGTCGCGGGCGTAATGGGGCGAAAGGAAGACGCCCAGCATGCCGTTCTGGCCTTCGACATAGCTGGCCGGCACGCCCTTGATGTCCGTCTTGGCGCCTTGTTGGGTTACCAAGGCTACCCGGCCGACTTTCTCCGTCACCAGCATGCGGCCATCGGGCAGGAACGCGATGCGCCAGGGAAGATCGAGGCTGGCGACCTTCGTGATGGTGAAGGGAAGATCGGGATCCGACTTCTGATCGCCTGCATTGGTCTGTGCGTGAGCGGCGGTCGTCAGCACGGCCCCGAACAGGATTCCGCTTACCAGCTTCTTCATGTGGGTGTTTCCTCACTTCGGAGTGACGCGGGAGATCTTAAGTGCTCTGGTTGCAAATCTCCCATGCCTGCCCTACAGTGAACCATATGGTTCAGTATCAAGCCCGCCTCGACGCGACGTTCGCCGCGCTCTCCGATGTCACCCGACGCGGCGTGCTGGAGCAGCTCGGGGGTTCGGACGCCTCGATCACCGATCTCGCCCAACGATTTCAAATGACCCTCACGGGCATGAAGAAGCACGTCAGCATCCTGGAGCAGGCGGGGCTCGTCACCACGGAGAAGGTCGGACGTACACGCACCTGCAAGCTCGGACAGCGCCGGCTGGAAGAAGAAGCGGCCTGGATCGAGAGGCACCGTCAACTCTGGAGCGCTCGCTTCGACGCTCTGGACGATCTCGTCGAACACCTGAAACGCAAGGAGAAGGCAGATGTCCAAAGCAAAAGAAAGTAGTTCCGCCGCCGCGAACCAGACCGCCGTGAACCGCAAGTCCGATCGCGAAATGGTCGTGACGCGAACGTTCGATGCCCCCGTGCACATCGTCTTCGAAGCGTGGAGCAAGCCCGAACTGTTCAAGCTTTGGTGGGTTCCGAAGTCGGCGGGCATGTCGCTGGTGTCGTGCGACATGGATATCCGCACCGGGGGTACGTACCGACTCGTGTTCCGGCATCCGGCCTTCGATCAACCGATGGCGTTCTTCGGCACGTACAAAGAGGTGACGCCGAACAAGCGTCTCGTTTGGACGAACGAAGAGAGCGACCAGGGCGCCGTGACCACGGTGAGCTTCGAAGAGGATGCCGGGAAGACGCGGGTCACCCTGCATGAAATCTATCCCACGAGTGCGGCCCTCGACGAAGCCCTCGCTGGATCGGCGGAAGGTCTGCCCGAACAGTTCGCGCAGTTGGATGAGTTGCTCGCAGGCAGAGCTGCGTAAGGACGATCGCCACTGGCCGGTGTTCCCGCGGGAGGGGGGTGGCTGCCGGCCGCCCACCGGGGATGACGGACTGCACTTGCTAGAGGTCGCGCGGCTGCCTATCGTGCGACCTTCAGCATGTCACTGGCAGGGGAGGGGACACCGTGGAATCCGTGCTGCTTCGTAAGTCGACGTTGCTTTGCGCTCTCGTTCTCGCAAGCGTTCCGCTGCAGCCCACCGCCGCGCAAAGCGCTCCCGCTGCAACGGCTCCAGCCGCCGCGAGCACGACGGAACCCCCCGCGGCGCGCCCCTCGGATGTGGCTTCGATGGACGCGATCATCGAAGCGGTCTACGACGTGATTTCAGGTCCCAAGGGACAGGAGCGCGACTGGAACCGCATGCGTTCGTTGTTCGCGCCTGGCGCGCGCCTCATTTCAGCGCGTACGGGAAAGGATGGCGTCACTTCGGCACATGTGATGAGCGTGGATGATTACATCCGGCTGGGCGATCCGTTGCTGAAGAAGGACGGGTTCTTCGAACGAGAGGCGCATCGCACGGAAGATCGCTTCGGCAACATCGCCCAGGTGTTCAGCACCTATGAGTCGCGCCACGAGAAGGATGGCAAGCCATTCCAGCGCGGCATCAACAGCTTCCAGCTTTTGTTCGACGGCAAGCGCTGGTGGGTGGTGACGATCTATTGGCAGGGTGAGCGACCGGAGCTGCCGATTCCAAAGCAGTACGGCGGTTGATGGAACAAGGTTTCGTGTCCGGGTGCAGGAGAGTCGGAATGTTTTCAAAGCTGTTTTCGAAAGCTGGATTTTTCGGGGTCGCTTTCGCGGTGACGGGCGCTCTCGGCGCCACGGTTTGGGCATCGACAGCACCCACGGAAACCCGGGTCTGGCGTGAGGCCTACCAGTCCAGTCCTGCCCGTTACGATCCGCTGGCACCGGAATTCGTAAAGATGCTGGTGGAGAAATTCAAGATGCCGCCTGCGGTGGTCGAGCAGATGCGGCCGCAGACCGCGAGCGGTACGCAACGAGTCCGCCTCGTCGTATCGGCAGGGGGACCGCAGATTCGCGTCCGCGTTTCGAACGAGGAAGCGACGGAGCCCTTGGTTCTTACCGCCGCGAGCGTAGGGCTCGCCGGAGAGGGGTATGCGTCCAAACCGGGCACGCTTAAATCCGTCACCTTCGGCGGCCATCGCAATGTCACCGTCCCTGTGGGCGCCCCGGTGCTTAGCGATCCCATCGCACTCCCGGTCGCATCCGGCACCGAGCTGATCGTCAGCACCTACGCCAGGGGATCATTCAAGCTCGATCCTCTGGGAGGCGATGCGGTCGTGGTGGCGGCCGGCGATCAGACGATGAAGAACGAACTTGCCGGGGGAACGCCGATGGTGGGCAGGCCCGCCATCACGGGCGTCGCCGTTTTGTCGCCGTCTTCCCGGCGAGTCATTGCAACACTGGGTGACTCCATTACCGATGGCAATCGTCCTGCACTCACGGAAAGCCGTAGTTGGCCGGAAGTGTTGGCAAGCCGGATCGCGGCACGCCGGAGTGGCGGCGATTATGCCGTCGTGAATGCCGGCATAGGCGGCAATCGTGTCCTGGGGGCCGGTTGGGGGCCGTCCGCGCTTGCCCGGCTTGACCGCGACGTTCTGCGGATCGATGGGCTGTCGCACCTCATTGTCCTCGAGGGTACGAACGATATCGGCATGTCGGGGCACACGGTGTTCGGCAACCAACCCGTGGTGACGCCCGAGGATCTGATCGCCGGTTATCGACAGATCATCGCTCGCGCTCATGCGCGTGGAGTCAAGGTCATCATGGGAACGATCATGCCGTTCGGTGTGTCGATGACACATTATTCGCCAGAGAACGAGCACACGCGGCAAGCAGTCAATCGTTGGATACGGACGTCGCGTGAGGCGGATGGCGTGGTTGATTTCGATGAAGTTGCGCGGGACCCGAAAAATCCGGTGAACATGCGCGCGGAGTTTGGATCGGAGGATGGGTTACATCCGGGGGCCGCGGGGTATAAGGCGATGGGGGAGGGGGTTGATCTTTCGGTGTTTGAGTAGGTTTATAAGTCTCACCAGGAGTTGAACCTCATGACGACACCACCTCTTAAAGCGATACTCGTCGCCGCCAGCCTCCTTCTTTCTAATTTCAGTGTGCAGTAGTGAGCTTTCCGGCCCGTGGATCCTATCTATCGAGAATCCTGAACATCGTGTCGTTGCCACTCTCAAGGTGAAGTTCACAGACGAGCAGGCGCAATCTTGCATTAGTGGCGACTGGAAGGTTCTGGAGATCGTTTCATCGACGACGCGGGACAAGAATTTCTTCCCAACATCAGATCCACTCTCATATCAGATTGAAAACAAGCAACTCACAATTGGTCGCAATGGGGTTTGCGATGCGTATCTTTGGCTAAAAGGCCCGCTCGGAGGTCCTTCGGTAAGCGGCGACTACTTCAGCCTGGGACTTGGAGGAGGTACTCCGCTTGGCTACTTCACCTTGAATCAAGCAAGGTAATGATGGCGCCAGCTTGCAAGAGTGCTCACTTCCATGCTCGTCTATCACAGTGCACAGCCGAATAGGGTTTCCAATTACCGGGAAGACTCTGCGCATACTTGTGCATTAAGCATCCTGCGAATGAGGCCTTCCTTCTGTCCGATTCGGAGCTCGCATCCAACCCGTGTCGCCAGTCGATGAGACCACAGGGGAGGGCGATTAAAGCTGGTTATCGGGGGTACGTGAGGCGGTACTGGTTTCATGGGTATCGATCCGGCCGAGGTGCTCGTGAACGGTCTCCAGCAGCATGCAGATCCCGACCTCGCCCATCAGCTTGGTGCAGTTACACGAGCAGCGGGTGCGGACGCTACGGTATTCGTCAGGTTCTTGCTCGACGATCCGACCCACCGTGCGGCCGTGGATGGGATGGGCCTGCGGCGCGCAAGGTGCGTTCGCGCGACCTTGCGGCGCACGTGGGAATCACGGAGAGCAACCTGTCGCTGTTGAAGTCGGGAAAGGTGCGCGGCATCCGGTTTGCGACGCTCGCGGCGATCTGCGAATACCTCGACTGCCAGCCGGGAGACATCCTGGTTTACGACGCAGATGCACCGGACCTTTCATGACGTCGCCCGGTGCTCGGGCGGCCGGGGCGGGAGCAGACCGCCACTCGACGTCAGAGCGGTGCGGCTCGCACGCGCGTCGGTATAAGGTCGGTAAATGCGATCACGTCGGCCATGACTGCCGCCGCTTCGGGCGAAGCGAAAGCCGCTTCCAGAGCGGCCTCGTCGCGAAAGACGCATTCGCACAGGGCAATCGTGCCGATGCGATCCTGCGACGGGAAAAACGCTGTCGTGCCAAGCAGGCCGTACTTTGCCCACGCATCCATGACGAGAGGGAGATGGGTCGCGTCGTAGTAGTCTCGATCGAAGCGATCACTCGCCTCGCCCGTGTAAATGACGTAGATCACGACGCGCGTATCGTTGGCTGACATCGGCAGTTCTCCAGCGGCATGGGCCATGCAGCCGCCATTGTGGGACGTTCGTGACTGCCTGAGGACTACCAGTTCTGCAGCTTCGTTTTACATTTATGCACGCGCCGGCTGGGCATTCCAGGCGTGCATATCGATCGATGCGATATATTCCCGTCAACTTCCCACTACGAAGGCACAGACATGGAATGGAGCGACGTCCGGATCTTCCTGTCGGTGCTCAGGAGCGGCTCCTACGGTGAAGCAGCACGTCGCCTTGGCGTGAGCCACCCCACGGTGGGGCGTCGCATCAAGGTGCTGGAAGAGGAGGCCGGGCAGACGTTGTTCCGGCGGACGGCCGACGGGCTCGTTCTGACGGATGCTGGCGACGCCATCGTGTCCGCCGCCGAGGCGATGGAGCAATCCGCGCTATCGATGGAACGTCGGCTTGCGGGTAACCAGGAGGGTCTTGAGGGCGTGCTACGCATTGGTTGTGCGGAATGGTTCGCCAACCATGTGCTCGCTCCGGTCATCATGGAACTGGGCAGCCGCCATCCGGCGGTGATACCCGAGGTCATCGCGGGATATCGCTTGTCCGACCTGTCGCGTCGCGACGTGGACCTCGCCTTTCGCCTTGTGCCGTTCACCGAACCCGACGTCGTCCAGCGTCGCCTGCTGACCATGCCCTACGGGCTCTACGGCTCGGCCACGACCTTGGAATGCCTGGGCGACGATCCGGCAGCCGTCGGTCTCATCTTCATGAACGAAGCACAGTCCCATTTTCCCGATGTCGCCTGGTTGCGAGAG
This sequence comes from Luteibacter sp. RCC_6_2, assembly GCF_041360655.1. Lineage (NCBI taxonomy): Bacteria > Pseudomonadati > Pseudomonadota > Gammaproteobacteria > Lysobacterales > Rhodanobacteraceae > Luteibacter > Luteibacter sp. RCC_6_2. The sequence goes on along the minus strand of NZ_JBFUPQ010000001.1, from coordinate 158,812 downwards.
CGATTCCCCGACGCTCGTCGAGTCTTCGCCAGCACGAGCCGGACGGTGCAGGCACACATGTGCCTGAGAGGTGCGGGTCTGGCTGTCTTGCCACGTCCGTTGGGGGACGCCATGCAAGGATTGCAGCGCGTCGACGCCATCGGATCACCGCCGGGCAGGGACATCTGGGTCGGGTATCACCGCGACCTCAAGCGGATGGATCGCCTGCGCGAGTTTCTTCGCATCGCCGACGCGGTACTCGCGACCGCCGGTTAAACCAGCAGCCTCCCGCGCGCCTTGCGCGTGGGAGCGGGCCTCGGCCGCGATGGGTGCTCGCGGCAATCACCCGGTCAGCACTTATGCCGCGATCCATTTCCCTCGGCCGCGCGCACTATGTCGAACATATTTGCACGCGTAATGTGCATGATCGTCAGTGCCCTAACATTATTGTTCTTGATAGCTTGAATGCAGCGGCGCAATCCGCAGGTCGCGCCTGAGCCTCTCGACATCGCAGGAGATAGATATGCAGATCGGTTTCATCGGTCTTGGCAGCATGGGCGCCGCCATGGCCTGCAATCTGGTCAAGGCGGGACACGAGGTGCTGGCCTGGAATCGAAGCCCCGTCGCTGCAGACACGGTACCCGGAGTCACGCTACTGAGCGGCCCGGAGGACGCATTCCGTGCGGACGTGGTGTTCACCATGCTGTCGGACGACGCGGTGATTCGCGAAGTCGTTCTCGACGCAGGCCTTCTTCGCAACGCCCGCATGGGGCTGATCCACGTGGTCACCTCGACGATCTCGGTAGGGTTCGCTAGGGAACTGACGATGCTTCACGACGAGGCCGGGATAGGGTACGTGTCGGCACCGGTGCTAGGACGGCCGAACGTCGCAGCAAGCGGACAGCTCAACATTCTGGCTGCCGGCAAGGCCGACAGCGTGGCCGCCATCGAGCCCGTGCTCTCGTCGCTCAGCAAGAAAGTCTGGAAGTTCGGCGAAGACCCGGCCCAGGCCAACGCCGCCAAACTCGCGGCCAACATGATGATCGCCATGGCGATCGAGGCGATGGTCGAAGGCGTCGCGCTGACCGAAAGCGTCGGTCTGGATCGCGCCCATTTCTTCGAACTCATCCTCGGCACCCTGTTCGCCGGCCGTGCTTATGAGAGCTACAGCGCCCAGATTACCGCGCGCTCGTTCGAGCCCGGCTTCAAGGCGAAGCTCGCGCTCAAGGACATGCGCCTTGCGAGCGAGCTGAGTGAGAAAGCCGGCCGCCCGCTGCCGATGCTCGATGTCGTTCGCGAGCGGCTCGCCAACGTCGTATCGGCAGGCCTTGGCGAGAAGGATTGGTCAGTGATAGCCGCATCCGACCGCGATCTGGGGCATCACCCATGAAGACCTGGCTCATCACTGGCTGCTCCAGCGGATTTGGCCAGCGACTTGCACTCGCTGCTGCCGAGCGAGGCGATCGCGTTATTGCTACCGCCAGGAACGTCGAGACCCTTCGTGAGATGGCCGCCCGATTCGATGGACGCATGCTCGCATTGCCGCTCGACGTGACCGATGCGACATCGATCGACGCCGCCGTCGCGAAGGCGATAGCGACCTTCGGCGACATCGACATTCTCGTCAACAATGCCGGCTACGGTCTGTTCGGTGCGATCGAAGAGGGCACCGCGGAGGAATACCGGCCGCTGTTCGATGTCAACGTCTTCGGCCTGATCGAGACGACCCGGGCGTTGCTCCCGACCCTGCGGCGCAACGGCGGCACGATCGTCAACATGTCCTCCGGTGCCGGCATCGCTGGTAGCGGGGGAGGCGGGTACTACAACGCCAGCAAGTTCGCCGTCGAAGGACTGTCCGAAGCGCTCGCGGGAGAGCTCAGGCCATTCGGCATGCGGGTGATCCTCGTCGAGCCGGGGCCGTTCCGGACCGAGTTCCTGGGTCGCTCGATCACGATGGCGTCGAACGAGATACCGGAATACGTGACGACCTCGCGGCGCCAGTATCGCGAATCGAACGACGGCAAGCAGGCCGGCGATCCCGATAAGGCGGTCGCCGTGATCCTGCAGGCCGTCGATGCGGACGAACCGCCGCTGCACCTGCCGCTTGGCCCGGTGGCCCACGACATCGTCGAGCGAAAACTGGCGGCGTTCCGCAGGGACATCGACGCGTGGCGCGACGTCTCGATCAAAACCGATTTCGAACGGCCGTGAGCGTGGGCGCACAGTCGGTTCCGATGCCATTCTTCGATGGAGTTCGAACATGTTTTCCAATCTAGAGGGCTTCAGCCAGCAGCTGATTCCGGTGAACAGCATCAGGATCAACGCCGTCACCGGCGGTGAAGGCCCGGCCATCCTGCTGCTTCATGGCTGGCCCGAGACCTGGTGGGAGTGGCATCGCGTGATGCCTCTTCTCGCTAGGCATTTCAGCGTCGTCGCCATCGACCTGCGCGGCGCCGGCTTCTCCGATTGCCCGCTCGACGGCTACGACAAAGCCACGATGGCCCGCGACGCCCATCAGGTCATGCGCTCGCTCGGCCATGAGCGTTACGCGGTGTGCGGTCACGACATCGGCGGCATGGTCGCCTTGCCGCAAGCGGCGCTGTTCCGCGACGCGGTCAGTCACCTCGCCGTGCTCGACGTACCGCTGCCGGGCTGGAGCGGATGGGAGGAGACCGTCGCGAAACTCTGGCACTTCTCGTTCCACGCGGCCCGCGACGTGCCGGAACGGCTGATCCACGGCCGGGAATACGACTACATCTCGGCTTTCATGGCCGAGCGGTTCTACGACCACAGCAGCTTCAACCCGGCGGATGTCGAGATCTTCGCGAAAGCCATGGCGCTCCCGGGGCGGACACGCGGCGGCATGGAGTGGTATCGAACGCTCGCCGCCGATCATGCGGCGGCGCTCGAATACAAGAAGCAGCCGCTCGGCATACCCGTTCTGGCCCTGGGCGGAGATCACCGTTTCGGCCCGCGGATGGTATCGATGCTGCGCGAATTCGCGACCGACGTATCCGGCGGCTCGATCGACCGTTGCGGTCACTATGTCGCGGACGAACAGCCCGCCGATGTCGCCGCAGCACTGATCGCGTTTCTCGGCGCCGGGTGATCCGGGCCGGCGCGTAAGCACGTCTCCGATCATCGAGGCTTGCGTCAAACTTTTCATCGAACGTCAAACCCAAACGGAGACCATCATGTCTGCACCTGAAATCCGCGGCGTCAACCACGTCGGCATTACCGTTCCGGACATCGAGGCGGCGAAAGCGTTCCTCATCGAAGCCTTCGGCGGCCAGCTTCTTTATCAGTCGTTCGGGCCGGAGGACCCGCCGCGCCAGGGTCCCGAGTTCGAACGCGGGGTGGGTGCATATCCCGGCACCATCGTGCGCGCGCAGGCGATGGTGAAGCTCGGTACCGGCCCCGACATCGAGCTGTTCGAGATGCACGGACCGCAGCAGGCCCAACCCATCCGTGCCAGCGACTTCGGCATCACGCATTTCGCGCTCTACACCGACGACATCGACGTATCCGTCGCGCGCTTCGAGAAGGCGGGCGGCAAGGCGCTGACGGCACCCCGCGCCATTCCCTATGCGACCGAGAAAGGCCCGGGCAACAAGGTGTGCTACTGCCAGATGCCGTGGGGCACGACGATGGAATTTATCACCACGCCGGACCGCATGCCGTACCATGACCAGACGTACCTCCGTCGTTGGCAGGACGAGGGTTGAGGGAAGCGAAAGGGCGCCGTTACGGCAGGTCACGTCGAGGATCTCAGAATGTCATCCAGGATGCTCGTCGCTGCGGCGCTACTTCTGTTCTTCTCAACCGTCGCAGCCCAGGTAGCGCAGGTCAGCCCTGTCCAGCTCGGCAGCGACACCCCGAAGGAATGGCACGAGCCAGGCGCCGACCAGGACTTCATCAGGCGCGAGGTCATGATTCCGATGCGCGATGGCGTGAAGCTGCACACGGTCATCGTGCTTCCGCGTGGCGCAACCGCGGCGCCGATGGTGATCGAACGCACACCGTACGATGCGAATTCCTTCCTGTCGGGCCACGGCATGACGCTGCGCGATAATATCTGCCGCAGCCAACCAGGCCTCAAGCGCCTGGGCGGCGCGATCGAGAACGGGTTTGTCGGGGGTCGATGTCGCGTTGACACCCGCTTGCTGAGTCTTGCTGTGCTCCAGCCTGTAAATATAGCCCTGCGGGCCAACCCGGCGCAGGTCACGCAGATCTGCCGCCGCCAATTCGCTGCGCCGGCGACCACCGCTGGCGAAGCCAAAGCAGAGTAGGGCGCGGTCTCGAAGACCTTCTAAGCTGTCGTCGCAGGTGGCCAGCATGGCCTCAAGCTCCGTGAGCGTAATGGCGGTCTTTTTCCGTGGCCGCTCGCCGCGTTTGACCATCGCGCGAGGGCCAGCTACAACAACGAGTTATGGCTGGGAGTCGCCAGAACGTGACATCATTTCGAGGGGTGACAGGATTTGTTGGTTATGGGACTGGTCGCCGACAAATGCGACCGACGACATGTCGGTATCCGCTAGATGACGTCGTCGCACCCGATTATTACGTAAGTGCATGATTCTACGCGCTTATCATCGGGCACGCGGCGAATTTCCGCGCACTCAACGCGCGCAAGGCGCCTCGATTAAGCGGCTGTCGCCGCTAGCGCGCCGCGATTTCGCGGACGTCCATATCCTCGCACACGTCTCGCTCCCCAAACGACTCATTTAGCGGGATCGTGCCGGACGGCTGACTCTTGAAAACAAGGACAGAGTTGCGGCGCCGGCCAGCACCGACGCAGGTAGTGGCGCTGGCGGTGGTATCCCAGGTGATAGTACGGCGAATCAGCCTGTCGCCGCCAAAGCGCCAGTTGTCGTCGTGCAATCGACCGATGAGGTTGCCGTTCCTGTCACGGTGACCGCTACCGTGGTCGAGACTCGGCCAGAACGAGGCGGCCTCGCATTCGTTGCAAAGGTATTCTCAGACATTAAACCCAAAGTGACGACAGCGGCGATCAACGCAATTGACTCCAGCGCCAGGGCAGCTGCAGAAGGCGAAAAGAAGAGCAGCGCATTCGATGCCGAGGCCGCATACACCGATTCGCTCTCGAATGAGCTGCAGGCCATCGTAGCCTATTGCCATCAATCGTCGTCCGCGACTGATGCGCCTGGAGCGATTGATCGTATTGCCAAGTCAGCGGCGGCTCGCTCGGCTCAATTGAAGTCCAGGAGCGACGCGATCAAGGCCGGCGACAACCCGTCGAGAGATCCCCTTGTCGTGGTGGACGACCAGCCAGTGGCCAACTCATCGAATCAAAGCGTCTGTACCGGCAGGTGATGGTGCGAGGAATAAGGCAGCGACAAGCAGAAAGGTCGATGCCTTTAACGACGGCGACTTGTGAAGGCACCAGCCAAGTAGGTGAGTCTGCCGGTCAGTCTTCGTCGGTCTCTGGCGGCTCGATTGAGGCGGTTCACCCTATCAATTGTTCGAGAATGTTTCGGTCGCAGGCCGCCTGCCTGGTAGTGGCGCGCGGCGACGGTGCTGCTTACGCAGCACGAGCCTCAAACGTCAGGATCGTTTCGGTGCGCATACGCTTGGACAGCGTGCCGGTCGCGGTGACAGGTAGGTAACGACTGGCGGCAGGCAGGTCACGCTCGGTCTCGCTGACCAGTGACAGGCCAGCATGAATCCCAGCGCATCGCACGCCATCGGAGTTCCGGATGAAGGTGTCCTTGAGACAGGAATTGCCCAAGACGTATGTGGCTCGACCGTCAACGCGTAGCACACGCGCGGCCTGCTGCATCATCTGAATCAAGTCGTGCGCGTAGCGTCGGACCATGCGCTGATGATTTGGAGTGAGCACTTCGATATCGCACATGGACTGGGCCACGCTCTCCACCATGGAGTTGGCGGCTTCACCGCCACGCTCAGCGCCTACGGTATTGGAACGGATTGCGCGCAAGTCAGCCAGACGATGACCCAGCCAGACCAAGGACATACGGTGGCCGCGCATATAGTCGATGGCATTCAGGTACGGGGGCGAGGTCAGTATGTAGTCGACGCTACCATCGGCCAGGGCGATCTGACGGGCGTCGCCCAACTGGACTGCGGCGGCCGGGGCATTCGTGCCGCCGTCACGGGGCTGATCCTTGAGACGCTTGATCACCTGCTCGACCGAACGTTGGAAACCCGCGTTTACGTCATAGCCCGATTCTAGGCTAACCCGGTGTGGCCGGCTATGCGAGGTGTCGCGAGCCAGCGAGGCGCATTGTTCCTTGGTGATGATGATGCGGCTGAGTGCGATCTGCAGTACATCGACAGCGCGCCGGCGAATCGCGCCAAGGCGGGCGGCGCGCCGGCGCGCCAGTACGACGGCCAGACGGCTCAAGGCGAGGCGCTGGTCCCGCGCGAACCAGTAATCGATGAACGTGCGCGTCTCCTCGTCGTGCCAGGCAGGGCGGTCGGTACGCAGATCCACGCGGGCCGCCTCGGCCATTACCGTGCGGTACTCATTGATGACGGCGGCCTCGTCCACTGGCGTGGTCCAGACGCGGCTCATCAGGACCGCAAGCGGGTCCATGTCAAAGCCCACTGCAGCATGGCCGAGAGCCAGCGCCTGGCGCAGCACGGTACCAGAACCGGTCATCGGGTCCAGGACAGTGCTGCCAGGCGGCAGTGAGGCCAGCGAGTCAAGGGCGAGTTCCGGTGCCATGCGGGCAGGGAAGGGGTGAACGGTGCGGATCTGCATCGGTCATGTTCCTGTCAGGGCGCCATTCCTGGCACCAAATGATTATGAGGGTTTGTCTCAGCGATTGCGATTGCGATTGGAATGGCCCGCCGGCCGTAGTCCTTGCTGCCTCATTCCGCGTATGGCGGATGACAGCGAGTCAAGAGCGGCCATTACGGTGTCCCACCCCGGATCGTTCCCCGGATCGTTGGCCGAAGGAGGGTGCACGTCCCCGCGGAGGATATTCATACAATGCATAAGCACATCTCCGGGAGGCGTCACCGTTCCCTTCTCGTATCGGGAAATGACCCCTTGGGATTTCCCGAGTGTATGGCCGAAATCCCCTTGAGAAAGCCCGCTTTTCGTCCGAGCCTGCTTAATGATGTCGGCAGTGGGAAGGGTGGGTTGACGTTGCATGGTTTGAACAGGATATGCATGTTATGCATACTATGCAAGCCATCATGCATCCCCTATCATGCGAGGTAAGCGAAATGGAGACGCTCTTTGTGGACATCACGGATGTAGACCAGCTCTGGAGTCGGCGACTGCGCGACGTGCCCGCTGATCCTGCGTGGGACGTGTCCGACGAGCGTGAACCGCGGATGCATCGCATACATGCATATCCGGCTAAATTTCCCGCCTTCATTGCCACGCGCGCGTTCGCGTATGCTCGAGGGCACGGACTGAATCCACGACGGGTGGCCGACGTTTTCTGCGGTTGCGGCACCGTGGCTCACGAAGCCCAACGCGCGGGCCTTGCTTTCTGGGGCTGCGACATCAATCCGGTGGCCACTCTGATCGCTCGGACCAAGAGCGCCCGGCTCGATCCGCAGACACTGCTGAGTTACCTCGGCTCCGTGCTGAGGCGCGCCGAACGAGGTGGCGAGCGTCCGGACCTGTCACCGGCCGCTGAAGAACGCCTACGACGCTGGTTCCAACCCGGCCAGTTCGACGCCTTGGGTAGTCTGCTCGCGGCCATCCGCGAGGAGACGCCGACCGATTCGATGTACCGAGACGCGTATGAATGCATGTTCTCGGCGATCCTGAAGGCCTGCTCACAATGGCGGCAGCGATCGATCAAACCGGCGCTCCACCCGACCAAGATCCCCAGCCCGGTGCTACCCACGTTCGCGCAACACATGGGGCGCCTAGCTCGCGCACTGTCCGAGGAGGGTCGGCCAGCACACCGACAACGGCCCGTGGAGATCCACCGGGCAAATGCGCTTACCGTAGCGCGGCCGGAACGGCTGGTGTCCATGATCATATCGAGCCCGCCGTATGTGACCTCATATGAATATGCCGATCTGCATCAACTCTCGTCCTTGTGGCTGGGTTACGCGGATGACTATCGCGACCTGCGCGCAGGCTCGATCGGCAGCGCGCAACACAGCCTGAACCTCAAGCGCAGCGTCAACCAGCTCAACCGCATCGGCAACCAAGTCGTCTTTTCGCTGTACGACCAGGACCGTCGCGCGGCCAGCGCGGTAGCCAACTACTATATCGACATGCAGGCGATCGCCCGCCGTTGTCGCGAGTTACTTGCGCCTCAGGGTATTGCCATGTTCGTCATCGGCAACACAAAGTACGCAGGCGTGGACATCGACAATGCCTCACATCTGGCCGAATCGCTGCTGGATGCTGGCTTTGGCCGCGTCCGCGCGGTGCGCCGGACCATTTCAAACAAGATCGCTACCCCGTTCCGCGACAACTCCGGACGTTTCAGCCGGACGCGGACGGGGCACCATGTCTATGCTCACGAATATGTCCTCATGGCCCATCTATGACCCGAGCACGCAAGCTCAAGTTCAAGCCGTATGCCCGACTGCTGACTATGCTGGGCGATCAACTCATCAAAAATGAGCGCGTCGCCTTGGTGGAGCTCATCAAGAACGCTTATGACGCTGATGCCAGCTGGGTAAAGGTGACTTTCGAGGGCTTTGACGTTGATTTCCGCCCGCAGGGCGCACACGCCCGCATCATCATCGAGGATGATGGCCTGGGGATGACCCTGGACGTCATCGAGAACCACTGGGTCAATCCTGCCACACCAATGAAGTTGATTGGCAAGAAGAGCAAGCCGCGCACGGCAAAGAAACGCGTCATCCAAGGTGAGAAGGGCATTGGTCGTTTTGCCCTACTTAAGATTGGCCGCAATATCACAATTACCACGCGCCCCAAGCGCGAGGCTGGTGAGCACGTGCTGAATCTAGACGTGTCCGCGTTCGATGAAAACTTCCTCAGCGGCGACGAAGGCATCTTCCTGGACGACCTGCGTATTTCGTTGTCAGAAGTGGCGCCGGCGCAAGTGATTCGGCGCCAGAAGGTCGAGTTGGGTACCGCCGTCGAGCAGCGACCGGCCCATGGGACGCGGATTGAAATTGGCGCCTTAGCTGGTACTTGGTCGCGGGACAAGGTAGCAAAAGTATATGAGGACCTCATTCGCCTGCAGTCGATCTTCGATGCAGGCTTGCTGAAAAACCCGGATGCCACGGCCGATGCTGATGCTGATGCTGATGCTGACGCTGATGCCAAGAATGTCGATCCATTCGAGCTTTTCATCTATCGCGACAATGCTTATGAGCCGTTCGCCGCCGATCGCCGCGATGTGCTGACCGAGCTGATGCGTACGCGTGCGGCCTTCAAAATTCATGGCGAGTACGACGAGGCGGGCAAGGCCTTCCACTTCAGTATCAACGGCAAATCGCAGACGATAGGGTTGCTCGACCCGCGCTTTACTGTGCTGCCGGTCTATCGCGCTCAGTTTCGTGATTCGGCCAAGCACCTTCTGCTCGAGGACCGCACCACAGCCTGTGGCCCTTTCAAATTTAGCTTCTACGTTTTTGATCTCAACCAAGATGCGGCTACGAAGCACCGTCTGGAGGGCCCGGATCGAGACCTGATCAAACAGCACCGCATCTATCTGTATCGCGATGGCATCAGGGTCTACCCGTACGGCGACCCTTCAGACGACTGGCTGCTCATTGATGTACGCCGAGGCACGATCAAGGCGAGCGAATTCCTAAGCAACGACCAGGTCGTGGGCATGGTCGAAATCACCCAGGCGGACAATCCGAACCTGCGTGACAAGACCAGTCGCGAGGGACTGGTGGACGTGGGCAACGCCACCGACGACTTCCGAGCGCTGCTCCAGACTTTCCTCGCTTGGATACGCAAGGATCCGTACGACAAGCTGCTGATTCAGGACAAGAAGAACCGCACCGACGTGGCCGTGTTCAAGGGCAACGAGGTGGAAAAGTCGTTGGAGGACCTGACCCGGGCTATTGCCGAGGGTAATACCTCCGATGCGACGCAGAAGCTTTCCGAGGCACGCAAGCAGTACAAGGCCGAGCGCCGCTACCTGACCCAGCGTGCGGAGAACTCTGAGCACTTGGCTGGTGTAGGCCTGTCGGTGGAAGCTGCTTCGCACGACTTGATGTTGGGTCTGGGCTCGGCCTTGCGCAAACTCGACGCGCTGATTGTTCAGGCCGGCCGTAAGCGGCCTATCGATCCCGACCTGCTGCACCCGGAGTTAACCTCGGTGCGCGGCATGCTTTCCTTCGTCGAGGCGCAGATGAAGGATATGCAACAACTGTTCAAGTCGACCAAGCAGCGCCGCCAGAACCTGCGCGTGGCCGATGTCCTGCAGAAGGTCCAGCGCTTCTATGGAGCAATGCTGGAGAAGGAGGCCATCGAGTTCGAGGTCGTTGCCGTGGGTTCGCCGTTGGTGGCCAATACCACTGAGGCGGTACTGCTGCAGTTGTTCCTGAACCTCTTCGACAACGCAACCTTTTGGCTGGAAGGGCGAAAGCCGCCGCGCAAGATCGAGGTGCTGCTGGATGGCGATCGCCAGATCATGGTTTTCGCCGACAGTGGCCCGGGCTTTCGTGATGACGACATTCCGTACCTGTTCGAGGCGTTCTTCTCGGGCAAGGGCGAGGACGGGCGCGGCCTGGGCTTGTATATCGCTCGTCAGCTACTGGATCGCCACGATTATTCCATCGAGGTCTCGACTAGGCAGGATCGCATCCTCTCGGGGGCCAATCTCACCATTTCGTTCGTCAAAGGGGGCGAGCAATGAACGCGGCAAGTCAGGGACGACAAAACGTCGATGTCCAAGGTTACTTCAAGGGTGTGGCCGTCGTGATCGACGACAGCATCGGCACCGAAGGCGACGATCTCATCAACGAAATCATCCAGGGTATCAAGGATGGAGGCGGCCACACCGTCAACCTGACGAGCCTGCCCGATGACACAGCGGACTTGGACAATTTTTCCAACGTCTCGTTCTTCATCATGGACTGGAACCTGTCAGGGTTTGGATTTGGCATTACGATCGACAAGAAGGGAAAGGACGCACAAGCGGCAGCGAACATTGCTTTCTTAAAGCGGCTCGGACAGCACCGGCATGCACCCGTGTTCATCTTTACGCACAATAACGTCGACGAAGTCCGCCAGTACCTGGTCGACGCCGACCTGTACCCCGACGATGGATCTGAGCAACACCTCATGGTCCGCGACAAGGCAGAAGTCGGTGCCAAGGTCTATGACGTGCTCAACCAGTGGGCCGAGAAGACGCCCTCGGCGTTGGTATTAAAGAAATGGGAGCGCGACCACGTAAAGGCGCTGAATGCCTTCTTCGCCGACTTCCACGACCGCAATCCGTATTGGCCGGTCATGCTCTGGCAGACGTTTGAGAAGGACGAGGTGGGCGCTGCCAACGAACTAGGTCACCTGATCAGTCGCCTGGTTACCGCCCGTATGCCGTCTCTGGACGTGGATCTAAAGCCGTTCGTGGAGGGACTGGACGCCGTGCAGGCGGCGAATGCCGAGGCCTACCAGAAAGCCCTTCTTGAGGTCCTGCAGGGCGAGCGCGTGGTCCCTGGTACGCACCTTGAAAAGGAAAGCTTCGCGCCGGGCGATTTCTTCGTGAAGGAAGAGAATGGCGAGCGGCGGTACTTCATCAACATCCGCGCCGAATGCGACTGTGTCATCCGCGGCAAGACAAAGGATGCGCAACTGTATCTGCTCAAGGGTCGCGAGCTCCTCGGGGATGATCTCGCGAAGAAGATCAATTTCGCGATGGGCAACCTCAACGATCAGCACAACGAAGAAATCGTCTTTGCCATGCATGACGGCAAGGCCATCCGGTTCGGGTTCCGCGACTTGAAGGTCGTCAAATGGAACGAGTTCAAGGACCACCGTGCCGGCCGCTTGCTCTCACCCTTCATCACCCGCCTGCTGCAGAGATACGCGGCCTACAGCCAACGCCCTGGTCTGCCCAGATTGCCAGCCATCGTCCTGGGCGCCGAGCCTGTTACGGCAGCGCCGGGCAATGCGGGGGACGGCGCGGAATGCGAGTGTGAGCTGCCTGCCGCGTGAGGTCCACGCCAGGGCGGACCTGCTAAAGAGAGGCTCGGCAGTAGCGGGCCCATCCGCCCAAACCAGTGAGCGGGCGATCGGGAAGGGCTGCCGCTCGAATAGCATCCCGCACAAGGCGGTCGCCCGGGCTGCGGACCTGTCGAAAGTGGGCGCGAGCGCGCCAGGCGTGTCCCCCTCTGGTCAGACATCGTCGACAGTTATTGGCACTGTTGGGGGATTGAGCCGATGGCAGCCGTCTTGCGAGTTGCGATAAGGTCTGGCAAGGCTGTTCCTACATGCCTTCCGCTAGAGCGACGCACGAACCCGCCTACAGGGTCGTGCTCCGGCGTTTGCCGATTCTGCGCATTGCATGGACGGCGAAACGTGATCCGATGCCGTCGCGGCGTGCGATCGCCATCCGCTGTTGCTTTGCCGTAAGGCCGGGGGCCTTGGGCAGCCACAGCTTCAACCCCAGGGAAGACACATGACCAACGCGTTTGATATTAATCGGTTCAAGAAACCGTCCGTACCTACTGCCCAGTATGCTCGGCAGCTAAAGCGCCTCACCGCCGCGGGCAAGGAAGTCCAGTCCATTGAGAAGGCCGTGCGCGGCGCCATCACTAACCTCGAGGATGGGCATCGGTCGTTCGTGATCTATGGGGAGCCGCAAAGCGGCAAGACGGAGATGATGATCTGCCTCACGGCCAAGCTGCTCGACGAGGGCAGGGATGTGATCGTTCACCTGCTTAATGACAGCGTGGACTTGCTAGGCCAGAACCTCGGCCGGTTCAAGATGTCCGGCCTCGCACCGGCGGCGCGCAACTTCAGCGAAATCCTTGATCCGGCAGTGAAGATCAAGGGTCAAAAGCACGTGATCTTCTGCAAGAAGAACGGCTCCGACCTCAACAAGCTGCTGGAAAAACTATCCGGCATCGATGGCGTTATCGTGATCGACGACGAGGCGGACTACGCCTCGCCCAATGCCAAGGTCAACTCCGGTGGAAAGACCCCTATCAACGACCTCATCGGCAAGATCCTCAAGAAGAAGGGGATCTATATTGGGGTGACTGCGACGCCAGCTCGCCTGGACCTAAATAACACCTTCAAAAACGACAGCTCTGTCTGGGTCGACTTCCCTCCGCACTCGAAGTACACCGGTCAGGACACGTTCTTCCCGCTCGAAGGTCCAATTGCCTATCAGCGCACGTTGCTCGCCGACGCCGGCGCCGACCCGCGCCACGCCCGGCAGGCCCTGTTCGGATTCCTAGTCAATGCCGCCTACCTCAACGTCTACGTCAATGAGGCTGAAGAGTGTTATTCGTTTCTCGTCCATACTAGTGGCAAGAAAGCGGACCACAAGGACGACTGGACTGCCGTGCAGCAGACCCTTTCAGTCTTGGTATCGCGCGAGGGTGCTAAGTTCGAGCCATATACCAAGGCCATTTGGCAACTGGCAAAGGACCGCTATCCCGAGGCCTCGGCCGATGACATTACTGCCTACATCCTGGAGAACATCTCTCGGAACGCGCTGGTTGTGCTCAACAGCGAGCGGGACTGGAAGGATAACGCAGGCGCAGCAACCGACCCAAAAAGCCTGTTCACCATCATCATCGGGGGTAACATCGTCTCGCGCGGCGTGACGCTCAACAACCTCCTGTCGATGTTCTTCACCCGCGATGTGCAGCACAAGATTCAGCAGGACACCTACATCCAGCGTGCGCGCATGTTTGGTAGCCGCGGGGACTACCTCAGCTTCTTCGAACTGACGATCCCTCAGGCGCTCTACATGGACTGGCACCGTTGCTTCGTCTTCCATCGCCTGGCGCTATCGGCGATCAAGGACGGCTTGGGCTCGCTGGTATGGCTGGGCGATGCGCGGATCTCGCCGGTGGCCGCCAATAGCATAGACCGCTCGACAGTCGACTTGGACCGAGGCGAGATGTCGTTCGGCCTGTTCGACTACAGCGAAGAGGTGCAGAAGCTGCTGAGCTCGAGCAAGCCTGACAAGGACAAGCTGACCCGGTTGGCCGCGCTGCTGGGCGATGCCGCGATGCCCGGCTACCTGGTGCGATACATCGAGCGGACCTCGATCGGCTCTGCCAATACCCTGCATGTGCATGCCCCACTGGATATGTCCGGGTACAAGGACGCTGATACCAAATCCATCGTCCGCGCCAAGGGATTCATCGGTACGACCCAGCTGAACAAGGCGCCTAAATCGACCGTCCACCACCTCTTCGTCATCCACAACGGCAAGGGCAAGGCGCGGCTAATCTACAAGTTTGTCGGGTCCATCAAGTTCCTGAAGAACTCCGCGAATGATCCGTGAGTACAAGCTGTATCACGGCGCGGTACTGGCCGACATCGTGGCCATGCATGGGGGCGCGGTGACGATACGTCCGCAGGAGGAGGGCGGGCGTCTGCTCAACTACGTCCTCAACGAACAAGTCGGACTGCAGGTGAAATACGCTACCCAGCGTCTGCGACCGTGGCCTTTCAGTTTCTCGTCATCCCACATCTCGTCGTTGTCAGACCTATTATCCACCTATAAGGCATCTTTCGTCGTGCTGGTTTGCCATACCGATGGCATGGTCGCCGTCGAGGCTTCGGATGTTGTTGCCCGTCTGGATGCCGAGCAAGGTTGGCTACGCGTGGAACGCAAGAAGCACGAGATGTACCGGGTCCATGGGCCAGGAGGTGAGTTCCCGGGCAAGTACAAGATCACGGTCGAACCTATCGTGGAAGCGCTCTGGCGGCTGGCTCGAAAGAGCCGATGAAGGCGCCGCGTGCGAAGTAACCAACCGCCAGCATCCTTTCCGCTGGAAAACCGATGAGTGTAACTACACTTTCTTTATCATCTGCTCTACGAGGGCGAGCAGGCACTGCCGTCGGTAGTCCGCTAATCACGTAGCGAGATCTTTAGATAGACGTACGTCGGTTCACGACGACTTTTCGAGCCGAACGGTTAGACGGTCAAGACGCGTCGGCGTTGGGTGATCGTGAGCGAAGCAGGCTTCGCAACGAGAAGATTGGCTTCATCTTTCAAGGTTTCAATCTGCTTCCTGATTTGAACCTCTTCGATAACTTGGACGTCCCGCTGTGTTACCGCCGGCTAAAAGCGGCCGATCGTCAGAAACGAATTACAGAGGCCCTCGCTCGCGTAGGGCTCGGATCGCGGATGAAGCATTACCCTTCTCAACTTTCGGGTGGCCAGCAGCAGAGAGCAGCGATTGCACGAGCCCTTGCCGGCAGCCCCCGCCTCCTGCTGGCAGACGAGCCGACGGGAAACCTTGATTCCGAGATGGCCACCAATGGGATCGCACTTTCCCGTTCCAGCGCGGCCGCCATTGAAGGGCGAACCTCTATCCGCCGCACGTAGGCTGCGAGTTTGACCAGCGGCTGAGGTCGATAGAGCCTCTTTCTATGTCATTCCTCGCGCTCGGGTCAGCCAACTAGCGCCGCGCACAGAGGGATCAGCAGCATTTCTGCCAAGTGGTCAAGCATGCGTGCTGTAAGCGAATGCCATTAAGTCGTGTAGGGGTTTTCCTACACGGTCTCGGCTTTCTTTAAAAAAGCCTAGCCGACTTAAGGCATTGCGACCGAAAAATGCCATCCCTCCGCATGAACCTACGACTTGCGGCCTACTTTTCGTCCATCACCATCAGGACTAGCGTCAGTTGTCGAGTGGGGGCGGGGATCATCGACGCAGGGCGCTTCAGCGCTAGCCGGAAGCGTGCTCGACGTACGTCACCCAGGGGCTGCAGCCGATGAGGCTGCGGGGCGCTTTCGAATGTTAACTCATTGGAATCCCGAACCATGACGAGCCGATTCGGTTGGTTATGCGGTCTCGCGTTCACGTTCTTGTCGGTTTCCAGTGGTGTTGCCGCGCAGACTGCGACCACGAACCCTGAGGACGAGTACAAGAAACTCGTCAGAGTCGATACTGAGGTCCAGCCCCTCGGCGAGAATCCCTTCGGGGAATCTGTCAACGTCTTCGACGGCGGGTTCTCATTTCATGTGGTCGACATTTCCGTGCCAGGGACGGGCCCAACTATCGAAGTTGGCCGCACATTCCATGCCGACGGCGACGCGTCAGTGCGATGGTCGAACTCCGAATTCGGCGACTGGGACCTCGATTACCCGCGCCTCACGACGCTGACGTCGAACCAGGGCACCCTCATTGCAGGGCCCAACCAGATTGGCTGGCTGGTCAATTCCATCGCACGCACCGACCGCTGCACTCATTTCGGTGCGCCACCTGACCAGCGCGTGGGTCGGCCTGGGACGGACCCCCTACCGCCGGATGCATGGTGGAATCAGGGATACACGCTTCAAATTCCTGGGGTGTCCGATCAGGACATGCTCTTTCGAGTCGCCACGTCGCCAGCGGCGCCGATCATCGGCGGCCTAAACTATGTCGCCATCTCCAAAGGTCGCTGGCACTTGGGGTGTCTGGCCTCGACCGCCAATGGCGAAGAGGGCGAGGCTTTCGTGGCTGTCGGCCCCGACGGGCAGAAGTATTGGCTTAATCAGCTGCTATATCGGCCTGCGCGCAGCTACGGCATCATCCGCAATCTAGGTGTCATGGCTGTGACCCGCGTGGAGGACCGATTCGGTAACTTTTTGACCTACAGCTGGATCGGGACCCAGCTAACAAACATCACCGCGAGCGACGGTCGAACGGTTACGTTTGAGTACGCCGCCGACGGCGTACATGTGAGCAAAGTCAACGTCGTCACCGCAAACAGCGGCACCCGGAGCTGGACCTATGCCTACACGCCCGTGAGTGGCGGTGGTTCAGTGCTTTCCAGTGTGGTACTGCCTGACGGGAGCGCTTGGGCGTATGACCTCTCCGCCCTAACGTTCGACGTCAAGTCGACTGCGCCGATTGGTCATTGCAATGATGTCGCGGAACCGCCCGAATCCAACCAGGTCGGCACTATCACCGGTCCGTCTGGTATTCAAGGGCGGTTCGAAGCGCATCCCAGGCGGCACGCTCGCTCCGACGTCGTCGAAGCGTGTTCTGCGACTATGCCGGCGGATCTGGGATCGCAGATGCGGCCACGCTATACGAACAACCTTGCCCTTACCGTTAAGACCTTCTCCGGGGCTGGCATTCCTCCGCAGACTTGGACGTACAGTTATCCTCAGGCAAGCGCGAGCTGGCATGCTACGTGCGTTGTATCCGGCTGCGATACGACCAGCACATCGCTCCTCGTAAATCCCAAGCAGGAGCTCACGCGTTACACTTTTTCGAACCGCGCCGACGCCACGGAAGGTAAACCGCTCAAGATCGAATACTTCGCAACTAACAGTCCCACGGGTACTCCGGTGCGTACCGAGACATCTGAGTACGCCGCGTTCGATCAAGGACCGTGGCCGGTGCGCTTTGGGGGCGGGTACAACATATGGGCTAACTTGTACCGTCAGGAGCGTGAAGCGCCACGAAGCAAGAAGGTCATTCTTCAGGACGGTGACGCCTATACATGGCAGGTGCTGCAGTTCGACACGTTTGTACGACCTGCAGTGACCCGGCGTTTCAGCAGCCTCAATGCTGCTTTCCTCGTCGATGAAGGCCACACTTATTTGGACAGTACGGACCGAAGCATTATAGGGCTGCCGCTAGTCGCGACGAATCTCACGAAAAACCAAATCGTGAGCCAAAACAATTACGACGCCAACCTTATGCTCGTGTCCCGCGACCGTTTCGGTCAGCGAGTAATGGACTACTCGTTCAACGCACAGGGACAGCTCGCTAGCTTCACCGACCCGCGACTCAACACAACGTCGCTATCTGCCTATAAGTTGGGTATTCCCACTACTATCAACTTTCCAGACAAAGCGCCGGATCATCCGGACGGCACGACTGAAACCATTGCAGTCGATGATTTTGGACAAATCACGGCCATTACAAATCAGGCGGGGGCGACTACCTCGTATGCGTACGATGCCATTGGGCGTGTCGCGCAGATAAACTATCCCATTGGTGACAGTGTGGCTTGGGCACCGAAGGTCTTCACCTATACGTACAGCGCGGACGCACGTGGTATGGGAGGCAATCACTGGGTCCGTACGCTGACCCAGGGTAACTACGCCGAACGCACCGATTTTGACTCAATGCTTCGCCCGGTGATGACGGGGAAAGCGGAAGCGGGTACGGGAGCCTTATATGTCTCGACCCGCACCGAATATGACTGGGTTGGCCGAAAGATCTTTGATTCTTATCCCGTCGACGGCGCCCTAGATCGTTTCGCCATCACACAAGGCATATCTACAGCCTACGATGTTCTTGGGCGCGAGATATCCCGTACGCAGACGGCAGAGCTCGCCGGAGTAACGACAACAAGCAGCTACTTGTCCGGCGGTGTACGTCGTGTAGTAGATCCCAACGGCAACGTGGTCGATACAGCCAACCAGGCATTCGATGAGCCCGCTTACGACAAGCCCATTAGTGTCAGTACTTCAGACGGAAACTCTCCCGTCGTCCAGACCATCATCCGCAACGTTTACGGCGACCCAGAGCAAATTAGTCAGGGTGGCGTGCTTAGGAAACTCTATTACGATTCTCAGCAACGTCTTTGCCGCACATTCGACCCCGAGACGCAAAGTGAAATGACCGGCTATGACGCCGCCGGGAACACAGTGTGGGTGGCCTCTGGGCAGCCAGTGAACGGTGACAGCTTTGGTTGTGGGTATGATCAGGTTACTACTGCGGCGAAAGCCATTCGCACGTTCGACGGCATGAATCGCCTGACCTCCGTCGCTTATCCCGGCGGATCTGCGGCCCTGTCCTTCACCTATGATCCGCTTGGCAATCCGGCGACAGCCATCTCAACGAGTGCCACAGCCAATCCCAACACTAGCGGCACGACTAGCTGGACCTTTGGCCGAAATAGCCGCGGGCTGCTCACTGCAGAGGTCCTATCCATTGGCAGCTTTTCGTGGACCATCGGGTACGGGTATGACGCTAATGGGAACGCTGCGAGCATGCAGTATCCGGATGGCAAGCTTGTCACCTTCGCCCCTAATGCATTGGGACAGCCAACAAAAGCGGGGGTCTACGCCACGTCTGCAGCCTACCATCCAGACGGTCAGCTTAAATCCTTCGCATTCGGCAACGGTGCGTTGTTCTCCAGTACGCTCAACCCGCGAAACCTGATGAGGAACATTACCGTGGGCACCGCTGCCGCGCTTGCGATAAGTGAGGATTTTACGTATGACAAGAATGCGAACATTATCGACATTCACGATTATGTAGGTTCTGGCCAGAGGAGCCGCGCACTCACTTATGATGGACTCAACCGGCTAGCGTCAGCAACTGCGTCAGGCCTTTGGGGCAGCGAAAGCTACACATACGACACTGCGAACAATATTCGCAGCATTACGAGTGGTGTTACGACGAACACATACACCTATGATACAGCTAACCGCCTTCAGTCCATCTTAGGCGGTACGAACCACGCTTTCGAGTACGATGCCAGGGGCAATACCACCAAACGTGACAGTCAGGTCATGGTGTTCGACCTTGCCAACCGCCTGACGTCGGTAACAGGGAAGGGCGACTACCTGTACGACAGCTCCGGGCGGCGTGTCCGAAGTGTCTCCCCCTCAGGGACGACGTACTACGCCTACAGCGCCGCTGGCCAGTTGGTGTGGCAGTTTGACCCCACGACCCATGCTGGCACGGACTACGTCTACCTCGGCAACAAACTCGTCGTCAGTACTGTCAATACCCAGGCCAGTTCACCGTCGGTACCGGTCCTTAGTGCGCCTGCGTCTGCGCTAGTGGGAACAGGCTATACGGTCTCCTGGACGGCCGTCGCCGGTACAACGAGTTATGAACTCCAGGAGCAATCAGGGAGTAGTGGTTGGGCGACCGTCGCGTCCGGGACCGCGATTAATCAGGTGGTAAGTCATTCAACCGCCGGTACGTTCCATTATCAGGTCCGCGCCTGCACTGTTGGTGTTTGTGGCGCCTGGAGTGCGCAAGCCACGACCGTGGTTAGCACGACCCAAGGTCGGCCGGAAGCACCCCCGTCAATCAATGCTGTCATTAGTGGCGATGAACAGAGCTTTGCGATCACTTGGTCTGCATCAGCTGGGGCAACTTCATATGAAGTCGAATCTTTTACAGGGGTCATATGGGCCGCGGTCTACTCAGGGCCAGGACTGTCGACGTCTGTATCCGCACCATATGACGGGAACTACGCCTTCCACGTTAAGGCGTGTAATACATCCGGATGTAGCGTGTGGACCGGCTTGGCCACAGGCACCATCGTCTTTCGACATACGCCGTCGGTTCCCTCGTCCTTCACCGTGCCGGCGACAAGCACGGGGCCGGTGAGCATGAGCTGGGGCACGTCAAGCCACGGCCTAACCTATGAACTGGAACAGAGCTCCGACAATATAGCTTACGCGAAGATCTATGGTGGCCTAGGGACGTCGTTCACTAAACTATTGTCCGCGAGTGGAACCTACTACTTCCGCGTCCGCGCGTGCAATTCAGGTCCATGCAGCGGCTATACCCCCGTCCGTGTCAGTACTGTGACCATCGCACCCTCCACGGCACCCACAATTTCGGCACCTGAAATAAGTATCGACGGCTGCTACACAGTCGCGTGGGGGGGCGTGACCGGGGCGAGCTCATATGTCATGCAAGAGCAGCTCAACGGTGGGGGATTTGCGACAGTCATCAACGATGGGTCCGGTACACTGAACATCTGCGGCAAGAGCAACGGCACCTACGGCTATCACGTCCGGGCTTGCAATGTGGCCGGCTGCGGCGCCTACAGTTCGACCGCCACGGTGAAGGTGTTATTCCCACCAACTCCACCAAATAACGTGCAGACGGTAAAGACGCAGATCACCACGTCTAACATCCGTTTCCAGGGAAGTTGGGGCGCCGTAAACACGGCAAGCCGATACGAGGTGATAACCGGGGCGACGTCGATTTACAGCGGGTCAGCTACATCGGCCTTGCTCCAGGCGGGATCCTCTCCAGTTCTTATCGGTACCTATTCCGTGCGTGCATGTAACGCGTCCGGGTGCTCCGACTATGTGCCGTTTCCCTCGCCGTGACTCGGAGAAAAGTCATGACTAATGTGACTCGCTTGCTGCCGCTAGTCCTCGCGGGGAGAACCGTCGAGACCCTCAATATACTCGGCTGCCGCAGGATCCCAGCGCTTCTTCTCTCTCTGGCCAGCATCAGTGCCTACGCAAGTGAGACCGTCACTTATTACTACACCAATCAGCAAGGGACGCCACTCGCCACAGCCGATGCGTCCGGCAATATATTATCAACCGCTGATTACAGACCCTACGGCACACAGGTTCTTGGAGCGACTGCAGCCGGCCCGGGCTATACGGGGCACGTGACGGACCCAGCCTCGGGATTTGTCTATATGCAGGCGAGATATTACGACCCGGCAGTCGGAAGGTTTTCCAGCGTCGATCCGAAGTTATCTTCGCCGGGTGATCTGTCGACGTTTGGTCGATACAACTACGCAAACAACAATCCCGTGGTGATGGTAGACCCTGACGGCCGCGTAGCTCAGCTTTACTGGACGGCGAACAATCAAGTCACCTATGTTGTCGTCTATCATCTGGATACAAGCAGCACGCTGTCTCCGGTTTCGGCGCCGGCCATCGAAAAAGCTATTCACGATGCTTTCTCGAGAACGGTGAGCATTAACGGTACGAACGTGACGGTTGATGCTCATGCCATTAAGTCAGACGGATCAGGCAAGTTTGGTTCAGAAAATACCGTAAAGGTGGTCCCAGACACCCAAGGAGTCACTTTTACGGGGCGGGCTGAAACCAGCAGCATTGGCGGGGACGTGGTTACTGTTGGTGCCGGGGGGCGCGCGCCGGCGACGCCTGGAACATTTGGTCACGAACTGGGTGGGCATGCGGGTGGAGCGGAGGACCTGTATAAGGGAGGTCGGGCCTTGGATGGGAGCGTGCGCACGCAAACTGCGCCGGGCGCCTCGGGAATCATGCTTGATGGACAGAGCCCCGCGAGTGAGCAGTCGGTCCGGCAGATCTTAAACGCGCCGACAAACACGAATGTGTGCGCTCCGGATGTTCATGCCGCAACTGGAGGGTGCTGAAATGGTAAGAAAGGCAACTTTTCTGGCATTGCCACTGGTGTCATTCTTATTGGTATTGAACCACGCCGCCGGAGCAGATTCAGCGTCCCTATCCGAACACAGCGCCGCGATGCCACCCCGTGTTTGCGAGATTCGTTTGCGTGCTTGGTGCATCGTGCAGGAGAACTCGATCATCACCGATACGCCGCGGTGGGCGGATACCGACGCAGAGCACACGTGGCGTATTCATCATCGGGATCAACCCGACTCTAGTCTGGTGATATTGGAGCCAAGGGGATGCAGGGCCGCAGTGGCTGATACCGTCGAAGCTGTACGCTTCTCGCATGCTGTTGCATGGGAAGGTCGGAACTGGGATGAGATGCAGGTCCGCCTCAGGAAGGACGGTACGTGTGATTTAATCTTGAGGGTGCCTGTATTTAACGGTGATCCGCTCGAATGGCCCTTTAATACGGGGCGCGTCCTACTGGTTGCGTGCAAAGACGATAGATGCAGCCTGAACGAACCTACGATCGCCGACGTCACGGAGAAGTACCGTCCACTGAGAGAACGAGGCGAGAAGAGCGCGAAATAAGGTTCAGAAAAAAGTCGTGCCCACAGTTAGCATGTGCACAAGTCAGCCGCGTTCTTTGACATTACTTTTTGGCGATAGCGCCGAACTGGGTGGATTCGAGCGTTTCCGCGACATCATTACCGGCTTCCATCGCAATTTCCGCCAGTTAGTTGCATCGTTGGCACATGCATGCGCATTGAGGACTCGCTACGCGTACAGAGGAAGGGCAGGCAAGCCTTTACGAAGGACAGGCTATCGGCGGTACCACTGTAGCCAAAGGAAACCGTCGGGTGGATAAGCGATGCAGAGGCGGAGGCACGCAAGCTGTAGGCCTCGGACTTCAAAGCGACGGTTGCCTCCACAGCTGGCCTAAAAGACTCGGAAACCTGGGGTAACCGGGCCAACGATAGAATCTCTGCCTTTGCCGAGCCTGTCATTTCACAATTAAGCTACCGTCGAGTGTCCGGGAGATGATCTGTCGTTAACCCGTTGGCGACGTCATCAAGTCCTGCATGCGGCACGGCTCGGCAGCACCAAGACGATAGTAATTTGCCGCACGGTCCGACGACTTGAAGAGGATAGGTGCATGGCGCGACGAGCGCGCTGGAACCGACAGTTCGGTTGTCCTTGGATCGACGAGGCGCATACAACTTGTGCCGTAAGCTCATCGCTTGCAATGATCCGCAATCCCTCACGCAAGAAGGTCGTCCGCTCCCCACTGGAGGGACGTTAATGCTGCTGGGTGGTGCATCGCTAGCCAGCAGACGAGAGCGGCGTTCTTGAGTTGAGCGCTACTTTGCCGGGACAGCAATATGTATCGGAGGATTGTTTCCCCTTCTCCATCCGTCACATTCTCCAGTGCACCGAAGTTTGCATCTTCTTTCGTGAGGTCTAGAAAGCATTCAACGATGGTCAGCGCCTCTATGATCGATCGACCGCGTTTCCTGCACCGATCCGCCAACCCATGTGTACCTGATGCGCGATCAAGAGGCGGCGCGTCCACGGGTCCCCGCCCCAGGCAGCGAACTAACGAGCCAAGCGAGTGCGAGGTATAGGCAGCGACCGCCGGATATGTTCGCTTAGAAACGTTCTCGGGAATGAACCCGTAGATGGCAGCAGGCCAAAACACGTAGTCTCTGATCGTGGATCCGTCGGCCGATAGACGCACAAAGATCACGATGTCCGCGTCGTGAGGAGACTGTCTGACGTACCAGCGCTCCGTGTCGTGATAAAGCGAGGTCCTCAGAACCGCGACAGACAGTGACCACGCCTGCTCGACCTGAAGCTGCCAGCCCTGGCGAACCACGGATAGCCCCGCTTGCTCAAACATTTCCTTGACGTGGGCCATGGTGTTTTCTCGCACTTCAAGGAAATGGACCCGTGCGTCCGCATAGACGAGATTCTTTTTTGGTGTGTACCCGATGAGTCGATACACGTGCCGCAAACCACCGAAACGGCGCACGAGTGTGGGCACAGACACGGCACTGGGGTCGTCCCGAATGAGCCGGGTCGTGATCTGTCCTTCCCGTGCAACGATTTCCCTGAGCGGAGACAAGACATCTTCATCTCCCATCTTCTTTGCCATCCTCTCGAAACGCTCCTTGGCCTTGAAGAACAGTTGCCGTGACACGAGAGGCTGGAACGAGGATTTCCGCCTGACCCATGCGTCCTCGGGCACGTTAACGCGAGGCAGGTGGAGGCTCCCGTGGGTGCGTCCAAAGACATTGTCTCCCATATATTTCGCGTTTGTGAGCAGCGCCCGGACGCGATGGTTATTCCACTTTTTCCCATCAAGGAAACTGATCGCGTCGGCGTTTAGCTTGTGGGCGATAGCAGCTGCCCCCAGCCCGGCGGCGAACTCCCTGAATATCCGGCGCACCACGCGAACCTCCTCCGTAGGACCCGGTACTAGGATGACCCTGTCCGTCATGACCGCCTTTCGCTGTCCGTGTTCCAGGATGCCTTGGGGGCATCCCGAAGCATCCAGTCGCATGCGTCTCAAGCCGTAGCCCGCTGAGCCGCCTTGACGGTATCCCAAGCCGATCAGCCGGCACTGCCCGGCGTACACTTTCGTGGACAGTTCGCGGCTGTATTCTCCGGCCATCGCCCGTTTCAGCCCCTTCAAAACGGCTGAAAATGGGGTTCCATCATTGGAGAAGGATTCCGCCACGTAGACGACGCTGACGCCCCCCAGGTGGCACACGAACTCGTGGTAAGCCGCCTCGTCGGGGTTCTGAAACCGACCCCAACGACTCACGTCGTACACGAGCACGACGTCGTAATCCTTTTTTCCGTCGCGAACGTCCCCGAGGAGATCTTGCAGTGCGTGACGTCCCTTGATTTGCACACCGCTTCGTCCCTCGTCACGGTAGCTCTTGACGATCGTCATGCCATGGGCAGCCGCATAGGCTGCGATTGCCGCAGACTGGTTCTGCGTCGAGTACTGTTGCTGATCGGTAGACATCCGCACGTATTCGGCCGCTCGAGTGAGGGCGTCCACCCTGCCGGGGGCGTGTGTGCGGCGCATGGTTCTCCAGCCCTGGGGCCGTTGGAAGCCACAGTATGCCTCTTCGGAGCGTGCGAACAGCGCTAACCAAGGTAGGTGAAAGCTGGCACGCAATATGCGGAAAGGGTTCTCGCGCAACCACGCATGTGCGTCGGCCTATGGTGTCGTCGTCACGACGAGCGCATCGTGGGCTTCGACCATGGGTCGAGAAATACGGCATGTCTCGGATACCGAACGAGCGGGATGCGTCTAAGGGGACGGGGTCCGCCGTCTCGCCCGGTGTAAATCAGCGAACCGACCGATAAATTCAGACATCGCACCGCGGAATCGAAGCGCGTCGGCCGGAAGCGGCACTCCTAAGTGACGGGCGATCTCGGTGGCGTACCGAAGTTGCGCGTCGGTGGGCGTTTTCAGATCCGGATCCAGGCATTCGCTGATGCTTTGGGCCAGGCAGGCGGCCAGCCGTTCGCGTAGCGTATCTGTGCTTTCCGAGGCCGCTGCCCGGGCCGCCTGGGCCATCCAGGCCTCGCGGACGTCGTCGTCCAGCGGAATGGAAATACCCGATTCATCGTCAAGCACGAGCTGCATGGGTTCGAGGACCCCGAGACGGCCGGCGAAGGCGCTTGCCCCGGATACTACGAAACTCGTAGTATCCGGGGCAAGGGAAAGTTACGAGTCTCGTAGGCCCTCCTACGCGGCTTGCTTCCCATGCCCCGGTACGACGACCTCCGGCTGGTCTTCCAGCATCGCCTCAAGACGGCTCGCGAGATGAAAGAGCGTTCCCAAAAGCAGGTGGGCATCGATGCGGGACTGGACCCGTTTGTGGCCAGCACGCGCATCAATCGCTATGAACTGGGCGTGCATCAGCCCGATCTGGCGACGGTCAAGCGGCTGGCCGAGGCTCTGGATGTGCCGCCGGCGTATCTATTCGCCGGTGACGAGCGGTTGGCCCGGATGATTCTGGCGTTCGACAAACTCTCCGCCGGCGAAAAGGACCAGCTGCTGCGCCGGCTGGACACGTAATGGTCCGGGAGCGCCATGGCACCGACAGCTGAGGACGATCCGCTAGGCACGCAGATCGATGCCTTGGGCGAGGCCGATCCGGGGCACACCGGCCTGCTCCAGGCACTGGTCTTGGGTCAGGTTCTGGTGCTCCTGGCGCGGCCGCCGGGGGAAGGGGCTAACCGCCCCGAGCGCAACCTCGTCGAGTGGCGTAACCAGACCGACGATGTCACCTTTGTCCCGCTGTTTACCGCGGCCAACCGGCTGCCCGGGATGGTTCCGCCGCCTGCGACGCTGGTCCGCGTGCCCACGCGCGTGTTGTTGCCCCTCGCCGGGCGGCGCTACTACGTGCTCAATCCCTTATCTCCGGCGCGGCTGACCCTGCCGCCGACGCGCGTTGACCAGGTCCTTGCCCTCATCCGCGCCCAATCGGGCGAAGACAGCGTCCCGTCGCGACAGGTACCGTGGGGTTTCCGACTTCCCCCCGACGAGTGGTTTCCAATTGCGCGGGCGCTGGCAGAGTGGATCGCCGCTGACGGCCGACTGGCAAGGGCCTTCCTGTACGAGCTATTGCGCGGCGAGCAGGCTCCCCAAATGGTGCTAGGACTCGAGGTGCCGACGGACCCAGTCTTGGCGGCGACCTTGCGGGCGGTGGCCGAACAGGCCGGGGCGGCACCGGGAACCCTGGTGGTGCGCTTCCTGCCCGATGAGCCCTCGCACGCCCAGGGCGTTGCCGGCATGGGCCTAGCGCCCTTCTACGAACGTCCGATGCATTGAGGATAGGGGCATCGGGCGCGTCGATGGCGCGAACATGCCGCGTGTGTTTATGGGAGACGGGGGCGCGCCGGCGGCGGGTAACGTGCGGCGCCGGGAAGGACCCGGACGGCGGTGAGCGCCTGCAACGCCGCCAACTGCGCCGGGGCGTCATGAGCCAACCAGTTGACGATCTCTGCGTGACCCAGCAGGCGAATCGCTATCGCGCGTTCGACGGCAAACCGAAGCGGTGCCGGCAGCGCCGAGACCGTTACGGAACCCAAGCCTTGGTAGGGATAGGGCAGTGCCAATCGCCGCACCATGGCCGAGAACCCCGGCATGGACCCGAGCACCTCGAGCGTGTCGGCGAGTACCTCGAGATAGTCGCGTGCCGCAGCGGTCGTCGTCTCCAGGCTGTCCGCCGCCGACCGATGCCGGCGGAAGGGATCTTTGGGAATGTCAGTCATGACCGGCAGGGCGAGCCGAGAGCATCGCCAAGGCGGGTAGCACCGCCAATGAAGGAAAGAGGTACCTCTGGATCAGGGGATCGTTGTGCTGGTAGAGCGCTTGAGGCCAGGCGGCAAAGGCCATGGTGGGGGCGATGAAATAGTCGAGGGGCTGGTTCCCCAGCCGGTCCATGCGGGCGAGGAGAAGGATGTCGCACGGCGGCGGCAGACGAACGATCGGCCAGCGCCATCCGTGAGCTTGCAGGGAAGGGCGAATCAGTCCCACGGACAGCGACCAGGTCGCGTCAATGGTCAATCGACTCCCCTCGGCCACCACGGCCGCCCCGGCGTCCTCCAGTCGCTCGGTAATGGCACCGAGCAAGCTGGGCAGCCAGCGTGCTGCCCGGCGCCTTGCGTCCTGGAAAGCCAGGTTCCTTGGAGGGCGGTAGCCTAGCAACGCATAGATGTTGCGGAAGCTGCCGAACCGACGGACGTACGAGAAGCCCGACCACGCGCCGGGTGCCTGTTCAATCAGGCCGACGGTGAGATACCCGTGCGTCGCCAGAAGCTGGCGGAGGGGAGCGAGCATTTCCGCATCGGTCGGAATATGGCAGCGGGCCTCACGCACGGCCTGCGCGCGCCAAAAGATCCGTGGCGGCACGATGCCGGTGTATGCGCCGTTGCAACGGACCCACGCGTCCGGCGGATTGAGGGTCTTGGGTTGCCGCAGCCGCTTGCTGGATCGGGCGAAGATGTTGTTGCCGATGTACTTCTCATTGACCAGGACGCTACGTATCGCTTGTTGGCACCACGGATCGCCGCGGAAATTGCCAATGTGAGCGGCATTCAGCTCGCGCGCTATGTCCCGCTGCGACATTCCACTGAGGTAGCGACGGAAGATCACATTGACAACCCGTACCTCCTCAGCGGGCCCGGGCACCAGAATCACCCGGTCAGTCGCCAGGCTCTTGCGATCGCCCACGTCCAGCAATCCTTTAAGACGACCGGCTGCGTCCAGGAGCGCGCGGCGTAGCCCATAACCCGGGGTGCTGCCTTGTCGGAAACCTAAGGCGACGAGTCGGGCTTGACCGGCGAACACCTTCACTGACAGTTCCCGGCTGTACTCGGCGGCCATGGCGCGCTTCAGGCCCTTGAGCATGGCGGACAAGGGGGACTGATCGTTTGCAAACGGCTCAGCGACATAGATGACGCGCACACCGCCTAGCATGCATAGGTATTCGTAGAAGGCCGCTTCGTCGGCCTCCTGAAAGCGTCCCCAGCGGCTGACGTCATACACCAGCACCGCCTGAAAATCGGCCGTTCCCGAACGGACATCCGCCAGCAGGCGTCGCAGCGCCGGGCGGCCACTTAAGTCCAGGCCACTCCTGCCGTGATCGAGGTAGCGGCGAACGATGCGCATCCGATTCGCGACCGCGAAGGCGGTGATGGCCGCCGACTGCTGGGCCGGCGAGTAGACCTGGTGGTCCGTCGACATGCGGACGTACTCCGCGACCGGCGTTCCCACAGCCTGCTTGCCAGGGGCGGGCGGCATGGCCATCGCAGCCTCTGCGGGGACGGGCATCCGACGCTACGCCGATGGTGGCGCCAGTACAACGTCGGCGTCGCGTCAGCTTCAGCCGCTCTCACCATCCGTCCTGGGCAAAGCGGCGTCAGTGCGATCGCGTCAGGTAGGTATTCGGGCATAGGCTGTCGGACGAACAACGGCGGTTGGCGGGAAAGCGGACTGAGGTCGATGGTGGAGACGAGAGGACGCTACGCCGTCGGATTCGGCTAATCGGATTCGATCCGAGGGTCGCGGTCGAGCCAGTGCAGCGGCTTGTGCGCCGACCACTCGATCTCGCGGGCCAGCGCATCGTCAATGGGGCGACCGGATAAGATCGCTTCAAGCCCCCGTTCTGACGTACCGAGGATCTCCGCCTGTTCCCGAACGCTCCGCACGCCCTCGGCCTCCAACTCGTGCAGGATCGTGAGCAAGTTGGTTCGCCGGATCGCGGGACGGTCAGGCATCGCGATAGCCACCGGGCGGTTTTAGCTCGACGCGAGAGAGCGTTTCGGCCAATGCGAGCATCGCACGAGCATGGCCCGGCTGCGGAGTGGAACCGGACGGCCCCAGCCTGACCACCACCTGGGCGGCGTCGAGCGCCACATCGACCAAGCCTGCCGCGTCGGCCTTCGCGATGATCAACTGGGCCAGGAAGCGCGCTTCATCGAAGTCCGAGGCGAGCACGGCCTCGTTCATGGCTGCCGAGTCGCACGCGATCTCGGCCACCGTCAGGGCGGTATCGTCTTTCGGTTTCATGGACAGGAGTCTAGCTCCGGCGGTGCGGCGAGGTGCAAATACGCCGCTTCGCGAGCGCCGCGCATGACGAAAATCTCGTGCCGAATCCTCGGCGCCAA
This sequence comes from Luteibacter sp. RCC_6_2, assembly GCF_041360655.1. Taxonomy (NCBI): domain Bacteria; kingdom Pseudomonadati; phylum Pseudomonadota; class Gammaproteobacteria; order Lysobacterales; family Rhodanobacteraceae; genus Luteibacter; species Luteibacter sp. RCC_6_2. The sequence goes on along the minus strand of NZ_JBFUPQ010000001.1, from coordinate 128,967 downwards.
AGCACTACGAGGGCGATTTATCTTCGGCCGAACGGAGAGCCGACTTCGACAACATGACACGCCGGTAGCGATTAGGGTCTGCAGCACAGCCGTAGCGATACCGGGTCCCTGGTACCCAACCTCGGTACGTAACCCGCTCAAGCGCCAAGAAGTCTTGCATCGTCCGAATTCACGCAACGAATGTTCCAAGGCCAATCTCGTTGTCCGAGACACGACCCGCGCACCCTTCGCACAAAGGGAGAACCACATAAGTGACCAGACGACGATGCTTTTGCGCCTTGCCGCACCGGCCATCGCCGTGTTTGTTCTTGGCATGACCACGGCTGTGATCGTAGAGGCGCTGGCAAGCCTCCCTATGCTGTCGGGCACGCTTACGCAAGAAGGGCTGGGGAACATGGGTGCCGTTGGCACGTCCGTCGTGTCGCTGGTGGCCTACGGCATGCAGATGCTGCGGTACTGGCGGTGGACGCGCGACAAGGGAGATGATTGCTTCATCTGCAGCTGTCTGCCGGGGCGCGAGCGGGAAGGGTGCTTCGGGCCGTACCGCAAGTCTGGTTGTGGGAAGACCACGCTATCGGCCGCATGTGACCGGCAGGCGATTGCTCCAGATTGTGTATCGTTGGTTCCGGCAGGCCAGAGTACGTAGTTCCATGCGGTGCCCATCAAGGTTCACGAGGGTCCGCCGTTAATGGGGGACGGGTTCACTCACTGCACGCCGGGGGCGGCGTTGCGCAAAGGGACGGGGGAAAGGGGATGGAAGTTGTCGTGGAGCAGGGGATAAACGCTGGCTCGGGTTATCCGCTAGCGAGCGCCGGGTCGGGACGTCGCCAGTTGCGGCTGACGCCTGGGCGCTACCACAGACTCGTCCAGGTCATCGGTCAGGTCCAGAGTCCTACCGGCGGCGATGCGTTGGCCAGCGCGCGGGCCGTTGCTGTGCGCTGGCTTGAGGAAAAGACCGGGTGGCGGTTGACCGACGAGCAGGCCTCCGGGACCGATTCCATCGAACTGGAAAAAGACGACAGCACCCAGACCCTTGCCATCGAGTCAGCGCCGGGGCTGTGGGGCGTGCGCTTCGATGACCCCTGCAAGCAGATGCCGGGACGTCAGTGGCGCATTGAGCTTGTGCTGGTTGACATCGAAGATGGTGCCGCAACGGCCTTCGGCTGCACCCTCAGCGTGCTTGTCCCTGCCAGCGAGCCTGAATTCGCAGTCAGCCCAGGTTTGCCCGGCATCGTCCGTCTGCTGGCAACCTCGCACGAGCTGCAAGACGGTGGTCGCCGTCTTGACGGCACGGTGCTCCATGTCGACCGCGAGCGGGACATCGATGACCTAATCGCTTTCATCGAAGACCGTAACCGTCCTGTCTCCGTCGTCGTGGTGAGCGAGCCCCGGACGGGGGCGCCCTTTGTTTCGCCCGGGGCCGTCGGCAGCTGGCTGTCTGGTCTCGCGTTTGTCGTGAGCGTGTCTCCCGAGGCCGCGCAGGAACTGACCCGACGCTACGGCCGCCGGCTTGGCGTGTTCGGCGACGCCATCAGGATGTACCGGGTGGGATTCGATGCCGACATCGATGACCCATTCCGGCACCCACTGTTTACGGCGCAGTCCTGGAGCGACCGCATCCAAATCGTCAAAAAGCAGCTGCAGTTCGATGCGATGCAAGACAGCGTCAGCCGGCGCGACGAAAAGCGGGATTTGCCCGGCTTTGCGGTCGTCCGGCGCACAGCCGCCGCCCAGCGTATCCGGGAAGTTGTCGGCGCTGAGCAGGCGACGACTGAAGTCGCTGAATTGTTGAGAAGGGCCATGGACAGCTTGCGCAAGGATGCAGAAGACTGGCAAACCTTGGCGCAAAGCGAAGAACGACGAGCTGACATGGCCGTCGAAGCCCAGCGCGAAATGCGTGGTCGTTTTCATACCTACCGTGCCCATATCCAGCGGCTCGAGGCGCAGCTCGCAGACCTCGGCGCAAAAACGCGTGGGCCGAACCCCACCTCCCTCGATGCCCTCGTCGAATGGGCGGAGGAGCATTTCACCGGACGGCTCATCATCACACCGAAGGCCGCAAACCTCGCCTCTGCCTGTGACCACGCCGAGCCCGACAAGATCTTCGAAGCGCTGGCGTTGCTCGCCGGCCCCTATTGGGACATGAAGTTCGCCAACGGCGCGCGGAGCGACTTTGAGACAGCTTCACGCGAGCTCGGGATGTCGGTTGGACCGACCGGGGATGGGGTCGATGACCGCCGGTATGCCAAGCAGTACTCGGCGTCCTGGGAAGGCCAGAGCTACAAGCTCGCCATGCACCTGCAAGGATCTGACAGTCGCGATCCGAGGGTGTGCATTCGCATCTACTTTGCCATTGATGAAGAAGAGCAACTGTTGATAGTCGGACATCTGCCGACCCATCTTCGCAATTCGCTGACGTGAAATCGCCCGGCGCGCCGATTCAGTGCCCGGCATCGTGGTAACACCACGTCTTCATGCATCCGAGCCGAGAGGGAAGTCCACAAGCGCAGGCTCGGCCGCTCGCTGGAGCCGGCGCCGACCGCTACAACATCAAGGCCATCAACTCACCATGTGCAGCTCGGGGCTTTGTGGCAGCTGTTCTCCGGCCGCGCTGGATCGCCGTCGGTCAGACCGTCATCCCTCCTTTTGTTTCGTCGAGCAGCCATTGACCAAACGCTTGTATTGGCTCTCTGCTCAATCCGATGGGTTCGGGGAAGATGAGACAAAAGGTTTTGGCGATGGTTTCGCCCTCCCGGCCACGGAGCGACCAGCCTTCCTAAGGCGAGTTCGGTTTCAACGTGGATGTGCGGTACCAGCGCAACACCGAGGCTGGCCAACGCCGCCTCGATCAACATTCCATGAAGATCATAGCGTGCACCCATCCCGCGGGATTCGTCAGCGGGATTCCACTCTCCTGGGAGTAATGTTGCCAAGCCTCAGGGTTCTGTCGTCGGTGCAGACGCGGTAATGCGTCCAGTGCGGTTGTTCGTTGCGTCCTGCCAGAAGGTCAGGGTGGCAAACCGGAACCAGCACTTCATGTAACAGGCGATGCATCCGCATGCCCGTCCAGGCCGGATGCTCGAAATGGATGGCAGCATCGAATCCGCTTCCGGCGAGCACGAAGGGGTCCATGCGCTCGGCCAGATGCAACGTGATGTTCGGATGCTTCTGCTGGAATCGTGACAAGGAGGAATGAGCCATCACATCGCGAACGTCGGGATAATGGCGATGTCCAGGCTCGCGCTATGGTTCGGCTGCCCCATCACATACTCAGGTTTTCCGGCTGCGTCGGCACCATCCGGCCGGGCCTAGTGTCCAGCGCTGCCATAAACATGCCACCGGCGATAAGCACACGCGTTATTCCACGTCGCTTGGCTGCTGCAGCCACGGTATCAAAATCATCTTTCGTAGATCGGTCGACCGTCTCGCAACAGGTTCTAGCGTCAACCATCCTGAACAGTTTGCCGAAAAGCGACATAACGTTTTTTGGTAACGGAATTCTGTGACACATGTCACAAATTGCCGTGGCACGTCACTCCGGGGCGAGGCGGGTCGCCTGAAATCCCTGTAACACGGTCTTCACATTTCTTGGCACGGGCCTTGCTGATAGGTCGGAGCTCTCCAACCGCGCCCGTCACCACGGGCGGCAGAGGGGTTGACGGGGGAGCGCCGACCTCATCGACAGGACCGAATTCGTAATGAACAGAATCTTCCGCATCGTCTGGAACAAGGCGATCAGCCAGCTCGTCGTCACGTCCGAACTGGGTCGCCGCACGTCCGGCGGCAGCGTGGCGAAGCGCGTGCCACGTGATTCGCGCGCGATCGTCCTGCCGCTGGCGGCGCTCGCTGTGGCGCTCTCGTTGGCGACGCCCGCTTTCGCCGCTGGCAGCCTCGCCATGCCGAGCGGGGCGCTGCTCGACATCAACAATGGCAGTGCACCCAACAGCGCGTCGAACGTCGCCAATCAGTTCCAGACCTATACGGTCACCTTCACGCCGACCGAAACGGGGAACAACTACATCCTCTTCGCGTTCCGCCAGGATCCCGCCTACTGGACCTTCGGCAATGTGGGTCTCTATGCCGCCGGCGACAGCAGCACCAACCTTTTCACCAATCCGCTGTTTACGCAGGGTGGCCAGATTCCCGGGAAGGATATCCAAGCTCCCGCCGGATGGGGGGTGGTTTATCAGGCGGGTAGCCCGCCCCAGGCGGCCGGTACCTGGCATGCGCCGGGCGACGGCGATCAGACCACCACGAACGTGAACTCTGGGACGGCCGGTTCCTGGTACGACGGCGCCGTGGGTAGCTTTGACGGCATCTACCAGGGCGTGAGCCTCGTTCAGGGCACCACCTACACGATCAGCTTCACGGCGCTCTCCAACGACACGGCCAACACGGCGGGCTCGGCCAACGGCGGCGTGGAAATGGGCGTGTATGCCGGGCAGTGCATTTCCCTCCTCGGCCCGGTGGCCGGTTGCGTACCCAACAATCCCGATTTCGTGAATCTCGCAACACCGGACGAGGCGGCCAACGCCGGCGGCCCGGACATCGTGACCATCGGTAGCGGCACCCCGACCACCACCAGTGGTCTGGGCACGACCGACGGCACCTTCGACGGCGGCACGCTCACGGTCGACGAAGACAACGCCGTGAAGGATCAGGATTTCACCCTCTCCGGCAACGGCGGCACGATCGACCAGAACGGCCGGGACTCCACCTTCACCGGCACGATCTCCGACGCAACCAACGGCACGCCGGGCGACCTCACCATCGTCAACAGCGGTACCGGCGGTTCCGTCACGCTAACCGGCGACAACACCTACAGCGGCGGCACGACGGTGAACGACGCCACCGTGGCGATCGATCATGGCGGTGCGCTCGGTACCGGCACGGTCACGCTCGACAACGGCACCCTGCACAGCACGGGGACCACAACCCTCGACAACGACATCGTCGTCGCTGGTACGGGCACCGTGACGACCGACGCCGATACGGTCCTGACCCACACGGGCACCGTCACCGGCACCGGCGACTTCATCAAGGACGGCGCGGGCACGCTCGATCAGACCGGTACGTTCGACCAGGCCGGCGCGACGGTTGTCACCGGCGGCACGCTCGTGCTGTCGGGCAACAACACCTACACCGGCGGCACGGTCATCGGCGGCAGCGGCACGGTGCAGGTCGAGAACGACACCAATCTCGGCGCGGCCGCGGGCGCCATCACGTTCGACGGCGGTACGTTGCACAGCACAGGCGACGTCGATGCCGGCCGCGACATCCATGTGTCCGCCAACGACGGTCACATGGACACGGACGCCGGTACCACGTTCGCGACCAGCGGCGGCGTGACGGGCTCCGGCTCCCTGACGAAGGCAGGCGAGGGTACGCTGCAGATCGATGGCGATGCGAACCAGAACGGCGGCTTCGTCGTCGGCGAGGGCACACTCGTCCTCAACGGTGATAACCACTTCACGGGCCCGACGACGGTCGCCAATGGCGCCACCTTGCAGGTGAACGGCGGCGCCGCACTCGGTTCGGACGCTGGCGGGCTGGTCCTCACGGGCGGCACGCTGGCCACCACCGGCGACGTCGACACGGGCAAGCAGGTCACCCTCATCGGCGGCGCCACGTTCGATGTCGGCACCGGCACCACGACGGCTGCCCATGGCGAGATCACTGGCGCCGGCACGCTGGTCAAGGCGGGCGACGGCACGTTGGTGCTCGACCATGCGAACACCTTCACGGGTGACACGCAGATCGACGACGGTACGCTGCAGATCGCGAGCGACGCCAACCTCGGCACCAGTGGCAACCTGATCTTCAACGGCGGATCGTTGCACACGACCGGCGACGTGAACTCGTCGCGCGATCTCGTGCTGAACGCCGACGCCGCCATCGCCACCGACGGCGGCACCACGATGGCCACCACCGGTACGGTGTCCGGTTCGGGCGCCCTGGTGAAGGACGGCGAAGGTACGCTCGCCATCGATGGCGTGGCCTCCCACACGGGTGGCACGACAGTGAACGGCGGCACGCTCGTGCTGGCGGGCGAGAACACCTATACCGGCGGCACGGTGGTCAACGACGGCGCGACGCTGCAGGTGTCGAGCGACGTGAACCTGGGCGACGCCTCGAACGACGTTGCCCTCAACGGTGGCACGCTGCACGCCACCGGCAACGTCGTAACGTCGCGTGACCTCGGTCTCGACGGTGGCGGCACCCTCGCCATCGATGACGGCAAGACGATCCGCATCGACGGCACGGTCACCGGCAATGGCGGCCTGGCACAGGAGGGCGGCCAGCTCATCCTCACGCGCGACAATAGCTATACGGGTGGCACCTCGGTCACCGACGGCACGCTGTTCATCTACAGCGAGGGCGCACTGGGCGCCGGCAACCTGTCGCTGGACGACAGCACCCTGCACGTGGCGGGCAACATCGATTCCGTTCGCGACATCGCGGTCACGGGTACCGGCACGATTGCGACCGATGCCGATACCACCTATCTCCACGAAGGGAAGGTCACGGGTACCGGTGACTTCGAAGCCTACGGTCACGGCCAGGTCGTCCAGACCGGCGACCTGACCCAGGCCGGCGCCACGATCGCCAACGGCAGCTTGCTTGTGCTCGATTCCGCGCAAAACAGCTACGGTGGCGGCACGCAAGCCATCAACGGCGGCGTCGTGCAGGTGTCGAGCGACGCGAACCTCGGCGCAGCTGAAGGCGGCATCACGCTCGGCAACGGCGGTACATTGCACACCACCGGCACGATGGACACCGCGCGCGACGTCAGCCTCGATGGCGGCGGCTCGATCGTCACCGAGTCCGGCACGACGCTGGGCCTCAATGGCGTGGTCTCCGGCAACGGCGGCCTTTCCGCGTCCGGCGGTACGCTCGTGCTGAACAACACCAACACGTACACCGGCGGCACGACGGTCGGTCCGAACAGCACCGTGCAGATCGCCGGCGACGGCAACCTCGGCGACCTGTCGGGCAACCTGACGCTCAACGGCGGCACCCTGCACACCACGGCCGACGTCGTCTCCGGCCGCGACACCGTGATCGCGGGCGGCGGTACGATCGAGACCGACGCGGGCACGCGGTTCCAGCAGTCCGGCAGTGTCACCGGCAGCGGCGACTTCGTGAAGAGCGGCGACGGCGTCCTCGTGCAGACGGGTGCGCTGACGCAGGATGGCAAGACCATCGTCGATGGTGGCACCCTGGTGCTGGGCTCGACGAACAACACGTACACCGGCGGCACCGTGGTCAACGGCGGTGCGGCCGTGCAGGTGTCGAGCGATGCCAACCTGGGCGCGGCCGGCGGCGGCCTCACGCTCGTCGACGGCGGGGTGCTGTACGCGTCGAGCACGATGAGCAGCGCACGCGACGTGCACCTCGTCAACGGCGGCAAGGTATTCAACGACGCGAACGAGGTCCTGACCCTCGGCGGCACGATCGCCGGCAACGGCGGACTCGTCCAGGGCGGCCTGGGCACACTCGTGCTCACCGGTGACAACACCTATACGGGCGGCACGCTGGTAGGCCCCAACTCGGTCGTGAAGATCGGGAAGGACGGCAACCTCGGCGACGCCGCAGGCGACGTGTTCCTCGACGGCGGCGAGTTGCTGGCGGCGGGCAACGTGGACTCGGCGCGCGACATCGTCACGTCGGCTTACGGTGGCGTGGTGGCCACGGCCGCGAACACCACCTTCGCCACGAGCGGCGACGTGTCCGGTAACGGCACGTTCTACACGGCGGGTGCGGGCACGGTGCGGCTCGACGGCACGGCCAACCAGGTCGGCGGCGTCCACGTCATGGGCGGCACGCTGGTGCTGAACGGCAGCAACGGGTATCAGGGTCCGACGACCATCGACCAGGGCGGCACGCTGCAGGTGTCCAGCGACGGCAACCTCGGTGCCGGCGGCGATCTCGTCTTCAACGGCGGCACGCTGCATACCACCGCGACGATCAACTCCGACCGCAACGTGGTCCTCGCCGGCAACGCACTGTTCGACGTCGACGCCGGCACGACCATGGCGTCGGGCGGCACGGCGTCGGGCGCGGGTGCGCTGGTCAAGAACGGCGACGGCCGCCTGGTGATCGGCGGCGTGGCATCGCACACCGGCGGCACGGTCGTGAACGACGGTATCCTCGTCCTCACCGCCAGCAATACCTACACCGGTGGTAACACGATCAACGGCGGTACGCTGCAGGTGCAGACGGACGCCAACCTTGGCGATGCGTCCAACGGCATTGATTTCGAGGGTGGGTCGCTGCATACGACGGGCAGCTTCACCACGGCGCGCGACCTGTCGCTCAACGGTAGCGGCACGATCGACACCAATGCCCACACGACGGTCACCGCCACCGGCAACGTGGCAGGCGCCGCCGGCCTCGTGAAGAACGGCAACGGCACGCTCGACCTCTCGGGCGTGGCATCGCACAGCGGTGGCACCACGGTGAACGCCGGTACGCTGATCCTGGGTGGCAAGAACACCTACACGGGGGGCACCAGGATCAACGGCGGTACGCTGCAAGTGTCGTCCGACGCCAACCTCGGCGATGCGGCGAACACCATCGCGATCGACGGCGGCACGCTGGCGGTCACGACGACGATGACGACCGATCGCGATATCCTGATCGGTGCCCACGGCGCACAAATCGACACGCTGGACGGCGTCACGCTGAACCAGAAGGGCGACATGAGCGGCACGGGTGGCCTGGTGAAGCTCGGCGGCGGCACGCTGGTGGTGTACGGCAACAACACCTTCACCGGTGGCACCCTGATCCAGGGTGGCGTCATTCGCATCAACTCCGGTTCCTCGCTGGGCACGGGTCAGATCCTGCTCCAGGGCGGCACGCTGCAGTCCGATGCCAGCCTGGGCACGGGCCAGGAGGTCGTCATCAGCGGCGACTCCGGCGTGAACGTCGCCGCAGGGACCACCACCGTGCTCTCGGGCAACCTGGTGTCGGACGCGGGCAACGGCTGCTTCGTGAAGTCGGGCAAAGGCTACCTCAGCCTCACCGGCAACTCGCGTCTGGCCAGCGGTACCTGCGTGCAAGACGGCGTGCTCAGCGCCAACGGCGCCCTGGACAGCAGCTTCGTGCAGGTCGACCGCGTCGGCACGCTGCGCGGTACCGGCTTCATCGCTGGCCCGGTGAACGTGGAAGGCCGCCTGGCCGCCGGCAACTCGCCCGGCACGTTGACGGTGGCGGGCACCGTCACGATGCAGCCGGGCGCCACCCTGCAGGTCGATATCGACGGCCTCGGCACGGGCACCGGCGCGGGCAACTACTCGCGTGTGCTGGTGACGGGCGCGGGCAACCGCTTCGTGGCGAACGGTACCCTGGCGCCGACGCTACGCGGCATCACGGGCGACGCCAGCAACACCTATACGCCGGCGCTGGGCGATAGCTATCGCATTGTCACGGCGGAAGGCGGCGTGGAAGGCCGATTCACGGCGCTCGACCAGCCCGCCGATGGCCTGGCGGTGAACACGCGTTTCCTCGTGTTCTATGGTGCGAACGCTGGCCATAGCATCGACTTGCGCGTGGCACCGGCGTCGTACACGACGCTTCTGGGTGCCGATGCGAAGCGCAACGACCTCGCCGCGGCGGGTGCGGTGGACGGCGCAATCGCCGCGCTGGACGGCGGCACCGCTACGACGGACCAGAACGAGCTGCTCTACGCCGTGTCGTCGCTGGGTGCGGACCGGGTGGCGTCCATGGTGGACAGCCTGTCGGGCGAAGTACACGCCGACCAGGCGGCCGCCGCACGCAACGCCGGCCTAGGCATGCAGCGCGACGTGAGCGACCACCTCGGCACGGATAAGTCCGCCGAGGTGGCCCACACGGTCTGGGCCAACGTGACGCGCGACGGCAATCGTTCCATCGCCAATGGTCAGGGCAGCGGTTTCGAGACCGGCACCGACCGCACCACAGCCGGTATCGACCTCTTCGCTGACAACGGCACGGTGATCGGCGTCGCTGCGACGCACCACGATACCAACGTGATCGCGCACGGCGGCTCGGGCTCGATCCGCGGTAACTCCGGCATCGTGTATGCGCAGCAGGCGATGGGCAGCTTCGTGCTCGACGGCATGGCGGCCCGCGGCACCACCGACTGGACGACGCGCCGCGCCGATCCGCTGGGTGGTTCGCAGCTCGAATCCCGCACCTCGGGTAAGGACACCATGGCCAGTGCCACGCTGCGCATGCCGATGCAGACGGGCGGCGGTTCGCGCATCGAACCGTATGTCAGCGTCGTGTGGCAGAAGGTGGAACGCGACGCGGTGAACGAGCGTGGCACGGCGGCCGCCCTCTCGGTCGATACGCTGTCGGAGAAGGGCACGCGCTTCCTCGCGGGCGCGAACGTGGGCTCGAAGGCGGCCGATCCGCTGGCGTCCACGTTGACCTGGCGCGCAGGTATCGCAGTCGGTGCCGACACGGGCGACCTGCTCGACCCGACCGTGCACGACACGCTGGCGGGCCAGCGCTTCGACGCCGCTGCGCCAGGTGTGGGTCGCGGATTCGTCCAAGTCAACGCGAATGGCACGATGCGCCTGGGCAAGAGCACCTACCTCTACGGCGGCCTCACCGCAGAAGAAGGATCGCGCCGCTCGGCGTACGGCGTCACCGCGGGTGTCCGCGTGGCGTTCTGAAACGAGGACGGCTACCGGCGCGTCACGCTCGGTAGCGTTCGCTGAAAACGAAGGCCCGCCCATCGACAGGCGGGCCTTTGTGTTTGCTGTTCTATGTGGATCTCCGATTTCTGAGGCCGCCCGGCCGGCGGCGGTACGAGATCAGGCCGCTCATCGCATCGGTAGGCGCGATGTCGCCGTATCGTCGACGCGATAAATGCGCGTGGCGGCGGCGTCGGTTATCAGTAGCCTACTGCCGTCGAAGGCGAGGGAGGCGGGTCGTGACAGGCTCTACTGTCGAGATTCGCACTCGGCCGCTGCAATCGTGCATTGTAAGATCTTTCGATAACGCAAGATGGTTCGTAATCGCGCAGATAATTGCCGATTGGCGCAACAGCTATGCAAGATGCTTCGATCTTGTCAGCTTATGCCTACAATAAGATCAGCTGAAGCCTACGCGTCATCTCCTCTATCCTCTCGTTCCTTAAGTTCAAGCGTGATGCAGGCCGTTTACCTCGGTTTCCCGCTTGATCGGAACTTCGCGCGCTTGCAGGTGGGGAACCTCCTGGTCGTACGGTGAGATAGGGGCGCTCATCACATCGCCCCTTGGCTGAAAGGAAGAGCTGTGGGGAATCAGGTTTCGTTTCTGCGTCGCGCCACCGTCGCGATGGTTCTGACTGTGTGCCTGGCATCGCTCGGGGTGGTGCACGCAAACTCCGATGAATCCACGCCGGAAGAACAGTTCCATCGGCGGATCAAAATGTCAGACGACATCAAGCCGCTCGGAGATAGTGCGTTCGGAGAAGCAGTCGACCTCTATACCGGGGAACTATCCTTCCGCCAGGTCGATCTCACGCTCAAGGGCACGGGGCCCGACATTGTGGTCGCCCGCACGTTCAGTCCAGGCTGGCGTACCAGTCTTGATTTTCCCGATGACGGCGCGTTTGCCGACTGGCAGCTGGACGTGCCGCGCCTCACCAGTTTGGTGGGCGCCGCGACATCCGGTGCTTATGCGGGCTTCGGTGCCCAGTGGCAAGCGAACGGCCAGGTGCCGGATAATCGCTGCGCGAACATGGCGTACGATCCGATGCTACCCGGCCCCAATGGGGATCTGTTCGACAGCCTGAACTGGTGGCACGGGTACGCCCTGCAAGTGCCCGGTGAAGGTTCGCAATCGGTCCTGAGCCGAAGCACGAATACTCCGCAGCCCTCAATGACCGATGCCTCGGGCCAACCTATCGCGTTTGTGGCAATGACACCTTCGCACTGGATGATCGGCTGCGAACTGGGGACAGCGTCCGGTGAACCCGGTGACGCCTTCCTGGCCATTTCGCCCAATGGGCTGCGTTATCACCTGAATTGGCTGAATTACTACAGTTCGCCCAGTGCCACGCTTTCGAACCCACCTCCCGGTAAGCACATCACCGCCCGAATCGCTGCCGCCGAAGCCGTCGCGACCAAAGTAGAGGATCGCTTCGGCAACTGGGTGCAATACCACTACCAGGGACGCCGGCTCATCAGCATCGACGCCAGCGACGGGCGCCTCGTGACTTTCACATGGCGTCCCGAGACGGATTGGATCGACCATGTCACGGTGACAGACGCATCAGGCGCGTCGCGTACCTGGACCTACCAATACGCCGACGAATCCCAGCTTGTCGCCAATACCACCCAATATCTAGGACGACTCTCGGCGGTTGGATTACCCGATGGATCAAGCTGGGAGTTCGCGTTGCAGGGCTTGCTGTCGGCAACGGTGGGGCAGAACACGGGCCTGACTCCGTCATGCGCACACGGCTACTTCCAGGTCACGAATCAGGGCAAATCGTTCAGCGGTGCCATGCAGGCACCTAGCGGGCTCTCCGGATCGTTCACCGTCACACCCACGCAACGTGTGCGCGAAGGTGATGCACGGCCACCCGCTACATGCTCGGCCACGGAGGTGCCTTATTTCCAGCCCGCTTCGTATTTCAACATCGCACTGACCCAGAAGCATTACACGGGTGCAGGGGTCGACAGCACGTGGAGTTACGCCTACGGCAATCCGACCCTTTATTGGGCCGATGAATGCCCGTCCGGTGTCTGTCCCGCCCATACGGCCTGGACCGACGTGACTCAGCCCGATGCAAGCATCGTCCGCACCGAGTTCGACAACACCATGAATGGCCCGCTTGAAGGCAAAATCGTGGCGACCCGCACCGGGCTGAATACGCAAGATGGGTCCGCTGCTCGGGTGGAGATCGATGCCTATGCCGATGTCGCCGCGGCAGGTCTGGGTAATCCTCTGGGTTTTGCACTCGATCCGTTGGCGAACACGACCCGGTTGAACAATCAGGAGCCCATGACCGTTCGTCAGATCAGCCAGGACGGCAACGTTTTTACATGGACCGCCGCTGGATTCGATGCATTTGGCCAGCCGTCCAGCATCACGCGTTACAGCGATGTACCCGGCCAGGCGACAGCCCATGAGCAACACACGTATCTGAACGACACGACGCATTGGCTGTTGGGGCTGCCGCTGTCAACCATCAATATCGATACGCAGGAAGTCATGCAGCGGAACGCCTACGACACGAATACCTCCGTGTTGACCGCACACTATGCCTTCGAACATCTGCTGATGTCATATCAATTCGACGCTCAAGGGCACCTTGCCGCGTTCACGGACGGTAACAATCACACCACTGCGCTGAGCAACTATAAGCTGGATGTTCCGCAGAGCGTGACGTTCCCGGATCAGACAGCTGAGCAGTTCACTGTGGACAATTTTGGCGATATCACGAGCGTCACAGATCCCCTAGGTGCCACGACCCAATACCACTACGACACGATGGGACGCATGTCAGAGGTGGACTACCCCGCTGGCGACACGATGGCTTGGTCGTCGAAGCGCTACACGTACGGCTTCGCGAGCGGCGCCGAGCGCGGCATCGGAGCGGGGCATTGGGTGCGTTCGATCACCGAGGGGCCGAAGACCATCACCACTTACTTCGATGCGCTGTGGCGCCCGGTCCTGACGACGACCACCGACGGCAACACGGGGGCGGCCATGTCGAACAGCACCGGTTACGACTGGGCTGGTCGGCAGGCATTTTCGTCTTACCCTGTGGACGGCGCACCCGATCTCGCAACGATCGGTGCGGGCGTTGCGATCCATTACGATGTACTCGGACGTGTAACGCTGCAGGCCGCTTCATCGGAGTTGGGGAACCTGAATACCGCCACGGCGTATCTGCCCGGTGCCATCGTCCGGGTGACCGACCCTCGCGGTAAGGTCACTGCAACGACGTATCAAGTGTTTGACGAGCCAGACACGAGCCGCCCGCTTTCGGTGGTGGCGGGCGGTATCGTGCAGACGGTGGCCCGCGACATTTACGGCAACGTGCAATCCCTGGCGCAAGGCACCTCTGCCGGCGTGCTGTTGACGCGTAGCTGGATCTACGACAGCTACCACCGGCTTTGTCGCATCCACGACCCCGAATCCGGCGATCGTGTTACTGCCTATGACGGGGCCGACAATGTGGCGTGGACAGCGGCGGGGCTGGCCCTCAACGGTACCGATTGCGGCTACGACCAAGTGGCCGCTGCGACCGAGACCACGCGCACCTACGATGCGCTAAACCGGGTGACCTCCATCGTCTACCCCGCCGGGACCGATCCCGTCACCTTTACCTATGACCGGGCGGGGCGGCAGTCCACGGCGACCTCCGGGCTGGTGTCCTGGACCTATGGTTACAATCTGCGCGGCCTGCTGACCGCTGAGCACCTGTCGGTCGACGGATACAGCTTCCCGCTGGACTACACCTACAGCGCGGAAGGGGTGCCGGCATCCGTGAGCTATCCGGATGGCAAGACCGTGACAGCGGCGCCCGACGGCCTGGGCCGTCCCACGGGTGCGGGCGGCTACGCCATGGGCGCGCAGTATTTTCCTGACGGCAAGCTTAGGGCGTTCACCCTTGGCAATCAGGCTACATATCTCGCGCAGGAGAACGGGCGGCAACTCCTGAGCAATCAGACGTATGGAACTGCCGCCGCCATGGCGGTGAGCCAGGATCTGAGTTACGACGAGGACGGGAACGTGTTGAGCCGTTCGGATCTGACGATTGGCCAGCAACGCACCGCGAGCTTCAGCTATGACGACCTCAACCGACTCAGTAGTGCGTCGGCAGCAAATTTGTGGGGTACGGAGAGTTATGGCTACGATGCGCTCAATAACCTGATCCGCCTGACCGACACGGACGGTGAGTCCGATTACGGGTACGACGCGAACAACCGTCTGACCGCCATCACTCGTGGCGGGGCGGCTGTTCACACCTTTGCCTACGATGACCGCGGCAACACTGCACAACGTGACGGTGCAACACTGACCTTCGATCAAGCCGACCGGCTGCTCGGCATCCAGAATCAGGCTGGCTATCTCTACGATGCCGCCGGTCGCCGGGTGCGCAGCCAGGACGGGCAGGGTAGCCCGACGAAATATTGGGCCTATAGTGGGTCAGGCAAGCTCATGTTTGCCTACGATCCGACGACCACCCAAGGCACGGACTACATCTACCTCGGTCCTCAATTGGTGGCTTCGACCCAGGAGAGTTTGTCCAAGGTCATCGGCAACCTCGATGGCGTGGCCAACACAACGGCGGCCACGGCCATCTTGCGTGGATGGGCCTGCTCGACGGGCTTGGCGCAGTCGATTCAGGTCGAGGCATTTGTCAACGGCGGCCCAGGCGTCGGTACGTCCATGGGCACGTTTACGGCCAACGTGGCCAGCGAGGCGGCCGTTGCGCAAGCCTGCCATGTTGGCAGTGGATCGTATCGCTTCGAGATTTCCTTGTCGGATGCCTTCCGTGTGGCCCATTCGGGACAGTCGTTATATGTCGTGGGCAAGTCGCCCAATGGCGGGGCCGACGTCGTTCTGCCGGGCTCGGGTGGCGCGGGCGCGGTGGTTCCGCCTTCGGTTTCCGCGCCGGGAGCTCCCGCCAGTGCTGCGGCGGTAGCCGCAGGGAACCTCTCATCCATTCAAGTCACGTGGACGGCGGCAGCGAATGCCAGCAGCTATCACGTGCAACAACAGGTCAACGGGGGGGCTTGGCAGACGGTCACCGGCGTTTCTGGCACAGCGGTGACGATCAGCCAGCCGCCCGACGGTGTCTACGGATTCCAGGTCCAAGCCTGCAACGCGAACGGCTGCAGCGCTTGGACCGCGAGTAACAGCGTGGCTATTCGTCACGTACCCGCAGCCCCGGCATCGCTGGCGGTTCCCGCGACGAGCACCGGCTCCATCGCCATCAGCTGGAGTGCATCCGCGTACGCGACCAGCTACGAGTTGCAAGAAAGCGTCAACGGCGGAGGATTTGCGTCGGTCTATAACGGTGGGGGGACCTCCGCTGTCATTGGGGTGGGTGCCACCAGCAGCGTCAGTTTCCAGGTACGTGCTTGCAACGCCAATGGGTGCAGCTCATTCACGGGTAGCAGCGCCGTTGCCGTGACCGTGCCACCCGCGTCGGCGCCGGGCTTGAGTGGAGGCGGGTCTAGCTCTACCGGTGCGTACGGCCTGAGCTGGACCACAGTGGGAGGGGCCACCAGCTACACGTTGACAGAAAGCGTCAACGGCGCAGGTGCCACGGTGGTCCAGTCAGCGAACGCCACCGCATGGTCGACCAGCGGGCGGGGTAACGGCACCTACGTCTATCAAGTACAGGGCTGCAACACGGCCGGATGTGGCCCGATGAGCGGGGCGGTGTCGGTCACGGTCGCACTGGTGCCAGCCGCCCCGCAGCCGCTGCTCAACGAGACCAGCAACGGCAAGATCGCCCGATACGCGGTGGAATGGACCGCTGTCAGCGGTGCGACGCGGTATGAAGCGATTCGCAGCGATACGCATGCGTCGGTGTATTCCGGCACTGGCTTGACCTTCGTGCTCGTATCGCAGTCGGAACAGCTTCCCCTCAACTACGACGCGCTCGTCCGGGCCTGCAATGACACCGGGTGCTCCGCTTACGTCCCGGCCAGTTAATGGAGACGACGATGAACAATGTGAAGCGCTCAGATATCACCGAAGTCTCGGACCAGAGCGCACGGAAAGCCCGAGCGGTGAGATCACCCACACGGCCGCCCTATGGGAGGTCTCGCGCGGCGGCGATATGGCTGATTTGGACCGTGCTACTGGCCTTTACGGGGCTAACCCGTGCTGCCGAGACGGTGACTTACTTCTACGCAGACCAGCAAGGCACGGTTCTGGCCTCCGCCGACGCCGCGGGCAACGTGTTGAGCATGACCGACTACCGGCCATATGGGGCGGTTGCTCGCGGCGCGCTCCAGGAAGGACCGGGGTACGCCGGGCACGTAGAGGACACGGATAGCGGCCTGATCTACATGCAGGCGCGGTATTACGACCCAGCCTCAGGCCGTTTCCTGTCGGTCGATCCGGTCACAACCACGGCTGGCGATGCTTTGCGCTTTGGCCGGTTCACCTACGCAGTCAACAATCCCGTGCGGTTGGTTGATCCAAACGGTCAGCAAGAAGTGGATGCTGACGAGTTGGATCTCGAGACTCGGGCAGCACTGGCGCGCTTGAACCCACCGCTGGGACCGAACATGGCCGCGCCGGGGTATGCGCCGCCGCCCACACTTGCCCCGGGAGCATTGCCCGAGACCTTCCCCGAACATCAGGTCGCTCAAAGCCTGGGTTTGGAGCAACGCATAGAGGTCGGGGAAAACCTGCCAACGGCAGAAGCGAAGCAAGAAAAAACCTACCAGATCTACACAAAGATCAATCCAACCACCGGTGAGACCTATACCGGCCGCACGAGCGGCACGGGTACCGCAGAAGAGAATGTTGCGCGACGCGACGTGGCGCACCATATGAACGACAAGGGATTCGGCCCTGCGATACTCGTGTATTCTTCCTCGAATCCGGACGCGATCAGAGGCCAGGAGCAGACCATGATCGAGAACTATGGCGGCTCACAGCGTTCTGGCGGTACGTCGGGTAACGCCATCAACGGGATCAGTCCGAGCAATGGAAAACTTGGCCAATATATCGATGCGGCCCGCGTGGAGTTCGGTGAGTGACTGAGTCAAAAAATAGTCGCATTCGGCGACGGGTCGGCGATGTGGTGTCCATCTTGCTCGACGGCAAGCACGAGATAGCGTATGCGGCCGTTCTGGAGCAGTCGAAGTTTGCAGTATTCGACGGACGCGATGTGTCAAATGCGGAAGGAGCGCTGCAGCGGCCACCCCTGTTTTACGTTTCAGTCATGAATAGCGCGGTGACCTCGGGACGATGGCCCGTCGTCGCATTCCTACCGGAGCGCATTGCTCACCTTCAAGCGCCACCAACCTTCATGCAAGATCCCCTTCGGCCCGAAAAGTTTCAGATCTACGATCGCGGCACCATGCGCCCTGCCACGCGCGCTGAATGCGAGTCGTTGGAGCGAACGGCCGTCTGGGACGCCGAGCATGTCGAGGATCGAATCCGCGACACTTACGCAGGGAAGGAAAGTCGGATTGTTCAGTCGATGCACATTGACGCCCTGTGACACGGTTTCTGTCTTTTTCTTGAGGTTCGCATGAGTATCGTAGAAGACCTGGCAACCACGGCCCGTGCCGATGTCGACCTCTTGGGCTTGCGTGACCGTCAGGGCGATATGTTCGCGATCCCCCGACCCGTCGATTTTATCTTCCTCGCTGCGGATGAAAGGCAAGCGTCCGCGGTCGCAGGTTTCCTCTCGGACTATCGGTACGCCACGACGGCCACGACTAACGCGAACGGCGAGTTCAGAGTGGTGGCCACCGTTTCAATGGCAGTAGAACAGCAAACGCTGCTCGCCGTGTCGGGCTTCATGCAATGCATTGCTTCGCTCTTCCGTGTGGAGTACGACGGGTGGGCTGCCCCGATTGTGCAGGGCGCCTGACCGAATCTTCATCCGGAACGCTCTTTCCATGCTAGCGGTGGCATGGGTCGGGGCTAGCATCCAGCCATGGCCTCGGTGTTGAAGTGAGTGCACGTCATCGCTGTGGACCTGTCGAGTGACATTCCGCGGGCGGCGGATGGATCGACGCGGGAGGAGGCGGCAGCGCTCGCCGATGCTATGGCGAGTCACAGCACTGTAGACGTCAAGGTGACCAACGTGGACAGCCGGACGATCGGGGACAGCTTCAGCCAGATGACCTTCGATGTCGCGGACTTCAAGGCATTCGAGGCAAAATCTCCCCAGCTCGGCGCCACGCTGTTTACGCACGTATTCGCCGAGCGGTTGTTCAGTGCGAACAATCCTGGCGCTGGCTTTCAGAGCTCACATGCTGCCGCACTTGGGCCGGAAGCTGCTGTCATGGGTGCTGCCACCCGGACTGAAAGCGGTACCCAACTTATGAATGGTTGGACGGGAGCGACATTCGATTACCTTGACAAAAAGGGCAACCCTGTTTCTTCTTACAGCTTCCAAGTCGATCCGAACTGGGCGGTGCACTGATGTTGAGCCCGCGATCCTTCGTTCTTCTCTTGTTTGCGCTTGGGCTGACACCCTGGGCTTCGGCCTCTGTTGAATCGAGTGCGTTCTCCGCACAGATTGTTCGTGTCTCTGCATTCCCGGTCCCGCAGTCAGGCGTGATAATCACATGGGTCGCGCTTTCGGTTGTCAAGGATGGTACGACTGCCGAGCAGGAATTGCTGTTGCCTTTCATGTCTGAGGACCAACCACAGCCGAAGGCAGGGGAGAAGTGCGATTTCACCGTGCATACCGAGAGGGCAGGGGGATATGTTGGTCACTCGTTCGTTAAAATGCATGAAGCAACCGTGATCGACAGCTTTCAGTGCCTATCTGCGCGGAATATGAGAACCTGACAAGACGCTTTACGGTCCGCGCGACTTCAGGGCTGCCGGCGAGACCCCCGCAGTCAGGTCCGCTGACCGATACGAAAAGACGGGCAGTTTCGCGTTCGATGATTTCAAGCGGTCGCTTGATGCAGTGTGACGAATTAACAGGGGCTCGCCCTGCGGCCCATTCAGACCTACTGAGGATGGTGCGCAGCCGCTGCACGAAGGTCCGAAAGGACCTCTTGGTAGTCACTTTGGCTGTTATCAACACCCAAAGCGTTACTTCGCTACATATCGCGATGCAGCCAGCCCGAACTGTAGTAGAGCTCGTGCAGTTGACTATCCGACCCGACGTATTCGATTCGCACCACACCGTCTGACCCCGTGAACTCGACTGGATCGCTAAGCAAAGAGATTGCTCCACGCGTCAGGGTCGTCAAGTCGTTGTGCACCCAGGAGTTCATCCACCACACGAGCTCATGTAAATCGTTGTCCGTACCGCGGTAAATGATGCGCGGCGCGCCGCCGGCCAGCACGCCCTTGGGATTGCCCTGCGCCGGTGTCGCATTGGTCAGATCGGTGATATCGGCAAGATGCCATCCAGTGGAATCCATGTGGAATTCATGGATTCCGCCCGCGTTGTCCATGTATGCCACACGCGGGGACCCGGATGCATCAACGTATCCTTGCGGATCGGAGTAAGCCGCCGAGGAACCGGCGATACCCGTCATCTGCCACTGATTCCAGGCGCCATTGTAGAAATACAGTTCAACTACCTGATTATTGACATCGCGGTAAACGACGCGAGGGACGCCGTTGGACACGTAGCCCATGGGGGTGCCTATGGCTGCCGCGGGAGCATGTGGCGAGCTTTCGGAAGAAAGGTTAACGTGATGCCAGCCGTTGGAATCCAACGATAACTGGTGAATGTTTCCCACCAGGTCTCGATAAATGACATGGCTTATTCCGTCAGCGTCGACGTACGGTTTAGGATCGGATCCCGTACTGCTCAAGCCCAATGATGTCGTCATATCCCACTCGGACCAGGCGGCGCCCTGCTCAAAAATTTCCCTGATGTGTTGGTTCGAATCGCGATAGATCACCCTGGCCGCGCCGTTTGCGAAATAGCCCGTCGGGTCACCCGCAGCGCTACCTGAAGTCAAGGTCTGCAAGACGTTGGGATTGCCGCTGAGATCGCTGCTGAAGAGATTGATGTTTGCGCCATCTCTGTACACGACCCGCGGGGCGGGCTCATTAAACGCGGCAGGGGAACCGGCTGCGTGATGAGGAATGGTCGAAGTCACTCTTAGGTCGGAAACGGACATGCCGAGTTGCCCGTGGGCATTCGTGGCCGGTGCGATTTCTCCGTTTACGCCGATTAGCGTGATGCGGTAGTCCAAGGGATTTTTCGAGAGGCTGTCGTAACCGGGCTGCCCAGAGGACGCGACTGCATGCAGCACATTCAGGAAATCACTGGTACTGACACGGAAATGCACGATCTTTGTCGAGGAAAACGGCTGTGACTGGAAACCGATCGAAGCGCCATGCAACCAAGCCGGTGAATTGCTGACCATACCTCCAGATGTAACGGTAGTCTGAGCAATTGGGAAAGAGGTGGTCTCCGTATCATCCGTATGAACCTGCTGAACATCTGCAGAGTTTGGAATACGGGAATAGTAGCCCACCTGATAGGTGAACTTGCACTTGACCGGCGGGTTTGAATTCGGTTGGATACAGTAACCGCTCTCGTCTTCCACGATGACTTCAAAATAAGCTTGCGTAACCGTCTTTGACGTTGCGGCGTCTGTGGAGAGGTCGTTGGCCACACCCGCTTTGAACGATATGTCCAAGTCATATGCCATCGACGGAAATAGCCGCGCATAGGGTGCGCTGTTGTACCAGCATCCCACGTTCAGAGCGTTGGAACCGCCGAACAGTTGCGTGGTCGGATCCATGGTGTTCAGCCAAAGACCGACCTGTTTGCCCATCACCTGGACGCCGCTATACGCGAATTGATCAGTATGACCGCGCTGATAAGACAAAAGCGGCGCATTACTTGACAGGCCCGTGTAACCTCCCAGGGCCCAGGACGTAATCGGCACCGGCGGCGGATTGCCCACATCCCAACGATCCAGAACCGTGAAACGATTGTTCTCCGGCTGGTTAGGGCTTTGCACAACCTGATCGATCGTCGTCTGATCGATGTAGGGCTGATAGAACGGCAGCGAGGGAGGAGCGCTTCCCGTTATGTCCGTGGGCACGAGGCCAACGGGCATACAATTTGTAGATCCAAGCGTCACGGGGCCGACGGTCGATGCTTGATTTGGGTTGGCCTGCGCCACAACCGGAGGCGAGCACAGCTGAGTCGCTGCGGCAAGAACCACGAAGACACACCAAAATGATTTCCTACCACCGTCCTTTAGCACCTTGCCTCTCCTATCCAAAAATGGGCCTGGCGGCCGGAAGGTCGTTCCCCCACCAATGCCTGTGACACTCAGCCAAATATCTAACGCTTTTAGGATCAGCTTGGACGGCGCTAACGCCGCAGCCGCGCCACCTTAGCGATACTGGCGAAGCTAAAGGAATCTGGTGCGATCGCCCCACGTCATATGACAATGCGGTTGCGGCGATATGTCGGCCGATTGTAAGACCTTACCCTTCGTCGGCACGAGAATCGGTAGCACGAGAATCTGCGGGGTTCTCGCCGAGTGGCCCGTCATCCAGCAGGCGCGCGCCGCGACTTTCGCTGAGTGCGCCGCTCCGGTGGTAGCCCACGACACTGGCCACGCTGCGGTGCCCGGAAAGCGCCATCACTTCCGCCAGGGGGACCTGCTGACGGCCCGCCTCGGTGATGAACCCGGCGCGTAGGCTGTGCCCGCCGATGTCCTCGTCCCGGCCGGCCCGGCGCGCGCGGCGCTTGATGATCTCACCCACTGCCGCCGGCGAGAGCGCCGCACCGACGCGCTGACCCCACAGCCGACGGAACAGCGCGCCCTCCTCGATGTTCGCGGCGGCCACCCACGCGGCCAGGGCGCGCGCGGCGCGGCCAACGATCGGCTTGCCACCCGCGGTCACCGAGGCCGTGCCCGTGGGGTCGGTCTTGCTCGCCCCGAGGCGGAACACGTACGCGTCCGGCCTCACCGGCTGCAACTGGTCGACCTGCGCGGCAGCGATCTCACTGCGGCGACGGCCGCCGCTGGCGAAGCCGAACAGGAGCAGGGCGCGGTCGCGCAGGCCTTCCAGACTGTCGTCACAGCTAGCCAGCAGTGCTTCGAGCGGTTCGCGGGTTAGTGCGGCCTTCCTCGCCGGGGCCTCGCCGCGCTGGGCGCCGGCGCGGCGCGCGCTCTTCAGCAGCTGGCGGACCGCCGGGGCCTCGCAGGGGTTGGCCTGGTCATGGCGCCGGTGGACCGCGGCCAGGACCGACAGGCGGTGTTCGATGGTGCTGCGCTTCCAGGGTCCCGGCGCGGCCTTGGCCCCGGCCGCGACCAGCGCGGCATCCAAGGCTGGCGGCAGTTCCTGCCGCCAGCTGCCGTCGGGCCGCGGCCGGGCCAGATGGTCGACGACGAACTGCAGGACAACCGCTGCCGGGACGGGCAGGGCGATCGCGCGGCCGTAGCGGCCCAGGTACCAGGCGGCCCAGTAGCGCACCGCGGTGCGGTAACTGCGTGCGGTGTTGGCCGAGGCACCGGCGGCGAGGATGTCGCGGATCGCCTCGGCAGCACCCTCGGCCAACCGCGCCGGGTCGAGCAGGGGGTGCGGGCGGGGTACCAGCGACGAATCGTTGTTTTCCATATGTGCCACGTAATAATTGTTACGATCAACGGTTTGTACCGGCGATAATTATCCCTTATCGCGGGTATGTACCGCCAGGCGCTCGCCCACAAATGGGGCGTGACCGATTTGACACCGCCCCGTAGCATCGCGGCCATCAAGACAGGGAGAACACAATGGCGGAGACTAACCGGCGAACTGCCTTGATATAGCAAGTCGTAGCGCTTGCCGCGCTCACAGGCCTCGATAACCGGTACGGAGATCGACGTGTCCCACACGCTCGGTCGTGTGTTCGTAGCCGCAACCTTTGGCCTGGTGGTTGCGTACGCCAGTCTCCTGGCGGATCACGCCCGGGGCGAGGAACGTAACCAACGTTACGCGCTGGTTCTGTCATCCCTCGATCCTTACCTCGTCGATTTGCCCGAGGAGCAGCGCGCCACAGTGAAGATCGGCCTGGCCAAGACGCTATTCCACCAGCCCAGCCCAGCGCGGACGGCACAGCGCCCGCGGAAGTGGCCTTCGATGGCAATGCGAAAGACTTCATCCAGTTGCTGACGCAGCTGGCGAATGCCTTCCGGACCTCCAAGTAAGTAACCGCTATGAGCCTTGCGGGCGCACGATCAAACATGGAGGATGACTATCAGGCCCTCCTCGCAGCCTGACACGTCAGCCGGATGCTCGGCGATCCGTCGATCACGAGCGTGGAGGTCGACGCCACGTCACTGACGGCGGCCCAGCGCCCGATGGCCATCGACGAGAACCACCACCCGACGTCGAGTGACGATCCGATGCCAACGAACTGATCGCGGCGGCCTCCTCGCTCGCCTGCCATGGTGTCGAGGTGCTGCCTGATCTAGCCCGGAGGCGCGGCGTGCTGAGCCGCGGATACTTGTTCGCCGTGACCGGACAGGGGACGGAGGGCCTGGTAAACACGCAGGCTCGCCATGGCGTCGTGGGCCGCGTAGGCGATCTGGGCCGGTTGCAGCGGGCGGGCCGCCCAGTTGGAGGTGGTGATCCGTTTGGATTTGACCAGATGCTGGCCCAGGACTACCGCCACGGCCGTCTGCAATCCTACCCGTTGCCGAAAGCCCAGCGCCTGGACCAGGCCGCTGACTTCGACACCGCCGCGCAGGCGAATCCCGAACTTGGTGTGCAAGCCGCGGTGATCACCCTTCAGGCCGAAGCCAACCTTGGCGATCCGTGCATCCTCGAGGAGCTCGCGCAACAAGGGGGGTAGGGTACCGCCTGTGATGGGGAAAAGGACAGCGGTAGTCGCCGACGCCAACTGGATCAGATGGGGCCCGGTTCCTTTCATGCCTGCCTGAAAAACCGGACGGCTCTCGGTGTCGAAGCCCAGTACGATCGCATCGCGCAACGCAGCAGCGGCCTTGGCGGTAGCGACCTTGCTCTCAGCGACGATGACTTGGTTCGGGTCGAGCGACGGGAACCGCGGAAGCGACAACAACTCGGCGCGCGAGGGACGCTCGCGCCATACTCGCCCTGGCGTTCTGCCGGACCGACGCCCCTCCTGGCCCGAGGTTTTGCAGTGCTCAGTGCTCGCTGGCTCGTCGCCGCGTTCATCCGTGTCGGTCATTACTTCCTGCCATGATTTGGACGGTCCCGGCGGTCCGCGCATACTGTACTTTTATTGAGCGGCGGTTGGCCATGGGTCGCGGAATTTCTGAGTCAGACGTGTTCGCGGCGGCGGACAGCCTCATGGTCGCCGGCGAACGACCCACGGTGGATCGCATTCGCGCCGTCTTGGGATCGGGCTCGCCGAACACCGTCATTCGGCACCTCGACGCCTGGTGGGCGCACGCCGGGCGGCGTCTTGCAGAGGCTACCCAACGTATGGCCTTACCGGATGCGCCGGATCAAGTCCGTGCCCTTGCCGCATCGTTCTGGGCCGAGGCCCTGGCGACGGCCCGAGGGGAGCTCGAGTCGACGTTTTATGGCGAGCGTGCCGCGTTAGAGGCCACACGCGCCGAACTCAAGGCAAGCCAGCAGCGCGATGAGCTCGTACGCGCGGAAGAGCAGGCGGAGCTGGTGCGAGTCCGGGAAGAGGCGGCCGCTCTATCGTCGCGACTGAGTGCCTTCGAAGAGCAGCGGTCTACCTGGGATGCCGAGCGCGAACGGCTCCTGGCCGAACTGCAACGTCACGCGGCGGCATCCGAGGAGGATCGGCGTGCGCTTTCGGACATCAGGGAAGCCATGGCGAATACGCAGCGTCGGGCCGACGAAGAGCGCCAGACCAGCGCCGTTTATACGCGCTCGATCGAAGATCGCGCGCACCAGGCCGTCGATGATGCGCGGCAGGAAATCAAAACGCTTCGGCAGAATCTGGCCGCAGCCGTTCGCGAGCACTCGCGCCGTGACGGCGCGCACGCACGCGAGACCGTCGCATTGACCAAAGCCAAGGCGATAGCGGAGCGCGAAGCGGCGAATCTGAAGGGCAGGGTGCAGGCGCTGGAGGCCACGGTCGCCGCACTGAAGCCAAAGGCTCGGCCAAAGACGAAGCCGAAGCCAGCCAAGGGCGCTGGCGTCCGCAAGTCCCGGTCATCGGCGACCTAGCCGGTAGGAGCACCGGGCTGCCGGTGGCAGCACGCGCCCCAGGCACCGTTCTCCCCGTGACTCGCCGCTCCCGCTGCCCAGATTAACCAGCACCCGACCAGACCCGAGGCATCGGCCCACCCGGACGTGGCAGTCCGCGCGCTTCAGCCCGAGACTCACAAGCAATAGCTGGCTGTCCTGCAGGTCGTCGGTACGATTCTCGTGACGACATATTCATCGTGGGACAGCCGTTATTCGAGCGCATGCTGGAGCATGCGCGACCACGACCGCGGAGAGGGTCGTGCTGACCCATCGCCCTTCGGCCCTGAGCCAGCTATCACCGGTTACGCCAGAGTCCGCGATGGTTCGCCTGGGCTCGCACACGCAACAGCGGTACCTTGGCACGTTCCACCGAGGCACATCGTTTGTGTGATTCGAGCTCGGGGACGGTGGCGTCTCATCCTGGTGTCGGCCCGAGACAAAGGCGGTGACGTTTACAGCGGCTGGGTCAAGGCTAATCAACTTAGCCCGTTACAAACACAGGCAGCTGATCTGCTGAGTGACTCGGACCCGAACCACGAAGAATGACGCCGCCTTGTTCAGTAGCCGGGATGCGGCTTGCTTGCGACCTTGAAAATATCGATTGGACTTTGCCGTCGCATTAAGCGTGCATCGGTCGCGGTAGCCTGAGGAAGACGACTTCACGCCTGAATTACGATAATCGTAGTAGCGTGCTTCTCCCTGACGTCGGTCAATGTCGCTTGGCGACGTCAACTGGCTTCGAAAATATTGGTCTAGTCGCTAAACACACGTGCGAAATGACGAGCTGATTCGGCCGTCCTGAGGCGACGCCGTTTTGGTTTCGCGAGTGACAGAACTATCGCTATCTTTTTGGACGCTTCAATGCGGCCATGGTCGGCCATGTCCGAGCGTTGCATCCGTGCCCGGGCGCTTCCCCCCGGCACGTCTGTCCGGTGGGGCTCACTTACCGGAGAAGGCCATGGCCATTTCACTCAGACCCGGCACGACCTGTTTTGCGCACGGCAATACCTACCAGATCGACGGGCAATGCTCGCCGACGGAAATCAACGCCAGGGACTGCCTGTCCGGCGATATGGTGGTGCTGAAGATCAAAGACTTGCAGGCGATTCCGGCGTCCAAGACTCCCGATCGTCTGATCGTTCCTGCGGAGCAGTGGCGTCGCGCCACCGCATTGGCCGCTGACCTGTATCCCCTCAAGGACGACCAGCGCCTGAGCCCTGAGACGCTCGAGGCGCTCTCGACCAAGCACGGCATCGGCCATCGCCAGCTGCAGCGCTATCGCGGTCGGTTCAACCAGGATCCACGCGCCTCGGCGCTTGTCCCGCGGCGACGTGGGCGAGGGGAGGGCAGTCGCGTCCTCGATCCGGCGCGCGAACGGGTCATCGCTCACGCTATCGAAAAGTTCTACCACACGCGCGAGCGATGTCCTAAGGAGTATGTGGTGACGAGGGTAGGGGCCCTGTGTCGCAAATTGCACCTCAGGCCGCCCGATCGGAAGAGCATTCTGACGAGGATTCGTGCACAGGAAGGTATGGCGGACAGTCGTGCGCGGTTAGGGCCGAAGGCGGCCAAGCAGAAGTGGGAGGTCCGCGTCGGGGGACTCACCATGTCCCGCCCCATGCAGATGGTGCAGATCGACCACACGCGGGTCGACGTGCACGTGCTGTCGGACGACCGATTGCGCGTCCTGGGACGGCCGTGGATCACGCTTGCCATCGATGTCGCTACCCGCTGCGTGGTTGGCTATTACCTGGCCATGCATGCACCATCGTCAATTTCGGTGGCGTTGTGTGTCGAGCACATGGTTTTGCCCAAACCGGAGAACGAAGCCGACCCTGGCGTATGGCCCATGTACGGCAAACCGACGACGGTCCTGGTGGATAACGGCAAGGACCTGCGAGCGCATGCCCTGACAACCGGCTGCGAGGAACACGGTATTGAACTGAAATGGCGTCCGGTGAAGACGCCGCATTATGGCGCGCATATCGAACGCCTCAACGGTACTTTGATGCGCATGGTCCATCTGCTGCCTGGCACGACCTTCAGCAACACCAAGCAACGCGGCGACTACCCCAGCGAGGCCAGGGCGACGATGACCCTGGGCGAGCTCGATGCCTGGATGGTCCAGAAGATCTGCCGGTCGTACCACGTGCGAGCCCACCGCGGTCTGGGCGCATCTCCGCTTTATGTGTGGGAGCAGTTCCGTGAGCACGGTGGCTGGCAACCCGACTCGGTGATTCATCCGGAGACCTTCCGCCTGGATTTCCTGCCGCGATCGTTCCGGCGCTTGAGCCGCACAGGCCTCGAGCACCACGGCTCACGCTACTGGGACGAGGCACTGGGACCGATTGCGGGTCGTCGCGAGGACGTCGAAGTGCGCTACCACCCGAAGCACCCGCAAAGCATCTGGGTGCGTCATCCCCAAGGCGGCTTCATCGAAGCGCCTGCAATTGCCGGACGTGCGCGTGCGAACTCTCATCGAGTGGCGTCCATGGACGGCGAGGCGCGTGAGCGCATGATTGTTCTCCACGACGAAGGCCTGGATGCATGCGACGGCATCGAGGTGCGTGCGGCTGAGTCCACACGCAAGGCACGCAAGGGGCACCGCGCACCGACCAAGGTGACGCCCGAAACAGAGATCCCCAGCAACGAGCCCGCCGCCCGTGAGCAGCCCTCGATCGCTGAGACCGAGGAACCGCCCGTTATGCCGATTCGTATCCGTCCTCTTACTGTCGAAATCTGGGAGTAACACATGAGCACTCAAGCATCTCACCTGGCTCCGCCGGTTCGCGCCGACCTTGACCTTGCGCCGGCGCTACGTGCGCGCCGCATGCTTGCGGAGCGATTCTTGCCGCACGAGCGCCTGCAAGCGGTCATCGATTATGTAGATTTCCTGTTCTATCGCCCGATGCAGACACGTGCCTCAGGATTGGTCGTCTCAGGACGGCCGGGGGCCGGCAAGAGCATGCTGGCGAAATGCCTTTTGAAGCGCTATCCCCAAGAGCAGGCCACGGATACGCAGCCCATCTCGCTGCCGGTACTGTCGATAGAGATGACCGGGGCGCGTGAGGCGAAGACCTTGTACAACCGCATGCTCGCCAACTTAGGCGTGCCCGATGCGATGGGCTACGTGGGTGCCGACCGGGAGCGAATGGTCCTGAAAGTTTGCCGCGCCGTCAGGGTGCGAATGTTGATCCTCGATGAAATCCAGGACGTTCTGACATCGACGGCGAGGCAGCAGCGGATCGCGCTGGATACGATCAAGTACCTCATGAACGAGCTGCAGATTCCCATCATTACCTTGGGAACCTCGGCAGCCCCTGATGCGATGCAGCTGGACGAGCATCTGAATGCGCGGTTTGCATACCGCTCGTTGCCGCAATGGGAAGCCGACGCGTTCCTCACCAGCTTTCTCTCTGCCCTGGAAAGCAGTCTGCCGCTGCACCAGCCGTCGGGCCTGACGAGTCTGGAGACCCGCAAGCTCTTGGTAAAGCTCAGCGGGGGCGTCCTGGACAAGATCGTCAAAACGGTCTGTTATGCGGGAGCCTATGCTGTTGAGACCGGTGAGGAACGTATTACTGCGGCGTTGTTGCAGCGGGCCGCCGTCCAGCCGCCCGCATGGGCCGTGCTTCCCGACCCCGTGCAGGTGGCGGCATGAGCATCGATCGCTGGCCCATACCCGGTCTTGGCGAGGACGAGTCGCTGCAATCGCTGGTAAGCCGCGCCGAATGCTTCTTCGATTGCCGTCCGGGATATCTTTGGAAGACCTTACGTGAAGGGGAGGGGGACATTGGCACTCCCGATGCCCCCACTCCTCAAGCAGTCATTCGCCTGGCCGGACGGCTGGATTGCTCACCCTCAGAGGTTGCGCGCCACCGACTGACCGAAGCTCGGGACGTCTTGGTCGCCGCGGGCAGGGTCGCCTATTGCCCGACCTGCTGGAAGGAGGACCTCGACGCGAAACGGCCTGTCGCGTTTCGTCGCCAGTGGGCGCACGTCTGCGCAGTTCTCTGCTCGCGGCACGCGACGCCGCTCATTTATTGGCGGATGCGTCAGGGTGCGAAGGGCCGCAAGGTGACCACCGGCGAAGTGGATATCGCATGCGAAGCGCTAGCGTCAATGACTACGCAGCCCGGATTTAATGCCACGATGAAGCACCTAGCTGCGTTTGCCGAGCAGCTTCACGCTTGCCTCTACAGCGAGGCGAGGACCGCAGCGAGTTGGAGACGAAATCCGAAAACGCTCCTGCGCGATATTGCGGCAGCGCTCACCGACCAAGAATTGCGCACGGGACTTTGGTCGACGGCCATTCCCTTGCGATGGCAAGGCTTCGTCCATGTCGGTCGCGCGCCGATGAGTGTGGCCGTTGATGGGCCTTGGCAGACGCTGCGACAGGCCACCGATCCCGGCATGCGAAGGGCCGCCCTCTGGTACGGCCTCTCGCTTGCCAGGCCCGACATCGTCCTCGGCCCCGAAGCTGCTTGACGTAGAGGAGGGCGGAGCGGCAAAGGCCACTTCGCCCTCTCGGTGGTCAGAAAAGCAGGCACTGAACCGGATTGATGGAGTCCGCTCCCGAGGGGGGAAGGGGCCACTCCAGCCGGTGGGACTCGCGCCGGCGCCGATACGACCAGCTTTCGCGCGGTTTGATCAGCGCAGTAATCAAGGCGCCAGTCTGTTCCCAGCTACTGGCTCGAACGATGTAGTCGAGTGAAAATCCGGCTTCGAACAGGGCCATCGCGCGACCGAATTTCAGCGCAGTAACAGTGATTCGTCCGCGTCCAATTCCACTGCGCTCGGCCAGGCCCTCGCGTTGCTGGAGTCTTCGCCAAATGTCGACCGGTCCGCCCTGATGCGCGATCGACCGTGCGTTTGATATCGTAAGCATGGGCGCCGAAAACAGTGGACCTTCCTGCGCACCACGCATGGAAATCCAGTAACGAAGCCATGCGGACGCTCCCTCCGAGAGCCGCCCGATCCGTTCTTTCCCGCCGCCTTCGATGTCTGGGAAGCGAATTCGCACACGCGCTTTCGAAAGGTCCAGATCGCGCATTTGTAGCCCGGGCCTCAACAACCGCAGCGCCTTTTCGCTTCCGGTTACTTCGGCCCGCGTCGCCATGCACTCGTAAATAATCAGCATGGAGGTCACGGCCGCCACATCCGGGCCGTAATCGGGATCGGCGATCTCCACGACTTTCCTCACCTCGGCAGCGCGCAGCGGCGCGGCCTTCTCTGGCGACGCCTTGGCCGACGTAATCGCTCGAGTGACAACGGCGGCGTTGCTCAATGCACGATGGACATCGGGCGTCATAAGCCCCAGCTCGGAGACAAAGAGGGAAAGTCCATAAAATCTCCGGCCCGGATTGAACCGAGTTTGCCCAAGGTCCCACGAAGCGGTCAGTGCCGTTTCGGACAACGGCGAGCACTGCCTTTGCGAGCATATCGCTGCCCAGATTCGGGTCCAGCCACCAATACAAATTCGCCGGCGGTTGAGGTTGGAGTCACTGTACGTCGCGCTCCAGCGCAGCCATAGCTCTGCGCATTGTTGCTGGATATCCTCTGGACAATCCGGAAGGAACTCCGCAAGAAGATCCGCAGCAACAAGGAACGTGTGACGGGAGGTACGCGGTGGAGGGCGCATGACTTACTTATCCTCAAGCACTGGCTGGAGGTATTAGTAGGCCGAATCGAACACGATCTCAAAGTTATGGCAATTTTTGACGCTGGGAGCGTCGCCTTTTGGGCGCGCGACCGATTTAAGCGCGGGCTCCTCGGCCACGTCGTATGTGGCCAAACCGCAGGACCGCGCCTAAGTGGTTGATAGGCATAGTCCTTGATGGCGAGAACGACTCGATTTAGCGGCCACGACGCCTTTAGACGGACGGCGTCGTGAACTGGCGGACTCCGACACGACACCCTTATCCGTGGCAAGCATTGATTTGACATAATATACATTATGCGAAGTTATACGAAGGGCTTCGCCGTGCCCTGTCCACATGGCGATGGATTCGTAATCAACCTCGTCCATGGCCTCGCGATCGACCAGGTCCCAATTCCTCTCATAAAGGGCAAGCGCTTCAGGCTCTGCAATCGTGCGCTTGCCCGGACGATTGCAGGCAAGCCTCTTTAGCTGTGGAAACAGGTCGATAGCGATCATGGCCCAGCGACATGACCCGGGACTGGTAATGGCATCTACAGATCGTGAACCCGCAGCTGCTCGAGATCGGCGATCAGCCCAGGTCCGACCGGTTCCCACCCGAGCTTCTCCCGCGTCTGCCGACTCGACGCGGGCATGTCGAGAGTGACGAACATGGCGAGCGGGCCGAAGAAGTCCTGAGCCTCTTCGGGTGCGATCGATTTCACCGGAAGACCTAGTCTCCGGCCGACGGCTTCCGCGATAGCACGCATCGACACGCCCTCCTCCGCGACCGCGTGATATTTCGCATTTGGCTGCGCCACTTCGATAGCCAGCCGGTAGAGGCGCGCCACATCGAGCACGTGACCGGCCGGGAACCGGCTGAGGCCGTCGCCGACATACACGCATGCGCCCCGCTCCCGATACAGCTGGATGGCAGGCGTGATGAGACCCTGCGAAACCGAATCGTGAACCTGCGGCAGGCGTACTACCGATACGTTGACGCCTCGTGCGGCGAGAGCGGCTGCGGCCTCTTCCGACGCAGCGCGCGGATGCACGTCAGAACCGACAGTCGGATTGTCTTCCTTGGCCGGTTCGCCGGGAACGGTGTTGGCGATGGGGGTGCCGGAGGTGATGACCAGGGGCCGCTGGGAGCCGACAAGAACCGACCCCAGCGCCGCGATCACGCGGCGATCCTCCTCGCAACTCTGCACGAAGCGGGAAAAGTCGTGGTTAAAGGCAAGGTGGATGACGCCGTCGGAACGCGCGACACCCTCCTTGAGACTATCCGGATCCGCGATCGATCCGAAATAAGGTTCGGCGCCGGCGGCCTTCAGCGCCGCTACCTTGTCCTCCGACCGATAGAGGCCAATGACCTGATGACCGGCCGCGATCAAATCCTGGACGACCCTCGCACCGACATTTCCCGTGGCACCGGTGACAAATACTCTCATGGCAGAACTCTCCTGATCTCGTTGCTCGGTCCGATTGGACGACCAGTCTCAGCTGGCGGATCATGGGGGTAAAGTGGAGACGTTATAGGGGTATAATGACTAACAGGACGAACGGAAATCCGCCTGCCGAGAACGTGCTCGGCACTTATCTTCGAGAGCGCCGTGCCAGGCTCGATCCCATCGCACTCGGGTATCCGCCCGGGCGACGCCGTACCGTCGGCCTGCGCCGCGAGGAGATCGCGCAGCGCGCCAACATCAGCGCCACCTGGTACACATGCCTTGAGCAAGGACGTGGCGGCGCGCCGTCAGCCGATGTGCTCGATCGCATCTCACGCGCCTTGTTGCTCACGGACGCCGAGCGAGAGCACCTATTCCTCCTCGGCCTCGGTCATCCACCGGAAGTGCGTTTCCACAGGAAAGAGGGGGTCAGTCCCCGGCTACAGCGTGTGCTCGATGTGTTTGATCCCAGCCCCGCGCTCGTCAGAACCGCCGTGTGGGATGTCCTTGCCTGGAATCGGGCGGCAACCGTGATGCTGGCCGACTATGGCTCGTTGCCGCCAAAGCAACGCAATCTGTTGCGCATGATGTTCCTCAATCCACACGCACGCACGGTCCAGGAGGAATGGGACAGCGTGGCGCGTTTCGTGGTGGGCGCATTCAAGTTGGACGCGGCGCGGGCGGGAGCCACCGCGGAGGTGGGTCCACTCGTCGAGGAGCTCTGTACCCAGAGTCCGGAGTTCAATGCGATGTGGCGCGACAACGATATTCGTGGTGCTCATGGCGATACCGTCAAGCACATACACCATCCGGTGCTTGGCCCACTCGCCTTCGAAGTTTCGACCTTCTCCGTCGACGGCCGCACGGACCTCAGCATGGTGATCTACAACCCGGCAACCCCATCCGACGCGGGGAAAATCAAGTCAAAGATCGGCCCCTGAACACGATTTCGATCTGCTGCTCGGTCGCACGAGCATCCTTCACCCGCGCCCATCGGAACTGTACCATTCGACGCTCCCATCAAGGTTGTCGAGCGCTTGGCATGACCTCGTTTCGATCGGTACGCCTGCTGGCAAGCCTCATAGCCCTCTCAGTCGGCGCCGCAGCCGCGGCCACCGGGACGCGGGACCATGTTCCAGCTGTCGAAGCCGTGCCCAGGAACGGGTTGGCGCGGACACCTCCCATGGGCTGGAACAGCTGGAATCATTTCGCCGGCCGGATCACCGCGGCCGACGTACGTGCCATGGCCGATGCGATGGTATCCACCGGCATGCGCGATGCCGGCTATGTCTACGTCAACATCGACGACACATGGGAAGGTTCACGCGCGCCATCGGGCGAGATCCAGCCAAACGCGAAGTTCGGGGACATGAAGGCGCTGGCCGACTACGTTCACGCGCGGGGTCTCAAGCTGGGCATCTATTCCTCGCCCGGCGACAAGACCTGTGCTGGCTTTGCCGGCAGCCATGGGCACGAGGTGCAGGACGCCCGCACGTTCGCTGCATGGGGCGTGGACTATCTCAAGTACGACTACTGCGGCGCCCGCGACATCTATCCGGTGACGCGGGAGAACCAGGAAGCCTTGTTCCGGCGAATGGGCGCGGCCCTGCACGAGACGGGTCGGCCGATCGTTTACAGTCTTTCGCAGTCGGGCGAATTCGACATCTGGCGGTGGGGACCCGCGACGGGCGCCAACTTGTGGCGCACGACACCCGACATCAGCGACGACTGGGACTCCATGTCGCAACGCGGCTTTCGTCAGCTGGATCTTGGCCAGTGGTCAGGCCCAGGTCGTTGGAAGGATCCCGATATGCTCGAGATCGGCAACGGCGGCATGACCTCCGACGAATACCGGACACAGATGAGCCTATGGTCGATCCTGCCGGCCCCGCTTCTGGCCGGTAACGATCTTCGAACCATGGACCCCGCGACCAGGGAAATCCTACTCAATCGAGAAGTGATCGCAGTCGACCAGGACCCCCTCGGCAACCCTGCACGGCGCCTGGAAAAACAAGGTGAAGTGGATGTCCTGGTGCGTGACATGGCCGACGGTTCGGTCGTCGTCGGTTTCTTCAACAGGGGGAATGCCGAAGCGAAGGCTGCACTGAACTGGGACCGTCTTGGCGATCGCTTCAGCCGAGGTGCCCTCGCCCGTGACCTATGGCAACACGTGACCCTGCCTTCCACCAAGGCCTTTGTGGGGCTTATCCCCCGCCACGGAGTGACGCTGCTGCGTATCAATCCAGCCGGGGGCGAGGGCAAATAGCGTCGCTCGGGATAGACATACCACGGAGCCGGAGTGACGGCGCCGCCACAGGCGAAGGCCGGCTCGAACATGCACCTGCCAGCGATGCCTTGTATGGCAACACCATCCTCCACATCCAAAGGCGCTCGATGCGCCGACCGACTCTACTGCAGGAGTACGGAGTATCTCCAGGGCTAGACGCTATGGTGAAGCTTCCATCATGGCCCGTTCGAGGTCGGCATGAGCCTCATCGACCTTACGCTGACGATCTGAGATCTTGCTCTGACTCTTGCCCTGCTCCTTGGCCACCTGGAGTTCACGCTCTCTTTCGGCAAGCTTCTCTTGCGCCTTGACGACCTTCTGCTCCGAAGCACGGCGTAGGGAGGCATCCGTGCAATGGTCTTTCACTTCCGCAAGCGCTTTCTGCAGACCCTTGACGCGTGACGTATTGCCGTGGCTCTCCGCGTACGAGATCTCGCTTTCGATGGCTTGGCGCTTGGCATCGCAGCCGCTTGCTTGCGCGAGGCTGAGCGCGGGATAGAAGAACGATGCAAGTAGCACCATGGAAGCACAGCTTTTCATACGTAGCTCCTTGAATGTCGGCGTGGTCTCGCTCGGAGGTTGTCCGGCCATAGGAATATAACCGCACTGGCGACCGTACTGCCCCCGTGGCCACCGAAGGCCTGCCCTGCTCCACCCGTCAGCCTCAGTTCGGTAATTTTGACCTCCCTGCATTGGTGGTCATTAATAGAACCCAGTGGGTACATAGGATGACCAATTTCTTCTTCTTGCAGCCATCCTCCCGAAAGGACCTATTTCAGCGGAAGGTAGAGATCGCAGACCACCTCGGGCACCGTCACATGCGGGGGCATCGAGAAGTGCCGCTGGCAATAGATCGGGAAATCCCGTGCCTCCTCACCACTGTTCGGAAGCCACTCGCGATAGAGGTAAAGCGCCGCAGGCTCGAGGTTGCTCGTATGGTGGACAACCCGCAGCACCGCGCAGCGCCCGCCGGGAATGACGCCCGACTTCACATGCGTGTCGTCCACATCGATGAGCCGATCGGTCCCGACGCACAGATCCATGCTGTAGTCGGCCGGGTTCGCGGGAATACGCTCGGATCGGAAGATGTTGAAGGTCGGGCTCGTTGCGGGCGATAAGCCGGCAGCCTTGCGCCAGGCGATGAACCGCTCGATCGTCTCCGGCAGTCGCTCCCGGTCGCCTCGATGCTCGAAGATCGCGACAGGCGTTGGAAGTACTTCGCGAATCGTTACATCGCCGGGTTCATACGTTATTTTCATGAGCGTGTTCCTTGCGTGGTCGAGGGGTCCAAAGGCGGTAAGCCACGGGGCCCAATCGGGAGACTTCCGGAAAGATGAAGGCGACTGCCCTACCCGCTGTCGAAAGGCGCGGGCGAAGGCGTCCGGTGCGTCGTAGCCGGCGTCGATGGCGATATCCGTGACGCTTTGCGCACCCGAATGAGCAAGCTGGAACGACGCGCGCCGCATCCGGGCAAGCTGCACGTAGCGATGCACGGAGAGCCCGAAGCTGGCTTTGAATTGCCGGTGGAAATGAAACTTCGAGAAGGCCGCCACGCCACTCAGCGTGTCGAGGTCCAGATCGTCGTCCAGGTGCGCGTCGATGTAATCCAGGACCCGTTGCATCCTGAGATGGTAATTTTTCAGCGTCGTCATCACTCGTTCCTGTGTGCTCGAACAGTGTCGCGCAGCAGGACACCACGTGCTCGACCGATCTTGCGGTTTAGAGACGCCGAATCATCTCAGAACGCCCAGCTCAAGCTAACCCGCGCCGACTGGTCCCTCGCCTCGCCCGCGAACTGTCGGCCCCCCCTGGTGGGAGCCGACCCTGTCGGCAATGGGTGCTTGCCTCAACCCGCCCCGCTGCCGCGGGATCGCCGGCAAGGTCGGCCCCCACCAAAATGCGGGAGAAGCCTTTAAATCCGCCGTGCCATCCGCATGTCGAACCCAGCGCTATCGCTAACCCCGTCAAGGATTCGAAATGAACGCCACGCAGAAAGTCGCCCTCGTCACCGGTGCCACCCGCGGCATTGGCCAGGAGACCGTCCGTCAGCTTGCCGAAGCCGGCGTCACCACCCTGCTCGCCGGCCGCGACCCGGCCCGCACCCAGGCCGCCGCTGACAAGCTCAAGGCCGAAGGCCTGCCGGTCGAGCCGATCACGCTGGACGTCACCAACGCCGATACCATCCAGAAGGCCGTTGCCGAGGTCAAGGCGCGATTCGGCAAACTCGACATCCTGGTCAACAACGCCGGCATCGTCGTCGATGACTTCGCCAAGGCCCCGTCCGAGCAAAGCCTCGACGCTTGGCGCGAGACGTTCGACACCAATCTCTTCGCAGTGGTCGAAGTGACCAAGGCGTTCCTCCCGCTGCTCAAGGCGGCGCCCGCGGCGCGCATCGTCAATGTATCGAGCCAGCTGGGCTCGCTGACCCTGCACGTCGACCCGACCTCGCCGATCTACAATTTCAAGGTTCCGGCGTACGACGCGTCCAAGAGCGCGCTCAACTCGTGGACCGTCCATCTTGCTTATGAACTGCGCGACACGCCGATCAAGGTCAACGCCGTCCATCCGGGCTACGTACAGACGGACATGAACGGCGGCCAGGGCGAGATCGACGTGCCGACGGGTGCGAAGAGCAGCGTCGGCATGGCGCTGATCGGCGCCGATGGCCCGACCGGTAGCTTCACCTATCTCGGCAAGACGCTTCCCTGGTAATTCATCGCGGGCCGCTCAGTCGAGCGGCCCGGTCACTTCCCCATCCAAGGATACGGAATGAACCCCACACTGAAAGTCGCCCTCGTCACCGGTGCCACCCGCGGCATTGGCCGAGAAACAGCCCGCCAGCTTGCCGAAGCCGGCGTCACCACCTTGCTGGCTGGCCGAGACCAGGCACGCGCCAGGGCTGTCGCGGATCAGTTCAAGGCCGAAGGTTTGCCAGTCGAGCCGATCACGCTGGACGTCACCCATGCCGATAGCATTCATAAGGCCGCCGCCGAGGTGAAGGCTCGATTCGGCAAGCTCGACATCCTGGTCAACAATGCCGGCGTCGTCGTCGAGGAGTTGGACAAGGTACCGTCCGAGCAGACCCTGGATGCGTGGCGCAAGACGTTCGATACCAACTTTTTCGCGGCCGTCGAAGTCACCAAGGCCTTTCTCCCCCTGCTCAAAGCGGCACCCGCGGCGCGCATCGTCAATGTGTCGAGCCGACTAGGGTCGCTGACACTGCACGCCGACCCGACCTCGCCGATCTACGACGTCAAGGTCCCTGCATACAACGCGTCCAAGAGCGCACTCAACTCGTGGACCGTCCACCTCGCCTACGAACTGCGCGACACGCCGATCAAGGTCAACGCCGTCCACCCCGGCTATGTGCAAACGGACATGAACGGCGGCAAGGGCGCGATCGACGTGCCGACGGGTGCGAAGAGCAGCGTCGGCATGGCGCTGATCGGTGCCGATGGCCCGACCGGAAGTTTCACCTATCTCGGCGAGACGCTTCCCTGGTAATTCATCCGCACAGGAAACCACCCATGACGACCTATGTCGTGTTTACCCGCGAGCGCACCACCGACCCCACGGAACTGAAGATCTACGGTGAGAAAGCCGGCCCAGCGGGTCAAGGACATCCGATAACACGCCTCGCCTTTTACGGCGACATCGAGACGCTCGAAGGCAGCCCGGTGGAAGGCGCCGTCATTTTGAGCTTCCCTTCGAAAGCGGATGCACTGGCCTGGTACAACAGCCCCGCCTATGCAGAGGCTCGCGAGCACCGCTTCAAGGGCGCCGACTATCGGATTTTCATGATCGAAGGCGTGGACAGGACCCCTTGAGGATTCAGGGACGCGCCGTATCCACCACTTCGATACGCACTTGCATCTTCCCTGCCCTGCGCAATAACTGGAAATCGCCGTCGATATGGCCGAGCTTGATCAGGCCCTTGGAGTAGCCAAAGGGCTTGTGGAAGATCGCCAGGTTGCCCCACGGTGCGTAGAAGGTGATATCGCCGGCGGCCGGTGTCACTCCGGCGGGCGCCCCGGCCGTGGACAGCGTCCGCGGCAGCTGCGCGATCTTTTCGGTGGATGCGTAGTCTTCCAGTTCGAGGGTCAACGGCACCTGCGCCAGGAAGTCGCGGGTGGCGGCGCTGTCCTCCAGCGTGGCTGGCAGGTACCGGCCGTCGATCAGCAGGCGGATCTTCATCGAAGGTGACTCCTGGTTCGAGGCTATCGGTGCTTGAGCGACGGCGGGGGGAGCACTCTCCCGCGCATGTGCCGCTGGTGCGCGTGACGCCAGGCACGCGAGTACGAGGCACGCAAAGACGAGCTTGCCATGGGATGGCATCAAGGTCCCCCTTTCAACCGACGGCCTGCGGTCAGGTAAGCCAGCAGTGCGGCCATAAGCAGCATGACGGCGCTGGCGACGAAGGTACTCTGGTAGCCGCGGCTATCGAACAGCAGGCCACCCACGGTGGATCCCAACGCGATGGAACACTGCACGACGGCAACCATCAAGCCGCCGCCTGCTTCTGCGTCGTCGTGGGTGAAGGTCTGCGCGAGCCAGCTCCACCAACCGACCGGTGCCGCGGTGGCGAACAGCCCCCACAACGCCAGCAATGTGGC
Source organism: Luteibacter sp. RCC_6_2 (assembly GCF_041360655.1). NCBI lineage: Bacteria > Pseudomonadati > Pseudomonadota > Gammaproteobacteria > Lysobacterales > Rhodanobacteraceae > Luteibacter > Luteibacter sp. RCC_6_2. Next base: position 89,166 of record NZ_JBFUPQ010000001.1, on the reverse strand, counting down.
CACGGGCCACAGCCGCGCGCCGAAGAAAACCAGGGCGAGTGCGACCACCGCCATGAGTATGGGAATGGCGATCAAGCTGCGATAAAGCCCACGTTTGAGGAAGGCACCGATGGCCACCGTGCCGACGAAGCCCGCCACGCCTATGCCCAGCAGGACCAGGGCCAGCGCCGGAGCATCGACATGCGCGACCGTCTCCAGGAAGGGGCGCACGTAGGTGAACAAGGCGAACTGGCCCATGAAGAACACGCCGCACGCGGCCATGCCGAGCACGACCACGCGGCGCTTGAACAGGGCGAACACGTTGACGTGGGGCGCGACGCGTTCGGCGGACATGCTGGGCAGGCTGATCCACTGCCAGCCCAGCGCGAGCGCAGCTACCGGAAGCAGACAAAGGAACGCGCCCCGCCACCCGATCACCGCGCCAAGGTAACTGCCCAGCGGTGCCGCGACGACCGTCGCCAATGCGTTGCCGCCGTTGAAGATGGCCAAGGCCCGCGGCACTTGGTCGGCCGGCACCAGGCGCATCGCCGTGGCTGCCGACATCGACCAGAAACCGCCGATCACCACACCGATCAGGGCGCGGCCGACCATGTAGATCGTGTAGTTCGGCGCAAGCGCAACCACCGCGCCGGACACGGCCATCAACGCAGTCAGTGCCAGCAGCAGGCTCTTGCGGTTCATGGCGCCGGCCAGCCTGGAAATCGACAGGCTCGTCAGCACCGCGAATGCGCCGGAGATGGCGATGCCGTAACCGGTCAGTCCTTCGCTGACCCGAAGGTCAGCCGCCATGGGCGTCAACAGGCTGACCGGCATGAATTCCGAGGCGATCAGCGCGAACACGCATAGCGTCATGGCGAACACGCCACCCCAATGGGCGCGTTTCTCACCTGCCTCGAACCGCATGGGTGCGGGCATCGCGGGGGAATTCATCGCGGCTCCGCCTGCAGGTTCTGCTTGAAGAACGATGCCAGCTTGGCGAACGGGATCAGATCGGTGCGATCGTAGAGGTCCACGTGACCGGCACCCTTTACCCAATAGAGTTCCTTCGGCTGGCCCGCCAGGCGATAAGCCTCTTCGCTGAACTCCCTCGAATGCGCCTGATCGCCAGCGATGAACAGCATCGGCCGCGGCGAAATCGTCTCGATATCGTTGAAGGGATAGAAGTTCATGAACTTCACGTTGCTGGACAGCGTCGGATGCGTGGTCAGTTCCGGCGAGGAACCGGCCGGCGTGAACTCGCCGCGTGGCGTCCGATAGAAATCGAAGAACTCACGCTGGATGGGATGGGTATCGGCGTCGAGCTGGTGGACGGTGCCACTGGTGTACCTGGTCTTCCCGCCCTCGGCTTCCACCCAGCGCTGGGCCGCGGCCTCCGCGATGACCGCCTTGCGCTGTTCGAGCGTCTGCGAATGGTTCAGCGCGTCGCGATTGGCCGCACCCATGTCGTACATGCTCACCGTGGCGATGGCCTTCATGCGTGGATCGATCTTCGCGGCGCTGATCACGAAACTGCCGCTACCGCAGATGCCGAGCACGCCGATCCGGTCGCGGTCGACGACGTTCTGCGTGCCGAGGTAGTCCACCGCCGCGCTGAATGCCTCGGCGTAGATGTCGGGTGCCACGGCGTTGCGCGGCTGCCCCGCGCTCTCGCCCCAGAACGACTGGTCGATGGCCAGGGTGATGAAGCCCTGCTCGGCCAGTTTCTGCGCGTACAGGTTGGAGCTCTGCTCCTTCACCGCGCCCATCGGGTGGCCGACGATGATCGCCGGATACTTCACGCCGGGCCGGCGGTCCTTGGGCAGGAACAGGTTGCCCACGATCTTCATCTGGTACTGGTTGTTGAAGGAGACCTTCTCGGTGCTGAGGCGGTCGCTGCGGTAGAAGTTGTTTGCGCCGTTGGACATGTCTTGCCCCGTTGCAGTGAATGACGTGGCCGCAAGGGCCAGCGACAGAAGCAGTGTTCTCATGCATGCGGTCCTCGATCGGTCAGGGTGGTCATTCTGACGCGGCACCACTTCGATGATTAGCCGATGAATGCTTTTAGGGCTTATTAGCTTTTCTAATTAAATGCCATGGCACACTAGCGCCATGGCACGACGCAACCTCAACGACCTGCTGGCCTTCGTCACGGTGGCCCGGGAAGGCAGCTTCACCCGGGCAGCCGGGGCATTGGGCGTATCCCAATCCGCCCTGAGCCAGGCGATCAAGGCGCTGGAAGAACGGCTGCGGATCCGGCTGCTGACGCGGACGACGCGCAGCGTCTCCCCTACTCCGGCCGGCGACAGGCTCCTGCAAGCCATCGGCAACCGCTTCGATGAAATCGAGACGGAGCTGGATGCGTTGACCGAATTGCGTGACAAACCCGCCGGTTCCGTGCGGATCACCAGTGGCGACCACGTGCTGCGCACCATCCTGCTGCCGCGGCTGTTGCCGCTGATGCACCGCTACCCGGACATCGACATCGAGTTCGATGTCAGCTACGGGTTGCGCGACATCGTCGCGGATCGTTTCGATGCCGGCGTACGCCTGGGCGAGAGCATCGACAAGGACATGATCGCGTTGCCGATCGGACCGAAACTACGCATGGCGGCCGTCGCATCACCGGCGTATTTCAGCAGTCACCCGATGCCGAAGGTTCCCCAGGACCTGACCCGGCACAACTGCATCAACATCCGCTTTCCGACAGGCGGAGGCCTGTATGTCTGGGAGTTCGAAAAGCGGGGCCGGCAACTGAACGTGCGGGTGGAGGGCCAGGCGACCTTCAACACCTCGCCGCACATCGTGCTCGCGGCGCTTGACGGCCTGGGTGTCGCGTTCCTGCCTGAAGAGGAATTCGCGCCCCACCTGGAGGAGGGGCGCCTGGTGCGCGTGCTGCAAGACTGGTGCCCGGCATTCTCGGGCTACCATTTGTATTACCCGAGCCGGAAGCAACAATCACCGGCATTCGCCCTGGTCATCGAGGCGTTACGGCTGTAGGGCCGGGTCCCGCTGCGCCGTCAACGCATTCACCACCGTCCCCAACGCCGGGTCCGTCCGCGATGCCCGCCCTGTCTCCCGATGCCCCGCCAATCGCCGCAAGAACCGCGGATCGTGGTCGCTCGTCACGCTGAAGTCGAACCAATGGTCGCTCGACACGATCTCCCATAGGCTCTCGACGCGACCACCGGGTAGCAGGAGGTGGCGGCGCGGCGGCTGATGGGTGTAGTCGTCGCCCGGCGTGACCGTCACCACGCACATGCCACTGCCTTCGTTGGTGATGACCAGGCGTAAAAGTCCATCGAGCCCACCTGTCGCCAGGCGTACCTCGGGCTGGGCGTGACGGCCGCGATCGTCCACCGCGGGCTGGCTGCCCGCGAATTGGCGGAGAAATCCGTTCGGTCCCGTGACGGAGAGGTCATAGGCGTTGCCGCTGTACAGGCTGGTCCAGGCGTCGGCGAGCGACTTGCCGGCTTCCACCGTGTATGCCCAGGGACCATCGGTCCTGGCCGGGGAAAAGACGTGGAAGAATGCGCCGCTCCTGCCCTGGTTGATGAACTCCAGACGGTAGCGCCCTGCGGCGACGTCTACCCTGCCCTGCACGTCCAATGCATAGGGCAACGCACGGGCGGGTCGTTGTCCCGGCTCCTGCCGGGGCATGCGCTGGTCGGACGGCGGCGTCGGACGCAGATCCTGATGAGCCTTCTGGTCCGGCTCGTAACCGCTCGTGCCAGGCAGGCGCGGCGCGTCGGCATCGTGCCGTGAGAAGTCGAAGGCGCGAGTGAGATCGCCGCATACCGCGCGGCGCCAGGCGGAGATGTTCGGCTCGCGCACGCCGAAACGCCGTTCCAGGAAGCGGATGATCGAGGTGTGGTCGTAGGTTTCCGAACAGACCCAGCCGCCCTTGCTCCAGGGCGACACGACCAGCATCGGTACGCGAACACCCAGTCCGTACCCGCCGGCGACGAATCCATTGCCGCCCGGATAGAGCTCGCCCTCCGTGGTCACCGTCGACAATCCCTGCTCGCGCGAGGACGGCACATACGGCGGCACCACGTGATCGAAGAAGCCGTCGTTTTCGTCGTAGGTGATGAACAGCGCGGTCTTGCTCCACACCTCGGGATTCGCGGTCAACGCATCGAGCACGCCGTCGAGGTACCAGGCGCCATAGTTGGCAGGCCAGCTCGGATGCTCGGTATAGGCTTCCGGTGCCGCGATCCATGAGACCTGCGGCAGGCGGTCCGCCAGCACGTCTTCGCGCAGGATGGCGAAGGGCGACTGACCCTTGGCGATCTCGGTACCGGTACGCGCCTTGTCGTATAGGGCATCGCCCGGTTGGGCGTCACGGTACTTGTCGAAGTACAGCAGCGAATTGTCGCCGTAGTTGCCGATGTACGGATTGGACGTCCAACCCCAGCCGCCAGCGGCATCCAGGCCCGTGCCGATGTCCTGGTAGATCTTCCACGACACGCCCGCCTGCTCGAGGCGCTCGGGATACGTCGTCCAGTCGTAACCCTTCTCCGCATTGTCCAGCACCGGGCCGTCGCCCTTGCCGTCATTGCCCACGTAGCCGCTCCACATGTAGTAGCGGTTCGGGTCCGTGGAAGACAACATGCTGCAGTGATACGCGTCGCAGATGGTGAACGCGTCGGCCAGCGCGTAGTGAAACGGAATGTCTTCGCGCGTCAGGTACGCCATCGTGGTCGTACCCTTTGCCTGCACCCAGCCGTCGTACCGGCCGCCGTTGGCTGCGGCGTGCGTGTCGTTCCAGCCGTGCGGAAGGTCTTCGAGGAACTGCAGGCCAAGATCCTCGGCCGCGGGACGGAACGGCAGCAGATAATCGTCGGCCGATGCCGCGTAAGGCTGATGCCAGACCGATCGCCCGCTCGCGAGGGTGAAGGGCCGTGGATCACCGAAGCCGCGCACGCCACGAAGCGAACCGAAATAATGATCGAACGAGCGGTTCTCCTGCATGAGGATCACCACGTGCTCGACGTCGGCGAGCGTACCCGTGCGCCGTGACGCCGGGATCGCCAGCGCCTTGGCGATCGACGGTGGTACCACCCCGGCGGTGAAAGCGGCGCCGGCCGCGCCCAGAGAAAGCTTGAGGAAGTGCCGCCGATCCTGAGACGTCATGTTTGCCCTTTGCGCGGATCGACGGCATGCCTCGCATGCATTGCCTTCCGCTATTGCGTTACCCCTGGGCGGAGGAGTGTCGCGGCGGAATATGACAGGCTCGTGCCAGCGAGCCTGTCGTCACCACGGATCCATCGAATCTGCGACTGCCGTCGCAGTCCGGAACGTTGTCACGCGCGCGGTACGAAACCCGGGAGTCCCGTATCCACCACCTGGTTCAACCGTACCCTCGTCGTTATCCGCTCCCGGATTTCCGACAAGGCATCGTCCGGCAGCATCGACAGGTCGAAGTTCTCGCGGATGTGTTCCGGGTTCGTCGATGTCGTCAACAGCGCCTTCCCGCTCTGCACGGCCCAGGCCAGGGCGACTTGCGCAGGCGTCTTGCCGACACGTCGAGCCACGTCGACGATGACGGGATCTTTCAGCACGCTGGGCTCCATGCCGTGGCCCAAGGGCGCGAAGGCGAGCAAGACGATGCCGTGTTCCCGGCAGAACTCCAGAAGCTCCCATTCCGGCAGATACGGGTGGCATTCCACCTGTACCACGGCAGGCTTGATGCGCGCCGCCTCATGGATTTCCTTCACCCGCTCCAGTCGGACGTCGGACAGGCCGATATGCCTGCATTTGCCTTCGTCGACGAGCCGCTCCATCGCCCGCCACGTATCCAGCAGTGTCACGCCGGCGTCGTAGGCCGTCTGGCCATCCGGGCCCGTCGGGTACTGTTCGTCGCCAGGTTGGAATGCAAAAGGCGTATGGATCAGGTAACAGTCCACTGCGTCCAGTTGCAACCGATGAAGGCTCGCATCGAGCGCAGGGCCGACACGCTCCGGACGGTGATTGTTGTTCCACAGCTTGGTGGTCACGAAGAGTTCGTCGCGTCTCACCACACCGTCCGCGAAGGCCTCCTGCAACGCGGCCCCGACGGCTGCCTCATTGAGGTACACCTCGGCAGCGTCGATGTGTCGAAACCCCGCATCCAACGCGAGCCTGACCGAACGTCGGGCTGCGGCAGCGTCGGGGATAAGGGTTCCGAATCCTACGGCTGGAATTCGGTCGCCTCCTCGTCCGAGTGGAAGGGTCGTATGACTGAGCGCAGGACGTGAAGGCATGGACATGTTCCGCTTGAATTTTGTTCCATCTCGAATAATATTATCGGATCGGCCACGTATCAAGTATTTTTATGCAATCTCGTACACAAAAAGACGAACCCATCAGGCGGCCACGCGGGCGCCCCCGTGCCTATGACCCGGAAACGGCACTACGGCAGGCGGCAGGGGCGTTCTGGAAGGCAGGCTATGCCGGAACGTCACTCGACGACCTGTCCGACGCCACGGGCATGAACCGCCCCAGCCTGCGCGCGGCGTTTGGTGACAAGCACGATATTTACGTCAAGGCGCTCCGCGTTTACTGGGACCGCCAATTCACAGCGATTCAGCAAGCTTTCGAGGCCGGTGAAACCCTTCCCGATGGGCTGATGAAGGTCTATGACGCGTCACTCTCCATTTACTTCTCCAACGACGGCGAAGTCTTGGGGTGTTTCGTCGTAGGCACCGCCATCACCGAAGCGCCGGGCGACAGCGAGATACAGGAGATCGTCGCCGAAGGTTTCCGCAAGCTTGACGCCGACTTCGAGGCACGGTTCAAGCAGGCGCTCAAGGCCGGGGAACTGGAGCCGGGGATGGATGCCAAGGCACTTGCCCTGCTCGCCTCCGCGACGTTGCACACCTTGGCTATGCGCGCCCGGTCGGGCACTCCCCGGAACCAACTGCGAAAGCTCGCGCAGAAGGCCGTCGCGGTGATGTGTGGGTGATGGCGCGGCCGCCGGACATTATCGCCCGTCATCTCGACGTGCTCTTCTGCGGGATCAACCCTGGCATGGGTTCGGCCGCCGCGGGCCATAACTTCGTCGGGCGAAGCAACCGCTTCTGGAAGATCGTTCACCTCGCCGGTTTCACGCCGTCGCAGATTCTCCCGCAGGAAGATCACCTGCTGCTCGATTACGGGTGCGGGGTGACCTCCGTGGTGGACCGGCCAACGGCGGGCGCCGCGGAGCTTTCGCGTGTCGAGTTCCAGGATGCCGCCCAGGCGTTCAATGAAAAGATCGCTCGATATGCGCCTCGTATCGTGGCTTTCCTGGGCAAAGCGGGCTACGTGGGAATGACAGGACAGCGAGACATCGGCTGGGGCAAGCAACCCGTCGGACTGCATGGAGCCGACGTATGGGTCTTGCCAAATCCCAGCGGAAGAAATCGGGCGTTCAGCCTCGACCGTCTGGTCGAGGCCTATCGCTCACTTCACCTGGCCCGCCACGCGCTCGATCAAAAATCGTAACTCACCGACAACCGCGCATAACGCGGCTGCTGGCGGATCGTCACCGTGCGGTACAGCGGATTGATCAGCTGCGGACTGAGTTCGCTGTACGGCGACAACTGCAACGGGCGCTGTTCGTTGGTCAGGTTGAAGATGTTCGCGCTGAAGCTGAGCTTGTGATCGGCGAAGGCCGGGCTGTACGTGGCGCCAATATCCAGCTGACGCGTCCACGGCAACCTGCCCTGCTTGCCAGGCGCCGACGGTTCGCCGTTGCAGAAGTGGTAGAGGCTGCCGTACGACAATGGATCGGTGCCTTCGGCACCATAGAAACCCAGGCAATGCTTCGGGCTACCGGAGATGATCGCCAGGTTCGCCGACACCAGCCACTCCGGGTCGATCTGGTAATACCCATAGAGCTTGATCTGGTGCGTGTGATCGTTGTTCTGCGGCCCGTTGGCGAACTGCATGATCGACGCGCCGTCCCAGTCGTAGCTGGTGGAGGCATTGGCCTGGCTGACGTCGGAACGAAGCTGGCCCTCGGTGTTGCCGTAGCTGCGCGAGAACACGTAGTCGAACTTGGCATACCAGCGGCCATCGAACGGATGCTCGAGCAGTGTTTCCAGGCTGTAGTACTGGCGCTTGAGCTTCGGGAAGCCGAGATCCGCATTGCTCATCGGCACTTCCACGTAGTTTCCGCTCGCATCCACCAGCGTGAAGGTGTTGGCGCGGCCGGGGTTGATCAGGAAGCAGCTGTTGCTGGTGGACGCGTCGTAGCCCAGCGAAGCGGCCTTGGCCAGCACGGCGTCGCGGTCGCAGTAGTCATCGATGGCATTGCGCAGGCTGCGGTACATCAGCTTCGCGCCATAGACCCACGACGGACCCGCGGTCTTCGTGAAGCCGAGGATGTACTCGTCCTGCTTCTCGGCCGTGAGCCCCTTGGCGGTGGTCATCTTCGGATCGGGCTGCTGCCCGTAGAGGTTCAGGCCCGAGACCGGACCGGACATCGCGGTTAGGCCAGTGGGCGTGCCATCGCTCGCGATGCCGCTATACGTGTAGTACTGGACGGTGTTGGTCGTCGCCGCCGCCGAGTTGAGTGCGGGGTTCAACGGCAGGCCGAGGTAATAACGGCCGGCATTGCCGTAGACCTTGAAGCTGGCGTCGCCGAGCACGTCCCAGCTGAAACCCAGGCGAGGCGCCCACTGCGGCTTGGTCTGGGTGATATAGGGCTGGCTGGCCGAATCGTAATTGGTGAACTGGTCGTTGCGCAGGCCCAGCTGCAACAGCAGGCGATCGTTCACCTGCCACTTGTCTTCGATGTACTGCGCACGCTGCGTCGAACGGACGGTGGCGATCTGGCTATAGGTGTTCTTCTGGACGAAATAGCCTTCCGCGCCATTCGGAAAATCACCCGTGGCGCCGACGCCGAGATCGGAATTGATGGGCACGTCCGGCAACGACTGGCTGTACGACCACGTATAACCCGGCCCCGAGGACTCGCTTCCCTGGTCGGAGGCCTTGGCCGTCAGGTTGTCGATGCCCACGCTGATCGTGTGCGAACCGATGGCATAGGCGAGATCGAGCCGGGTATTGGTGGTGAAGTTGCCCCGGTTCGGGTCGCTCAGGCCGTCGGTGGTCTGCGCATTGCCGATAGGGACGCCTCCATTCAACGCGGGGTTCTGGTTCACGTCCCCGTCGATGTACGTGAGGCTGCCATCGTAGTTCGCCGGCGCCTGGTACGACCGCGTATGCATCTTGCCGTACTCGGCGGTGAGCGTCAGCGCATCGGTGATATAGCTGGTGAACTTGCCGCTCCACAGGTCGCCACCGTTCTTCTGCCGATCGGCATCGTTGACGAAGGCGCCTCGCTGCTTCGCGAGATAGTCGTAGTCGTAGTACGTGCCATTGGTCTCGGTCTTGTCGGACGCGCCGGTGAGCTCGAGGATATTGCTGTCGGTGATGTTCCAGTCGAGCTTGGTATACCAGCGCGGCATGGTGGCGCGCGATTTCTCGAACGAGTTGCTGGCCTCTTCGTTCGCGATCGTCTGCGTATCGTGACGCTCCACTTCCGCCGCCACGAAGACGTACAGCTTGTCCTTGATCAGCGGGCCACCCGCATAGACCGATGCCGTGCTTCCCGTATCGCGGTTGCCGCGGTTGTACGCATACAGGTTGCCGGCCTTGGCCGACTGCGGCACGCCGCTGGCGTAATAATCGTTGGCGCCCTTGGCCCGGGCGAATTGCGGTTCCCACAGGAACTGCACGCCGTAGTGCAAGGTATTGGTGCCACGCTTGCCCACCGCGTTGATCACGCCACCGTCGGAGCGGCCGTACTGCGCGCTATAGCCGCCCGTATAGACCTCTTCCTGGTCGATCGCCCCATACGGCAGTGTGATGCCACCCAGGGCCTGCAGGGGATCGGTCGTGTTGAAGCCGTTGATGTAATAGGCGTTGGCGTTCGCGGACGAGCCACCGAAGCTCACCAGCGACTTGCCGGTGTCGCTGGTGAAGCCGCCGTTGTTCGGCACCACGCCGGGAGCGAGCTGGGCGATCTGCTCGGCGGTGCGCCCGAGCGGCAATTTGGCCAACTGCTGCGCGTCGATCACCGTGCGCGAGTCGACACTGGCCACGTCAATCGGGGGCGTGGTGTTGGCCGACACCTGCACGCCATCCAGCTTCGTCGCCTGTGGCGTAGTGGTGGAGAACGAGACCTCGCTGGCGTTGCCGACGCGAACGGCGACGTTCTGCCGCGTCTCGACCACGGAGCCGTTCTGCAACAACGTCACCGTGTAATCGCCGATGGGCAATGCCGGCGAGCGGTAGTGACCGCTCGCGTCCACCGGAAGATCCCGGCTGACGCCGCTCTGGTTCTCCACCCGGACCGTCGTCCCGGTAGCCACCGGCACCTCGCCGAACAGGCTGCCGGTGGTCGATTGAGCGAAGGCCGCCGGGGCACACGCCATCGCCAGGGCCACACACAGCGTGCGAAGAGGAAGACGCCGGGAAGAATGCAGTGTCGACATAAGAAGGACTCGAGATGCGGCACGGCCAGGCACACGGGGACCTCCCATGGACCGGGAATGCGAGTGGATGGGAACGCCCGGCCCGGGAGGGTCGACAACCCACCTTCTAGCATCGCGTAAACGTTTACACAACGGTTACATGCGCGTTACGTAAATCTCGTAAGTTCTTGCGCCAAAAACGGATTTTCCGCTCGAACGATCACCCGTCGGTCGATCGCGTCAGGCTCTCCCACCGATCGATGTCCGCGGTCATGGCGGCCAGTTTTTCACGTACGAGGGATAGCGCGTCGCTACCCAGCAAGAGGTGCGCAGGCGGCTCCGGCAGGCTGGTCAGCGTCAGGATGGCCTTCGCCGCCTTGGCGGGATCGCCGAGTTGCTTGCCGCTCTTTTCCTGGCGGGCCTGTCGGATGGGATCGAACGACGCGTCGTAGTCTGGAATGCTGCGCGGCGAGCGTTGCATCGAGCGCCCGGCCCAGTCCGTCCTGAAGCTGCCCGGCGCCACCGCCGTCACATGCACGCCGAAGGGACGCAGTTCCTTGCCCAGCACTTCGCTTATCCCTTCGAGGGCGAACTTGCTGCCGCAGTAGTACGCGATGCCTGGCATCGTGATGAAACCGCCCATCGAGGTGATGTTGACGATATGTCCCCCGCGCCGCTCGCGGAAACGCGGCACGAACGCGTGGGTGACCGCTACGGCGCCGAACACGTTCACCTCGAACTGGCGGCGCATCTCGTGGAGCGGCGATTCCTCGAAGATGCCTTCATGGCCATAGCCCGCGTTGTTCACGAGGATATCGACCGGGCCGAAGCGCGCTTCCGCGTCGGCCACCACGCCGGGTATCGCATCGATATCGGTCACGTCCAGGACGACGGCGTGGGCACGGTCATCGTCCAGGGTTTCGAAGGCGCGGCGTGCGTCCTCGTTGCGGACGGTACCGATCACGCGATGGCCAGCGTCCAGCGCTTCGCGGGCAAGGGCCAGGCCGAAGCCGCTGCTGACGCCGGTGATGAAAAAGGTCTTGCAGGTCATGATGATCTCCAGGTCAGGAATGGCAGCCATGGTAGGCAGTGCATGCCCTGTCTCCCATGCCCTGGCGTGTGGGATGATTGCCTGATCCTATGAGCGGTGCTTGCGGCAAGGCCTGTTAAGTCGGACAGTGAAGGCATGGACACACCGCTACGCCATCGCATGATCGCCCTCCTCCGCGACCTGGCTCCGGACGAGGGCTATACGCTGACCGCGCTGCCGGACGTGCGCCTTCTGCGTTCCGACCGGCCATTGAGCCGCACCCCCGTGCTCTACGAACCCGGCATCGTGGTCGTCGTGCAGGGACGCAAGCGCGGTTTCCTCGGGGAGGAGGTTTTCGTCTACGACGACCAGCACTACCTCGTCGTATCGGTGCCCGTCCCCTTCACGATGGAAACGGATGCCTCGGCTGACGAACCCTTGCTCGCGATCTACTTCCGCCTGGACCATGCCATGGCCGCCGAGGTCTGCCTGCGGCTCGACGAGTTGCATGGTGCATCGTCGGCCGCGCCGAAAGGCCTGTATTCCTCGCCCATGGAAGAGGCCCTTGCAGCCTCCGTCTTGCGCCTTCTCGAAGCCCTGGCGAATCCGTCGGACAGCGAAGTGCTCGGACCCGCGCTCGTGCGCGAAATCTACTATCGCATCCTGTCCGGTGCGCAAGGCGGATCGCTGCGCGCCGCGCTGGCCCAGCAGGGCAAGTTCGGCATGGTGGCGCGTGCGATTCGTGTCATCCACAGCCGCTATGCCGAGGGGCTCGGCGTCGACGAACTCGCCAGCGAGGCCGCGATGAGCGTACCCACCTTCCACGCGCACTTCCGCGCCATGACCGGCACATCGCCGATGCGCTACGTGCAATCCACGCGCCTGCACCAGGCACGACTGCTCATGCTTCGCGAGCACGTCACCGCCGCCGCCGCGGCCGCCGCCGTCGGCTACGAAAGCGCGTCGCAATTCAGCCGGGAGTTCAAGCGGCTGTTCGGAAAGCCGCCGATAGAAGAAGTGGAACGAATGAAGCGGAGCTTCGCCATGCCCGCCGCGCGCGTGCCATCGACGTACGTGTCGTCGCACTGATCGCGGTCATAGTGTCTTCGACGATTCACCGAATGGTAAGAATGCGTCGATAACGTGCAAACCATCGTTTAGATCGATTGAATCGACCGATGGGAGCACCGACTTGAGAATGGTCTGCCTGGTTGCGGCACTACTGCCCTGCGTGTCGTTCGCAGCGTCGGTCACCCGCATCAACGACGTCCAGTACATCGGTAGCCACAACAGCTACCACGCCGGATTGGCCAAGGGGGAAGCGGAGCTATGGCAGCGCGTCGACCCGGCGACCTACGCCATCCTGGCCTATTCCCATCCTCCGTTGACGCGTCAGCTCGACGATGGCGTGCGCCAATTCGAGCTGGACATATACGGCGATAAGCACGGTGGGCGCTATGCACGGCCGGCGGCGGTAGCACAGGTCGCCGCGGCGGGACTTCCCGCGGATGCGCCGTTCGCCGATCCCACCGTGATGGCGGCGCCGGGCTTCAAGGTCATGCACATCCAGGACCTGGACCAGCGCAGCACGTGCCAACCGCTGCAAGCCTGCCTTCGCGAATTGCTTGCATGGTCCAACGCGCATCCGCGGCACCTTCCGATCTTCGTCCTGCTGGAGACGGAGGAAACACCGCTCCATCTTTCCTTTCCCACCGTGGTGCCGGAGCCATTCGACACCGATGCGATGGACCGGCTGGATGCGGAGATCCGGAACGTCTTCCCTCGCTCGTCGTATATCGCGCCGGACGATGTCCGCGGAGAGCACGCGTCCCTCGAAGAGGCCGTGCGCCATGATGGATGGCCGTCGCTGGAATCCGCGCGTGGCCGCTTCATCTTTCTGCTCGACCAGCATTCGGTCAGCAAGGCCTATCTGGTTGGCCATCCGTCCTTGCGTGGCCGGGTGATGTTCACCCATGCCATGCCCGGCGAGGACGACGCCGCCTTCCTCGAATTCAACGACGGGCCGGCCGATGAGATCGCCCGGCGTGTGCGCGAAGGCTATCTGGTCCGCACGCGTACCGATGCCAACCTGAAGGAAGCACAGCGGAACGACGTGCAACGTCGCGACGCGATGTTCGCCAGCGGCGCGCAATTGCTAAGCACCGATTTCCCGGCGCACGAACCCGCATCCAACGGTTACGTCGTCGCCTTTCCCGGCGGTACGACCGCTCGCTGCAATCCCCAACGCCCCCGCGACACCTGCGCCCAGGCCGACCTGACACCCTGACCCGTGACCGGGCCACCGCGGTGACCCGGCCCTCTCTTGCACCCCCAAGGTCCCCATGCGCAAGCCCCTCCCCCACGCCCTGCTCTCACTCTCCATCGCCCTGGCGCTCTGCCACACGACAGCGGCGCACGCGGACGACATCGACGCGACGACCGACAAGAAAGTCACGGCATTGAGCGGCATGAACGTCGATGCCCAGGTGCCCGCGGCCGGCACCGTGGACGAACAACGGCTGTCTGCCGGCGTGACCACGGTCATGAGCAAGCAGGAGATCGACGCCGTACCCACGGCGAATATCGCCGACGTGCTGTCGCATTTGCCCGGTCTCTCCGCGTATAGCGACATGCACCTCGGCCAGGCCGCCACGGGCGAAAGCGAGTACGTCACCATTCGTGGCCTGGACTCGAGCTATAACGCATACACCCTCAATGGTTTCGCCTTGCCTGAAACCGACTCGTCGACGCGCGCCATCTCCCTCAACATGCTCGCCCCCTTCGGCATCCAGTCGGTCAAGGTATCGAAGACGCCCACGCCGGACATGCCGGGCGACTCCATCGGTGGCGCGATCGACATGCGCACGCCCACGGCCTTCGACTTCGCCGGCGACACCTACGCGAAGTCGACCGTCCAGGGCAGGATGAACGACCTTGCCGAGCATCGTGGCGTTCCCGACAAGGGCGGCGTGTTCCAGCAGGAAGTCGCGCACCGGTTCGGAGCGTCGAAGCAATTCGGCATCTATGCCGCCGGCTACTACGGCAAGTACGACAACGCGGCCGAAGCGGTGGCGCCCAACTCCCAATACACGCCGATCGATCCGGTGCAGGCCAAGGCGACCGATCTATCGCAAGCCGGCGCGTTACAGAGTTCGCAGTACAAGTACAGCGTGTACACCAACCGTATCAAGCGATACGGTGGCAACGTCTCGCTCGACTGGAACGGTGAAACCACTTCGCTCTTCGCACGCGCGCTCTATGGCGCCTATGACGTGCAGGGCGAACAGAACCAGATGTCGGCACGTAACCAGGGCACGACCCAGGTACTGCGCGGCGGGTACTTCAATACGCGTGACATCAAGGAAAAGACCGCGACCCTTCAACTGGGTGGCAGCAGCGCCGTGGATGCGCTCACGCTGGATTACGGCACCTCGTACGGCGCCGGCTTTCGCAATGTTCCGGACCATGTGGAGGCGAGCCTCTACGGTGCGCAAAGCCCCGGGCAATTCCAGTTCGACCTGGGCAATCCCACGTTTCCGAGCCTCGCCGGAACCCCAGCTGCGCTGCGAAACTATGTCTATAACCTGGCGACGGACAGCTTCTGGAAGACCCAGGGCGGCGATGCCGGCAGCAAGGACACGCGCATCAATGCCCATGTCGACGGCACCTATGCGTTCTCCGGCGCGGCGATCGAGAACCTGAAGTTCGGCCTGGCCGCGGATACCTCCAAGCGAAACGCGTACGACCATCCGTTCACCCATGACGATAACAACTTCGTCTATGGCGGCCCGTTCTTCGGCGGCCCGAATTATTCGTCCTCCGCACCCGGCGGCCCCTCGCTCGCCGATCTACCGGGACGCCTCGTCACCCGTCCTTTCGGGGGCCGTTACGCGGGTCCGTTCAAGCTGATCGACCGGCAATGGGTGCTCGACCAGGCCGTGCCATACAAGTACCTGGACGATCCGAACGGGGCCGGCAATTACGCCGCCAACGACTACAACGCCAACACCACGTCCAGCCGCGAGAACATCTTCGCCGGTTACCTGATGGCGACGTTCCGAGTGCAAGACCTCACCGTGACGCCGGGCGTCCGTTACGAGCTGACCGATTATTCGTCCACCGCGTGGCGCTCCAACGGCGATGACGCGACCGGCGCCTTCGTCGGCCAGGGGCGCCGTTATGGCGAACTGCTGCCGGGCATCAACCTCAACTACCGTCCCGACGAATTGACCGTCTATCGTGCGTCGTTGCGGCGCAGCTTCAGCCGTCCGGCGTTCGGCCTGATCTCGGGCCAGACCACCTATTCCATCGACGACATCAGCGGGCAGGTGGTGGGAATCTCCAAGCCCAACCCGGACCTGCGCCCCACCACGGCCGACAATCTCGATCTCTCCGCCGAGTTCTACGACAGGAGCGGCGGCTTGCTCACCGCCTCGGCGTACTACAAGCGGTTGAGCGATTTCATCTATACCTCGCAGTCGTCCACCGGCAACGACAGCACGCTGGGCAGCAACGTGCCCACCGGCACGGTGGTGACGGGCGGCGTGCCCGTGAGCATGCCGGAGAACGGTGGCGACGCGAAGATCTACGGCCTGGAAGTGGCGTTGCGCAAGCAATTCGTCACCCTGCCCGGCCTCTGGAGCCATGTCGGCGTGGCCGGCAACGCGACCGTCCAGCACAGCTCCGCACAGAGCGGACGCGAGGATCATCCGGGCAAGACCTGGCTGCCCCGCGCGCCGGAACGCATGTACAACGCCGACCTTTTCTATCACGACGACCGGCTGCATGCCGACCTGATCTACAACTATACGGGCCTGCAACTGATCGGCTTGAACGGCAACGGCCTGGACTACTACCTGCAACCGATGAAGACGCTCGACTTCTCGGCCACCTATGACCTGCCCTATGGCATCGGCGTCGGCATCTCGGTGAAGAACCTGCTCGACCACGCCACCTTCCACGAAACCTCCGGCAAGTCCAAGCGCTATCTGGCGTACGATCCGGGTGCCGATGGGGCGTATGTCGAAACGGGCCGCGTGTACATGGTCAACATGAGCTACACGTTCTGATGGTTCTCCGCCGGATACGCCATGTCATGGTGGTGTTGGCGTTCGTCGCCATATCGCCACCGGCATTCGCCGCCGATGACATGGCGTTGGAGCAGGTCGTCCTGGTCTACCGGCATGGCGTCCGTTCGCCACTCCCCGGCGAGATCCAGGTCGACGAGGTGCACGGCCGGGCATGGCCGGCGTGGCCCGTACCGCCTTCGATCCTTACGTCCCATGGGCGGGAAGGCGTGATGGCGATGGGGCGCTTCGATCGCCAGTGGTTGTCCGGCGCCGGCCTGTTTCCGTCCCGGGGCTGCCCCGTGGCCGGTAGCGTCGGCATCTGGGCCAACACCGACCAGCGGACCATCGCCAGCGCGCAGGCTCTGGCGGACGCGTTCGCGCCAGGTTGCGGTTTGAAGGTGGGGCATCTGCCCCAAGGCGCCGCCGATCCGGTATTCAATCCCGTGGCCTCGAACGCGGTCGAGTGGGACGGCCATGCGGCCCTCGCCACGATACAGCGCGAAACGAAAGGACCGGATGCCCTCACCGCCCAACATCGCGATGCGATGTCCGCCTTCGGTCGCGTCATGGGCTGCGTCGCGGGCGACTCGCAACCCGCCTGCGTTCCAGCGGCATGGCATGGGACGTTGGCAATGGGCGCCGACGGCAAAGGCATCGCGCTGGCCGGTCCCATCGCCGACACCTCCGGTACGTCGGAAGCCATCATCATGGCTTACCTCGAAGGAAAGCCGATGGCCGACGTCGGTTGGGGACGCGTCGACGCGGCCACCTTCCGCCTCCTGTCGCAACTGCACTCCCTGCTCTTCGACGTGCATGCCCGGCCGTCATACGTGGCCGACCGTGTCGCTGCCGTCCTGTCTGGCCGCATCCTCGCCATCCTCGACGATCCGCAAGCACCGCGGTTGAACGTGTTCGTCGGCAGCGACAACAACATCGTCGCACTGGCGAGCGTGCTGGGCATGCACTTCGAGATGTCGGGCTATGGCAAGGACGATCCGCCGGTGGGCGGCGCGCTCGGCATCACCGTGTGGCGTTCGCGCAGCGATGGTCATCGCATCGTCCGTGTGGTGTACCAGGCGCAGACGCCGGACCAGTTGCGTTACCTGAGACCACTGACGAAGGATGAGCCGCCAGCGCGGCAGGAGCTCGTTCCCGAGGCGTGCAAGGCCTCGCTGTCACATTGCGACCTCGACAAGGTGCTCGACGTGCTCCGCCGGTCCGCTGCGCACCGCCGCGGCTAACGAGTCCCGCGGACTACTCGGCCCGGGTCCGCTTCATCGCCTCCGCTTGCTTCCACAGGTCTTCGAACAACCCGGCGTAGTGCTTCATGCCATCGTTGTCCAACGAGGTATTGGTGAACAGCACGACGCCGATGTCGCCGGAGAGGCTGGCAAGCATATCGGTCTTCAGCCCCGGGTCCGTACCGCCATGGCCGATGCGGGTCATGTTGAACTTCGATTCCCAGAACAGCCCGGCATTCTTCTCGTCCAGCTTCACGTTGTCGGGCTTGTTCGATGCGTTGAACTGCAAGGTTCGCATGGCCTGGACGGAGCCTTCCTCGAGCACGCGCACGTCGCCCAGCTTTCCGTTGCCCAGGATCATCATGAAGAACTTCGACAGGTCGGCAACCGACGTCCGGACCCCGCCATCGGGATAGGTCGTTCCGCCGTAGAGCTCGATGGGGATGGCGAGGTCCATCTGGAAGACATACAGCCGCGCATGTTTCGACGGCTTCATCTCGGACAGGAACCACGCGGTATCGTCCATCTTCAGGGGAGCGAAGATACGACGCCGCGTATACCTGTTGAGCGGCTCGCCCACCGCCCGCTCGACGATGTATCCAGCCAGGCCCGCGCCAATGTTCGAGTATTCCCTGTACGTGCCCGGCTTGTGCTTGACGAAGTTGTCCTCCGCGTAATCCGTGCCGCCTTTGTCGAAGTAGTTCTTCAGGAAATCGCCCAGCTTTACCGGCGAATCGCCGCCGTAGTGATACGTGTTCTTGTACACGGGCCATCGGTCGCTGATGGACGAGGTATGCGTCGCGAGTTGCCGTAGCGTGATGGGTACCGTCGGGAAGTGCGGATTGACGACCTTGAACGGGAGGTAGGTGTTGATGTCCTCGTCCAGCGAGAGCTTCCACTCTTCCACCGCCAGCATCATGGCGGTGCCCGTGACCGTCTTGCTGATGGACCCGATGTTCATCACGGTGGCGGGTGTAAAGGGCGTCCCCCGCTCCCGGTCGGCATAGCCATAACCCTTCATCCATACCAGTTTCTTGTCGACGATGATCGCCGCCCCGACGCCGACCATGCCCGCGTCGGTCATCCGTTTCGTCACCATGGCGTCGAGCGCGGAAAGGTCCGGCGGCGAAGGCGGAGAGGTCTGTGCGCTGGCCGGCCACGGCGCCG
Organism: Luteibacter sp. RCC_6_2; assembly: GCF_041360655.1. NCBI lineage: Bacteria > Pseudomonadati > Pseudomonadota > Gammaproteobacteria > Lysobacterales > Rhodanobacteraceae > Luteibacter > Luteibacter sp. RCC_6_2. The sequence goes on along the minus strand of NZ_JBFUPQ010000001.1, from coordinate 70,238 downwards.
ACGAAATCCAACAGGCGATGGTCGCCGCCGCCAACCATTTTCCGAGATGCATCGCCCTTCCCCACGTCCACCCAGGTTCGACTAGATAGAAGCTTGGCCGGGCCGCCGTCAACGGTGTCATTGGTCATGGCGGGACGACCTCATGACCTGTGGACTATCCGTGCCGGCATGACATCATAGGAGCGCCATGTTGCCGCTGACGCCCTTGGGCCCTGCATTTTCCGCATCGCTTGCGCATGCGGCCTCGTGCGTGGGTGAGCGCTTCACCCTGCCGCTGCCTTCGGGAGGCATGGGCCACGGCATCTTGCTGCGCTACGACGCGGCAGCCTTCCATCCCGACCTTTTCGCCGAGAACGGCATCGCCATACCGGACTCCGTCGCACGCAGTGTCCTTAAACGGCAAGCCGATTTTTTCCATGGCCGGCTGGCCGCCCGGCTCGCCTTGCGCAGCCTGGGCGTCGACGGCGACACCGTCATCCGGATAGGCGACCAGCGTGAGCCCGTGTGGCCGGCCACGATCACCGGCAGCATCTCGCATACCACTGGTATCGCGGGTGCGGTGGTCGCGTCCTCCAGCGCGGTTCCCGGCATCGGATTGGACATCGAACACGTCGTCAGCGCCGATGCCGCGGTCGCATTGCGAGGCCCGGTCGTCGATGCGGACGAGCAGGCCGTGCTCGACACCTTGTTCGGGGACGATCCCCTTCTCGGCCTGACCATCGCCTTCTCGGCCAAGGAATCCCTTTACAAGGCCCTGTTCCCGCGCGTCGGCACCTTCTTCGACTTCGACGCCGCCGTCGTCCAGTACGTCGACACCGCCTCGCGTACCGTCCGGCTCATGCTCAGGACGCAGCTCGCCCCGGCGTTGCCCGCCGGCACCTGTCTCCAGGTCCGTTACGACCTCCTCTCCCCGCGCCTGGTCATGACGCATTTCGCTTGACCTGGTTATCAATTTCGAAGGGGCGGCTCTGTAACACTCCGGTCAGGGGGTAACCACGAGGAGCGCTTCCGACCATGAAATCGGTGATCGACACCGTACGCATACAACTCCGGACCTTGTTGGCCGCAGCCGCCTTTACGGCCATGGCCGCTTCTTCCGCCTCGGCCGTGACGACGCCACCCGCGAACGCGCGGGCCGACGGCTCCACGGCCGTCGCCCGGGCACGGGTGGCCGCGGACGTGCTGATGGGCTCGTACGACCCGGGAAAGGCATGGTTCCCGTCCAGCTGGTGGAACTCGGCGGTGGCCTTGCAGACCATCGGCGACTACATGCAGCGCACAGGGGACCGCCGCTATATCGGCCAACTGGATAACACCTTCGAGAAGGACAAGGGCGTGTTCCCGGCCGGCGTCTTGTCGGGCGATCCGCTGCTGGGCAACTTCACCAGCCGTGCCATCGACGACTCCGAATGGTGGGGCCTGACTTGGCTGCAAACCTATGACCTGACGCGCGATCCGAAGTACCTGGACATGGCGGTCACCATCGCCAACTACGTCAACGGTTACTGGGACACGAGCACGTGTGGCGGCGGCGTCTGGTGGGACGGCGAACGCACCTACAAGAACGCCGTCACCAATGGGTTATGGATACGGCTCACCGCCGAACTGCACAACCGCATCCCGGGCGACACGGCGTGGCTGGCCCGGTCGCGTACCGCCTGGGCGTGGTTCCAGGGTAGCGGCATGATCAACGCGGACGGCCTGGTCAACGACGGCCTGACCAACGCCTGCACCAACAACGGCCAGACCGTGTGGAGCTACAACCAGGGCCTGGCGATCGGCGCGGGACTGGAGCTGTGGCGCGCCACGAAAGACCCGCAGATCCTGGCCAGCGTGCGCCGACTGGCGGACGCCGCCATCGGCCCCGATGCGCTGGTTGTCGATGGCATCCTGACGGAACGTTGCGACGCCACCGACCAGACCTGCGACGACAACGGCAAGCAGTTCAAGGGCATCTTCATGCGCTACTGGACCGACCTCGTCGATACCACCCGCGATGCGCGCTATGCGGCGTTCGCCAGTCAGCAAGCGGAGAGCATCTGGGGCAACGACCGCGATGCGGCCGGACGACTCGGCACCCGCTGGTCCGGCGCCACCAGCGACGACCATCCCAACGTGTTCGACTGGCGCACCCAGGCCAGCGCGCTCAGTGCGCTGGTCGGCGTCATACCGATTCCGACACCCTCGGCATCGCTGGCGGCCACCCTCTCGCCGGCGCAACCGGTCGTCATGCCTGCCGCCTCGGATGCCACGATCCTACCCATCGACCTCGGGCTATCGGCGACGGGATTCTTCCCACTCACGACTCTCGTCTCCGTCGACGCACCTGCCGGATGGAGCGCTTCACCATCGGGCACCCTCGTGCGACTGCAGCCGCACGGCAACGCGAACCCCGTGGAAGCCAGCCGCGCGCTGCGGATCACGGTGCCGAGCTCGACACCCGATGGTCATCACAGGGTCACGGCCAACGTCATGGCGGCCGGCCTGCATTTCAGTACCCAGGCCGACGTGCTGATCGCCCACGCCATCGACTTCGATACGGGCACGGTCGACGAAAACCCGTGGCTGTTCGACGCCGACGGCTCGCAAAGCAACGGCGTACAGAACCGCTTCGCCGACGGCAATGCGCACTTCACCTATCGCTTCCCCTTCCCCGCCGACACCACCTCGGCACTGGTGGTCCTCACCATCGACGCCGAGTTCCTGGTGCAGGTCAGCAGCGACAACGAACACTGGACGACGGTATTACAAGAAGACCGTCCGATCACCGACGGGTCGAACAAGGCCGACCGCAGCATCGACCTGACTCCGTATCTGGCTACGGCAGCCGACGGCTCCAAGCCCGTATACCTCCGGGTATCGGACTCGTTCCCCAATGACGGATGGGGCGGCCGCGTCTACCACGTCAAGGCGAACATCGCCGAGTAACCCGAGCCACGTCTCCGCCTGCGATCACCCGCAGGCGGAGCGTTCCGCACTTCGGCCCCGATGAAAGCCGACAGCTCTAGTGAAAGCCGACCCTGTCGGCGAAGGGTGCTTGCCCCATCCTGCCCCACTGCCCCAATCCTGCCCGCTGCCGCGGAATCGCGGACCAGTCCGCTTCCCACCCGGTACCGGTATCCGGTGGGCTTTTGCTACACGCCGATAACTTCTCCATCCTCTTTGGTGAACGGCGTCGCCAGCGGTGGAATGATCTCCAGCACCACCTCGGATGGGCGGCACAAGCGCGTGCCGAGCTCCGTCACCACGAAAGGCCGGTTGATCAGGATCGGGTGGACGAGCATGGCGTCGAGGATGGCCTCGTCGCCCACGGCGGGATCGCCCAGGCCGAGCTCCGCGAACGGCGTCCCCTTCTGCCTTGCCGCCTCTCGCGGCGTAAGCCCCGCATCGGCGAACAGGCGCAACAGCGTGTCCCTGTCCGGCGGATTCTTCAGGTATTCGATGACGGTCGGTTCGATGCCGGCATGGCGCAAGACCGCCAGCGTGTTGCGCGACGTGCCGCAGGCGGGATTGTGGTAGATGGTGGCATGCATGGTCAGATCCTCGAAACGATGGCTTGCGCTGCCGCGGCAGCGCCCTTGCGCTCGCTGTAACGGTCGACAAGATACTCGCTGCGGCCGCGGACCATCAGCGTGAATTTCATCAGTTCCTCCATGACGTCGACCACGCGGTCGTAGAACGGCGATGGTTTCATCCGTCCCGCGTCGTCGAACTCCGTCCAGGCCTTGGCGACCGACGACTGGTTCGGGATGGTGACCATCCGCATCCACCGCCCGAGCACGCGCAGCGCGTTGACGACGTTGAACGACTGCGACCCTCCACAGACCTGCATGACCGCGAGGGTGCGGCCCTGCGTAGGGCGGACGCTGCCATCTTCCAGCGGCAGCCAGTCGATCTGGTTCTTGAAGACGCCAGTCATCGTGCCGTGCCGCTCGGGGCTGACCCACACCTGCCCTTCCGACCACAGCGACAAGGCGCGCAGTTCCTGCACCTTGGGATGCGTGGCGGGCACGCTGTCGAGGATCGGGAGTTCCGCCGGATCGAAGACGCGGGTCTCTGCACCGAGGTGGCGAAGGATGCGCTCCGCTTCGAGGGCTAGCTTCCGGCTGAAGGACTGCGGTCGCAACGACCCGTAGAGAAGCAGGATTCGCGGCGGGTGGCCGGCATCGCCTTCGACCGCCAATCGCCCCCACTCGGGATGCGGCAGGTCGCCGGTCAGGTGGGGAAGATCGACAGGGTGCACGGCAGCTCCATGGGTTGCGCGATGGTGACGATTCTATCATTCTAGAAATGTAGAAACAAAGTAAAGGCCCGCATGACCCTCGCGCTCACCCTTTTCGCCGCCACCCTCGTCCTCGTCATATGGCAGCCTCGTGGCCTCGGCATCGGCTGGAGCGCGCTTGCCGGGGCGGCCGCCGCGCTGTGCATGGGCGTGGTGCACCTCGCCGACATCCCGGTGGTCTGGCATATCGTCTGGAACGCCACAGCGACGTTCATCGCCGTCATCATCATCAGCCTGCTGCTGGACGAAGCCGGCTTTTTCGAATGGGCGGCCCTGCATGTCGCCCGATGGGGTGGCGGCCGAGGTCGTTACCTCTTCGCGCTCATCGTGCTTCTCGGTGCAGCCGTGTCGGCGTTGTTCGCCAATGATGGCGCCGCGCTCATCCTCACGCCAATCGTGATGGCCATGCTGGTGGCGCTGGGCTTCGGTCCGGCGGCGACGCTCGCCTTCGTCATGGCGGCGGGGTTCATTGCGGACACGGCGAGTCTCCCGCTCGTCGTGTCGAACCTGGTCAACATCGTCTCCGCCGACTACTTCAGGATCGGTTTCAATGCCTATGCCATCGTCATGGTCCCGGTGACCGTGATCGCCGTGGCGGCCACGCTGGGAGCGCTGCTTCTGTATTTCCGCGGCGACATCCCGCGTACCTACGATATCGCCTTGCTCAAGGCGCCACGCGAAGCGATTCGGGACCGCGCGACGTTCAACATCGGCTGGGGAGTGCTGGCCCTGTTGCTGGTGGGATTTTTCGGTCTGGAGCCGCTCGGGGTTCCGGTGAGCGCGGTGGCCGAGGCCGGCGCAATCGTGCTGTTCGTCGTGGCGGCGCGCGGGCGCCACATCGATACGCGGAAGGTGCTGCACGGCGCGCCCTGGCAGATCGTCCTCTTCTCGCTGGGGATGTACCTGGTCGTGTACGGATTGCGCAACGCCGGGTTCACGGCCTACCTCTCCGCCCTGCTCGACCGATTTGCCGAACATGGCGTCTGGGGCGCGGCTCTCGGCACCGGCTTCCTGAGCGCGATCCTGTCCTCGATGATGAACAACATGCCCACGGTGCTAGTGGGTGCCTTGTCCATCGACGGCACTACGGCGACGGGCGCGGTCAGGGAGGCCATGATTTATGCGAACGTCATCGGCAGTGACCTCGGCCCGAAGATCACTCCGATTGGCTCGCTCGCCACCCTGCTCTGGCTGCACGTGCTGGCACGCAAGGGAATGACGATCACCTGGGGCTATTACTGCAAGGTCGGGCTGGTGCTGACGCTACCGATCCTGTTGGTCACCCTCGCGACCCTCGCCTTGCGGCTGTCCGTGACGTGACGCCAAGCACCCTTTGTTACACTCATCCACCATGAAAACCGCCGACACCATCAAGGTGCTTTCCGCCCTCGCCCAGGAATCGCGACTGGCGATTTTCCGCTTGCTCGTGGAGCAAGGTCCGGAAGGCCTGCCGGTGGGCGCGATCGGCGAGCGCCTGGGCCTGGCCAATGCGACGCTGTCGTTTCACCTGAAGGAATTGCTGCACGCCGGCCTCGTCACCAGCCGCCAGAGCGGCCGTTTCATCTATTACGCGCCGGTGATATCGGCGATCGACGAACTGGTCGATTACCTGACCGAGAACTGCTGCGCGGGTAGTGGCGGCACGTGCGTCCCTGCTACGTCAGCGGGCGGACGTGCAACGACGAAGCGACGCTCAGGAGGTTAGCCCTGGGCCATCGAACGTCATGGGCTGACGCGGAACAGCCCACCCGAATCCGGATTCGCCTGCAACACGGCCTCGGACAGCCTCGCCCTCGATGACGATACATACGCATGGCCGTCCGACGCGAACGCGAGGCTGCCGACGTGCGGCGCGGGTATCGACACCATCTGTTCCACGGCCCCATTCCCGGCAAGCCGGACGATGCAGCCACCACCCCACATGGCGACCCATACCGCGCCATCCGGCGCGATCGTCATGCCGTCGGGCTTTCCCGGTACACCGAGGAAATCCGTCACCACGACGGGTTCCTGAAGAGTCGCGGCATCTCCCGATCGCGCATAGGCGAGCAAGGTACGGCTCAGCGTGTCGACTACCAGCAACGTCGCGCCGCCATCGGTAAAGGCCATGCCATTGGCGACGCCCAGGCCATCGGCGACCTGCATCACGGGCGCGTCCAGACGAGGGGCGTAGTAGAGGCCGCCCTTGCCCGACAGCAATCCACGATGCATCGAACCGACCCAGAGGCCGCCACACGCATCCACCGTCATGTCATTGAAGCGGCAACCGGGGCCAAGCGGCGCGGGAGGACCGGCGGTGATGGCCCCGGTCCGCACGTCGATCAGGCAGAAACCTTCTTCACCCGCACCTGCCCATGAGCCGTCAGGCAGCATGCCCAGCGACCATATCGGTATCGATAGCAGGGTATCGCGCAGGCTTCCGTCCACCGTCGACCAGCGCAGGAGGCGGCGATTGGGTGGATCGAGCATGAGCACATCGTGTCCGTCCATCCGCACGGATTCCCCGACGAGCGCCGCGGGATGCGCCACGAGACGAACCTTGCTCATGCCGGTGTTCCCCAGCTCGCCGCGTGCAGGGCGGCGAAGCCGCGTGCCGTCGCATCGGCGGCGTCGACGGTGACCGAACGTATTCCCCGGTCTCGTAGCGCTTCCGCATACAACGCGCAGACCGGTGCCGCACCCACCAGGGTGACGACGTCGTCGGCGACCGCCGGATAAAGCGCGAGGGCATCGGCGATTTCCGACCCGATCAACACGCCACGCAAATACGACGCCGCGTCGTCACGTGCGAGATCCTGCCGGATCACTTTCGCCCTGACTCCAAAAAGCTGCGTTCCGAGGCCGAGCAAACGGTCCGCACCGGCCCTGGCTCCCATCGTGAACGCGGTGCCGATGGCGGCGGGTGCCGCGACCACGGAGGCGAGCATGCCTGCCGCCGTGAGCCGGTCGAACATTTCCCCGGACATCGCCGTCATGAATTCCATGACACGGCCACCGGCGATGCGTACCCACTTGCCGTGCGTACCCGGCAGCGCCACGATGCCGTCGCGGGGCAACTTGCCTGCGCGGAGAAGACCGAACAGTTCCGTCTCCTCGCCGCGCATGATGTCCGGCGCGCCATCGCTCGCCCGGCGACAGGCCAGCCCCGGCACGATGTGCATCACGCGTCCGGCGATCGCTGCCTCATGCAGGTTTGTCGCCAGGCCGTCCAATCCGATCGGGCATTCGACATAGCCCGCATCGGCCCAGCCCACGTTCGAACCCACCATGCCGCACGCATATATCCGGTGCGCATCGGGCCAGCGCCGCAGCAAGCGCTCAATCTGCGCGATCATGCCCGGACGATCGAGCGAGGCGATGCCCGCCGGCTCGGCGAAGGCATCCCGGACGTCACCGGCATGGTCGAGAAGGTAAGCCCTGAAATTTGAGCTGCCCCAATTGATCGCTATGAAGTCGTTTTCCATCCGGTCCCCTCAGCGACGCGTCACGGACGCGCCGCCGTCGATCGGGAAGACGCCACCCGTAAGCCAGGCGCCACCCTCGCCCGCCAGGAACAGGACGAGCTCCGCCACGTCGTCCGGCGTCCCCAACCGGCCCAGAGGGTGGCGATCGATGTTTCGAAGGCGCGCGGCGGGCGGGTCGGATTCGCGAGCGAACGACGCCTGCAGCATCGGGGTATCGATCGATGCGGGAGCGACGGCATTGACCCGGACCTGCCATGGAGCGAACTCCAGCGCCGCCGTGCGCACCAGCGACTCCAGCGCCGCCTTGCTGGCCGCATAGGCGGCAAGGGTCGGCGTGGCGAAGCGCGCATTGATCGACGACGTCAGCACCACCGCTCCGCCACCGGCCGCGCGCATGCCGGGCACGCAGTGGCGGAAAAGGCGCACCGCCGACAACACGTTCACGTCGTAGGTTTCGAGATAGAGCGCATCGTCCGATTCGAGGATCGACCCCGGTGGACTGATCCCCGCGCAATGGACAAGGACAGTCGCCGGCCCATGCGCTGCGGCGGCGGTGTCTACCGCCTCGGACACGGCGCCGTCATTGCGCAGGTCGACGCTCAACGACAGCGCCACGTCCAGCGATGGCCCCAGGTCCATGCCCGTCACCACGGCTCCCTCGTCGCTCAACCGGCGAGCGACCGCCGCGCCTATCCCGCTTGCCGCCCCCGTCACGATCGCCGCGCGTCCCGCCCATGTCTTGCCGTTCAACCGCCCTCTCCCCCGTTGCGCATGCCGGTCGCCATCAGAAGCGCCAGGTCAGCGTGGCCATATAGTTACGGCCATATACCACGTTGGTGCGGAGCCCTTCGCGGCTCCCGTCATAGGTGCGTTGCTTGCTGTCGAGGAGATTGGTCGCCTGCAACTGCATCGACAGCTTGTCGGTGAAGTCATAGCTCACCGACGCCGCCAGGTCCTTGTAACGATCGTTGTAGATGCCGGTCGCCGCGGCGGACAGGCCCACCAGGTACTCGTCGCGCCAGTTATAGGCCACGCGGGCGCTGAAGGGGCCCGTTTCGTAATACAGGATGAGGTTGGCGTTGTTCTTCGACAGGCCCGGGAACGTCATCGAGGCGCCCGTCACGTCCTTGATCGGCGTGGTGGAATCGATATAGGTATAGGTGGCCACCATGCCGAACCCGTCGAACGGCGCAGGCAGGAAGGTGAACGGCACCTGGGCCAGCACTTCCGCCCCCTTCACCGTGGCCTGGTCGCCGTTGACCTTGCGGTTGATGAAGAAATTCACGCCGCCGTAATTCTCCGCGCTCTGCTGCTGCACGATGAAGGTCGAGATGTCCTTGTAGAACACGCCGGCGGAGAGCAGCCCGGAGTCGTTGTAGTAGTACTCCAGCGACAGGTCGTACTGGTCGGCCTTGAACGGCTTCAACGCGGGTGCGCCACCGCTGCCCGTGCCCGGCGTGATCTGCACGCCGTTGTCGAACACCGCGTTGTTGTTGAGCGAGACGCCGTTGTTGAGGTCTTCGGTGTTGGGGAAGGCCACCACGCGTGCCGCGCCGCCGCGCAACACCAGCTTGTCCGTGATCTCCCACTTGGCCACCGCCGAAGGCAGCCATTCGCGTTCCGTGCTGCGGTAGTCGGTGGGAATGGGAGCACCCGCGCCGGATAACAGGTTGCCCTTCGAATCAAGCTCGCGCTGCACGTAGCGTATGCCGATGTTGCCCGAGACCGGCATATTGCCGGCATCGAAGCCCCAATCCACTTTCGAATAGGCCTCGGTGAACTGCTCGTCGATGCTGAAGGTGCCGGCATACGCCAGCGAGTTGTTGCGGCCGTCCAGGCATTGCGCGTTCTGGCTGATCGACGGAAAGTCCGTGAAGGCCGAGCAACCGGTGAACACACTCCGATAGCTGCCGAGGAAGCTGCGTGGCAAGCCGTCGAACTCACCCTTCATGAAATCGTCGTTGCTGTAGACGCGAAGGAAGTCGCCCAGCGCGCTCGCCGGTATGCCGTTGGTGGGACGGATATCCGCGCGCAACGGGTCCTGCTCGCTCTTGACCTTCGTGAAGCGGGCACCGAAGGCCAGGGAGCGCCAATGGTCCGAATCGAAGTTCCATGTCCAGTCGGTACGCGCGGCGGGTGCGTCGGTCTTCGCCCGGTAGTCGTTGTCGAACAGGATCGACATGCGCATCTGCGAAGGATCGGTGAGGTTCACCCCGCCCACGTTGAAACTGCCGAAATCGCCGGAACGCAGGTCGTAGTCGATGACCGAGTTGATACCGGCCATGGGTTGGAGCCGCATGTAGTTCTGGTGGTACTCCGCCTTCGAGCGGTCGAAGGAGACCTCCGCCGAACCGTCGAGGCTGTCGCTTGCGTGGAAGCTGCCGCGCAGCGCCGTGGACCAGACATCGGCGTCGATGTCGGCTATCTCGGTATTGGCCTGGATGGGACTGGTGGAACGGCCGGCCACCAGGATGTCGTTCCGCGAGTACACGGCATTGCTCAGGCCGGCACTGGGATTGAAGGCCAGCCAATAGCGGTCGCGATCGGCGGTCTGTTTCGAATAGAAAGTGTCCGCCACGATCTCCACGCCCGGTGCCGGACGCCACTGCAGGATCGCGCTGACGCCCTTCTTCGTGCGGTCGTCGCTGATGTTCTGCGCACGCATGTCGGTGCTGCCGTAGCGCGTGATCGCCGGCGTCACCGAGTTGTCCTTGAACGACGCGTAGCCGGAGAAGGTGTCCAGACCCTGCTGAACGACCGTCTTCTTGCTGTACGTCGCCGCGATCATGGCGCCCAGCCGCTCGTCCTTGGTGCGGCCCGAAAGCAAGGCGAAGCCCTCGCCACCGCCCTTCTTGGCCAACTTGCTGTAGGTACCCGACACGCTGACGACGTTCTGGTCGCCATCCGCGTTCAGCGGCATGCGGGTTTCGATGTCGATGATGCCGCCGAGCGCGCCGGCCACCTGGTCCGCGCTGGCCAGCTTGGTCACGGAGAGCCGCGAAATGAGTTCGGACGGCACCAGCGTCAGCAGGCCATAAGTCGAACTGCCGAGCTGGTCGAGGCCATTGCCGCCTCGGCCGGTCGCGTCGAAGATCTCGCGGCCGTTGTACAGGTACACGTTCTGGCTGAGGCCACGCACGAGGATGCTGCTGCCCTCGCCCATGCCGCGCTCCAATTGCACGCCCGCCACGCGGCCCAGCGATTCGGCGACGTTCGTATCGGGGAGCTTGCCGATATCGTCGGCCACGATCGCATCGACGATCTGCGCGGAGTCGCGCTTGAGGTCGCGCGATTTCTCGAGGCTTTGGCGGATGCCTGAAACGGTGACGCCTTCGAGCGTGACGGGACCCTGGTTCTGTGGCGTCTGGTCTTGTGTCGTGCCGGCTGCACTGGTCGTTTGCGCAACGGCGGGAACGGAAGCGAGAAGCGCCTGTGCGATGAAGGTCGACAGGATGGTGCGGCGAGCAAGATGCATGGTGTTTCCTCCCCCGAGGCTCTCACGAATGGTGCTGGTTACCGCCGTCTGCCATCGCGTTTTTCGCTTGGCATGTTGTAACTATTATAGCAATATAGATGGCGTTGCAAGGGCAGCCGCACAAGGAAAAAGCTGCTGCAAAGCAACACGTTCCGCTCCTGGCGCAACGGCCACTCGCTATCCCATGCCTTCGAGGAATCCACGCAATGACGAACCTGGCCGGTGTCTTTCCGATCCTTCCGACGATCTTCACCGCGACGGGCGACGTCGATCTCCCCGGCACGCGCAACGTGCTCGAATACATCCTCGCCGCCGGTGCCGCCGGTGTCGTCTTTCCGGGCCTCGCCAGCGAGTACGACATGCTCTCCGTGGACGAGCGGTTCGAGATCACGGCCTGCCTGGGTGAGTGGATCGGCGGTCGCGCGCCTTTCGTCGTCGGTGCGAGCCATCCCGATGCGAACATCGCCGCACGCCTCGCCACCGCCGGCGCGGAGGCCGGCGCCGTCGCTTCGATGATCCTCACGCCACACGAGCATGCTGGCGATACCGAGGCCATGGCGCGTTATTTCAATGCCATCCATACCGCATCCGGTATTCCCATCATGTTGCAGAACGCACCCGCGCCGATGGGTGTGGGCCTCGCCGTCGCACAGGTCGCGGCCCTCGCCCGTGCCGTCGAGGGCATCCGTTACGTCAAGGAGGAAACCCAGCCCTCGGGGCATCGCATCACGGCGCTCGCCGCCGAGGCAGGCACGAGCGTGGACGCCGTCTTCGGCGGAGCCGGGGCACGCTACGTCATCGACGAATTGCAGCGTGGCGCCACCGGTACGATGCCGGCCTGCGAGGTGACCGAAGTCCACGTCGAGATGCTCGCCCGTCATGCTCGTGGCGATATCGACGGCGCGCGCGACCTCTTCGAACGTACGCTGCCCTTGCTGAGCATGCAGGCGGTGTTTCGCTGGCGGCTGACGAAGGCCGTGCTGCTGCGCCGGGGCTTGATCGGCAGCGACCATGTCCGCGCGCCTGGCCCCGCGCTCGATGCATGGGACCAACGAGAGCTCGACGCCCTGCTCGCCCGCATCGCGGACCTGCTGCCACTGGACGCCACCCCGGCCGACCGCGCGAGAATGTCCCCATGACCGCCACCGTCGCCAAGGTCGAAACCTTCATCGTCACCGTGCCGCGCGACACGCCGTACCTGGGGCCGCTGGGCCCGGGCGAGCGGGTCAACGCGCGCGGATACGTGGTTCGCAAGGGCAACGGGACGATCTACCCCTCGGTGGACCGGTCCCTCGCCGTTCGTATCACCTGCTCGGATGGCAGCGAAGGCTGGGGCGAGACGTACGGCATCTGCGCGCCACGGGCCACGGCGGAAATCATCGACGACCTGCTCGTGCCGGAACTGCTGGGGCGCGATCCGGAAGATGTCGAGCGTATCTGGGACGATCTCTACGGCCTGATGCGCGTCCGCGGTTGCTCGTCCGGTTTCCACGTCGATGCGATCACCGCGCTGGACATCGCGCTGTGGGACCTGCGCGCGCGCCGCCATGGCGTGCCGCTGTGGCGCATGCTCGGCGACCGGCAGCGGGAGCGCGTGACGGGGTACCTCTCCGGTCTTCCCGCCGCCACGCTGGAAGGCCGCGTGGAAATGGCCCGCCGCTTCCAGGCGCAAGGCCACGACGCATTCAAGATCCACGCGGTGGTGAGCAGCGAAGGCATCGCCGAGGAAGTCGCCGCGCTACGCGAGGCCCTGGGTGACGGCGCGCTGCTCATGGTCGACCTGCACTGGAAGTTCTCTCCGGAGGAAGCGCTCGCGCTCATCGAACACATGGCCGTGCACCGGCCCTATTTCGTCGAGGCGCCGGTGAAGCCGGAAGACGTGGACGGACTCGCATGGCTGGCGGAGCGCTCACCCACGCCGATCGCGGCCGGCGAGGAGTGGTACACCGAATACGAGGCTCGCCTGCGCCTGGGCCCGCACGCGGTCGCCTTCATCCAGCCCGAGATGGGCCATACCGGCATCACGCAGTTCCTTCGCATCAACCGGCTGGCCGAGGCCCGCGGTGTCGCCACGGCGCCCCATGCCACGATCGGCGCCGGCCTCTTCCTCGCCGCCAGCCTGCATGCGTCGGTGACGCTGCCGGGCCTGTGGCGGCACGAATGGCAACATTCGGTGTTCTCGCGATCGCTGGAACTGCTCGAAACCGACATGGGTTATGCCGACGGCAGCTACAGCCTGCCGACCGGGCCGGGACTCGGGGCCCGGCCGGGCAAGCGTTTCTGGGATCACGCCGAACGCGTTTACTGAGGCAACGCCGCGTCCGCGATCATCCGCGAGCGCGGCGCCAGTTTCACGCCCAGCCAGGCGACGCCGAAAGCCAGCGGATGCAATACCGACATGGCCACGAAGCTCACGTCGAACCGTCCGCTCGAAACCAGGCTGCCCACTACTTGTGCGGACAGCATGCCGCCCAGGGCGCTACCGGCACCGATGATGCCGAACACCGTGGCGATGTTGCGGCTGCCGTAGAGATCCACGACCAGCGTGCTGATGTTGATCTGGAACACGAGGTGGGCGAAGGCCACCGCCGAGCCGATGGCGAACAGAATGGGCAACGCGGGATGGAAGGTGGCGAAGATCCCAATGGGGGCCAGCGACGCGGCTCCCGCCATGGCGATCAGGCGGCTGCGTGCCGGTGCGATGCCTCGCTTGACCAGGGCACTGGAGATCGCGCCACCGCCCACGCTGCCGACGTCCGCCGCGAGATAGACCACCCAGGCCATCGAGGCGACGGCGGCGAGCGACATGCCCCGGACGTCGTTGAGGTACTTGGGGAACCAGAAGAGATAGAAGTACCAGACCGGATCAGCGACGGCGCGCGAAAGCACCAGCAACCACAACGTGCGGTCACGCAACAGCCGTCCCCACAGGACACCTTCGCCCGCCACGTCCGGCACCTTCACGGCACGCGCTTCGCGCGGATGGATCCACAACCACGCGGCCAGCCAGAGCAGCCCCGCCACGCCTGTCACGACGAACGCGGCACGCCAGCCGTAGATCATGGCGACACCGCCGATCAACGGCGGGGCCAGCGTCGCGCCCACCATCGCTCCCGCCGTGTAGATGCCGAATGCCAGCCCGCGTTCCGCCGGCGGGAAACGCTCCGACACCACCTTGGAACCGACGGTGTAATTGCCGGGTTCGCCGAGCCCCAGCGCGAAACGCGCGGCACCGAGTTCGAACGCACTGCGGGCCATGCCGGTCATGAGGTTGGCCACCGACCACCATGCCACGAAGAGCGCGAGCGCCATGCGGGAGCCGAGCCAGTCGGTGATCCTTCCGGCGAGGAGATAGGCGACGGTATAGGCGAGCAGGAAGGCCTGCACGATATGCGCGTAGGCTGCATCGGTGACGCCGAGGTCCACCTGGATGGTGGTGGCCAGGATCGAAAGCGCCTGTCGATCGAGGTAGTTGATGACCGTCGAAACGAAAAGGAGTGCCAGCAGCGCCCAGCGCAACCGCCCCGGCCGTGCGCCTCCCTCGTTTCCCGCCATGCCTGTACCCCCTACGACGACCGGGCGAACGTATTACTAAAATAGCAACAGGTCAATCTGCATCGCAGCGAAGGTATCAGGCGATTTCCAGCGCGGCGGCGCGCAACGCTTCGACCAGTTCGGCCGTGGCGGATTCGGGAATCCAGCCGGACATCGCCAGGCCCGCGACCACAGGCGCCCCGGTCGCCACGGCGACGATGTGATGATCGCGATCGTCGGCGACGTGCACACGCGCATAGCCCTGTGCCCGCGTCACCGCCAGCGTGGCAAGCAAGCTGTCGATGCCTTCCGGGAACATCGGAATCGCCCGGTCCGCATACAACTCGCGGACTTCCTCATCGGGCAACTGCGACAGGAGCACGATGCCGATGCCGCTGGTGGTCGCCGGAAGCACGCCGATACGCCCGAGGCCGCGCGCGGCTTCGATACCCGGTGGCGCATGGAACAGGTAGCTGACGCTATCGTTCCACAGCACGCCCATCGCCACGGTATGGCCGAAGCGGCGTAGCCGTTCCAGTTCCGGCAAGGCCCGGCGGATGAGTCCCGAGGCGAACAGGCTTTGCGCCGCCAACACGTGCATGCCCGGACCGGGGGCGTACTTGCGGTTCGAGGTCTGCCGCACGATGCCCATATAAGCGAGCGTCTTCAGCAGCCGGTTCACCCGGGTGGTATCGGCGCCGAGTTGCCGGGCGAGTTCACGGCAACCCACCGGCTCGGGCGCCGAAGCGAGCGCCTGCAACGTGAGAATGCCGTCGATCAGGCTCTGGTTGGGCTGGGCATTGGGCTTGGCGCGCATGGGTACAGATTAGCCGTACGGTATGTCGCTAGCTAGCGGCCAGCCGGCGCCAGCATGGATGGCACGCCTGCCTCGTTCATTCCGCTGGCTATGCCGTCGGCACGACCGTCCGGTAACGCAGCGTCACCCGTGCGAAAGTGAACGAGATCACGGCGCAGGCGGCGATGCCGGCGACCATGGGCAGCGACGTGCCGTCGATGAAGCGTCCCAGCAGCGCGATCACCAACGCGCCCGTGCCGAACTGCAGGGTTCCCATCAGCGCGGAGGCGGTACCGGCGATGGCGCCATGTTCCTCCAGCGCGATGACCGCCGAACTGGGGATGACCAGTCCGAGGAAGCCGTAGCCGATCACCAGCATCACCATCAGCACGGCGAGCTTGTCCACGCCTGCCGCGGTGATGGCCGCGAGCAGGACCATCGTCGCCGCGTAACCGACGACGGCCGTCTTCACCACCCGCTTCAAGCCGTAGCGGCTGCCCAGGCGGCCGGTGAACTGCGAGGCACCGATGAACGAAACAGCGTTCACCGAGAACGCCAGGCTGTACTGGGTCGGCGTCAGGCCGTAGTGGTTGATCAACACGAAGGACGAATTGGCGAGATAGGCGAAGAAACTCGACACGCCGAACGAACCGATGAAGACGACGCCGAGGAAGTGACGGTCACGCAGCAGCGTGGCGTACCCCGCCAATGCGGAGCCGACCGTGCTGTTCAAGCGCAGGTGGGCCGGCCGTGTCTCCTTGAGCACGGTGGAGACCATGATCAGTCCCAGGACGGCTGCACCGGTGACGACCCAGAACACGCCACGCCAGCTGGCCAGCTCGATCACCAGGCTGCCGGTCAGCGGAGCCAGGATCGGCGAGACGCTGAAGATCAGCATCAGCAGCGACATCAGTCGCGCGGCATCGTTACCGGTATGCATGTCGCGCACGATCGCCCGCGGAACGACCATGCCGGCACAGGCGCCCAGGCCCTGGATGAAGCGGCATACGATCAGCGTGTGGATATCCGGTGCCAGCGCGCAACCGATGCTGCCGAGCGCGAAGATGCACAAGCCGACGTAGATCGGACGCTTGCGTCCGAACATGTCCGACAACGGCCCGTAGATGAGCTGGCCCACGCCCATGGACATGAAGAACACCATCAGGCTGAGCTGGACGGTACCGACGTCGGCATGCAGGCTGGTACCGATCGACGGCAATGCCGGGAGATACATGTCGATCGCGAATGGCCCGATGGCCGACAAAAGGCCGAGGACGAGCGCCGCCTTGAAGAAACGGGAAGCCATGGGGGGAGTCCGGGGAGACGAATCCGCGAAGTGTACCCGGCGGCTAGACCGGACGCGAACTCAGTTCCAGCCAGTCGAGTTCCTGTTCGACGGCGCGATACGCTTCGTCGCCGATGCGTCCGCTGTCACGCAACTCATCGAGTGCCTGCCGCGTACATGGCATCAATTCCTGGCGCAGGACGTTCTCCCGGGAGTGCCTCGGGTCCCTTCCCTTCTCCACCGCTTCGAGCGCCGCCCGGTATTCGTGGCCGAGCCGCCGTGCGGCGTCGCTGGGATCGTTGTCGAGATGCGCGATGGCCGCCTTGAGTGTCGCGACGCGTGCGAGGGCGATCTCGCGCGCCACCTTGCCATCCTTGGGCAGGCGCAACAGCAGGAGCAACGGCTGCAGGGTCAGGCCTTGCACCAGGAGCGTACCCAGCACCACGGTGAACGCGGTCAGCAGGATGAAATCGCGCTGCGGGAAATCCCTGGGAATCGCCAGCGCCGCGGCCAGGGTGACGATGCCGCGCATGCCCGACCAGCCCACCATCAAGCCGCTCTTGAAGGTCTGCGCGCGGCTTTCGACGGAATCGTCACCTTGGCCTGCGCGCTGGGTCTGCCTCCGCGCGAATCCATAGAGCAGGACCCATGCCAGGCGCACGACGACGACCACCGCCAGGATCGCGAGGGCGGCGCCGAGCTGGCCCAGTTGGTCATGACCGCGGAGTCCCTCGATGATCGGCAACACGTGAAGGCCGATCAGCGTGAAGGCCATCACGTTGAGCACGAAGGTGATCGACTCCCACGTGGCGAACGACGGTATGCGAACGGAGGGAGGCATGGCTTCCGTGGAGCGGCGCGCGGCCGTGATGGCGAACACGACGATCGTCACCACGCCGGACAGGCCAAGGTGTTCGGCAAGCAGCCACACACCGAAGGTCGTGACGAACTGCACGATGATCGCGGCGGGAGCATCCGTCATCCGGACGGTGAGCAAGCCCGTCAGTTTCGCCAGCAGCCATCCGGCGACGACGCTGCCGACGACGACCAGGCCGAAGGCGGGAATCGCCTTCCCGACACTGAAACTTCCCGCCGCCACGGCACCGACCGCCAGCTTGTAGATCAGCAGTGACGACGCGTCGTTGAGCAGGCTCTCGCCTTCGAGGATGTTGCGGATGCGGTGAGGCGGTTCCACCTGGCGCAGCACGGCCAGGGCCGCCACCGCGTCGGGCGGTGCCAATAACGCCCCGAGCGCGACGGCGGCAGCCCATGGCATCTCGGGAACGAAGTAGCGGGCAGCGACAGCGACAGCAACGGTCGTCAGTCCGACGGCTACCATCACCAGCGAGAGGATCGGCGCCCAGTTCTCGCGCAGGTCACGCAACGACGCGTCGTGCGCCGCGTCGAGCAGGACGGGGGCGACGAAGAGCGCGAGGATCAACTTGGGCGGGAGATCCAGGCGCGGCATCCCCGGCAGGAACGCGACCAGTGCCCCACCGACGGCAAGGAGCGTCGGATAAGGCACGTTGATCCGCTGCGCGAGCATCGACAGGAGCGAAGCGCCGAGAAGCAGGCCCAGGATCGTCTCGAAGATCGGCATGCGCGTCCGCTGGTTCCGGAAGACGTGAACATATGACATGGACGATAGACCGGCAAGCGAGCCCATTCATGAATGAAAAGGATAAGAGCAAGCGCTTTATTGGGATTAATCGCAGAGACGCACCGCCGTACGATGGCTGGCTCAGCTAACCCGTGAGGAATCCCCGATGAAAAAGCGCAGCCTTGGTAAAAGCGGTCTCGACGTATCGGCCATCGGCTTCGGTTGCATGGGCCTCAACTCCAGCTACGGCCAAGCCCTCGGCAACGAGGCATCGATCCGGCTGGTCCGGGATGCCGTCGACCGCGGTGTCACCTTCTTCGACACCGCCGAAGTGTACGGTCCCTTCACGAACGAGGAGATCGTCGGCAAGGCGCTCGCACCGGTGCGCGACCGGGTGGTGATCGCCACGAAGTTCGGCTTCGCCATCGACCGCGCGACCGGTAAGCCGACCGGGCTGGACAGCCGGCCCGAACATATTCGCGAGGTCGCCGAGGCCTCGCTCGATCGCCTCGGCATCGAGACGATCGACCTTCTCTACCAGCACCGCGTGGACCCGAACGTTCCCATCGAGGACGTCGCGGGCGCCGTGAAGGATCTCATCCGGGAAGGAAAGGTCCGCCATTTCGGCCTGTCCGAAGCAGGCGCGCAGACCGTTCGCCGCGCGCACGCCGTGCAGCCGGTGACGGCCTTGCAGAATGAGTATTCACTGTGGACCCGCAGCGTCGAGACGAACGGCATCCTCGATGCCTGCGAGGAACTCGGCATCGGACTGGTGGCATACAGCCCGCTGGGCAGGGGATTCCTCACCGGCGCCATGAGCAAGGACACGACGTTCGGCGACGACGACTTCCGCAAGAACCTCCCTCGTTTCTCCCCGGAAGCGATGGCCGCCAACGAGGCCCTGGTGGACCTCCTGAAGACGTTGGCCGACGACCGGAACGCCACGCCGGCGCAGATCGCCCTCGCCTGGCTGTTGGCGAGGAAACCGTGGATCGTCCCCATTCCCGGCACCACCAAGCTGCATCGCCTGGAGGAGAACCTGGCGGCGGCGGACCTCGAACTCACCTTCGCCGACCTGGAGCGGATCGAAAAGGCCGCCGCGGCCATCGCCATCCAGGGCGAGCGCTATCCGCCCCACCTCATGGCCACCATCGGCCGTTGAAGCGAACGCCCCGCTGGTAGGATCGACAGGGACTCATGCGGGGCGTTCATGACTTATGCGCAAAGACATCTACGACATGATGGCCTTCCTCGCCGTGGCCCGGGAGAAGAGCTTCACGCGGGCCGCGGCGAAGCTGGGCACCTCGCAATCGGCGCTTAGCCACACCATGCGCGCACTCGAGGCACGCCTCGGCGTTCGCCTGCTCACGCGGACCACGCGCAGCGTGTCGCCCACCGAAGCGGGCGAACGCCTCATCAGTACCGTCGGCCCCCGCTTCGAGGAGATCGAAGCGGAGATCGAGGCACTGGGTGAACTGCGTGAACGGCCGGCCGGGACCGTCCGCATCACCACGGCCGAACATGCCGCCGACACCATCATCTGGCCGGCGCTGGAAACCTTCCTGCCGAAGTACCCGGACATCAACGTCGAGGTCACCGTCGACTACGGCCTGGTGGACATCGTGGCGGAGCGCTACGACATCGGCATCCGTCTGGGCGAACATCTGGCCAAGGACATGATCGCCGTGCGGATCGGCCCGGAGATGCGCATGGCCGTGGTCGGCACGCCCTCCTATTTCGCGAACCGCAAGCGGCCGAAGACACCCCAGGACCTCACGGGACACAACTGCATCAACTTGCGGCTGCCGACGTACGGCGGACTGTACCCGTGGGAATTCGAGAAGAACGGACGCGAGGTGAAGGTGCGCGTGGAAGGACAGATCGTCCTCAACACCCTCAGCCAGATCCGCCGTGCGGCACTGGCCGGCTTGGGGCTGGCATGGTTGCCGGACGATGTCGTTCTCGACGACATCCACGAGGGCCGGCTCATTCGGGTGCTGGATAGCTGGTGCGATCCCTTTCCGGGATACCACCTGTATTACCCGAACCGGCGCCAGGCTTCACCCGCGCTCACGCTGCTCGTGGATGCGCTTCGCTACCGCGGGTGAACTTCCGAACGATCAGCCCGGAAGCTTCCTGTCGAGGAAATCCCGGATCAACGGCACCATCTCGTCGGACCGGTCCTCTAGTGCGAAGTGGCCGGTCGGAAACAGGTGGAATTCCAGGTCCGTGAGGTCGCGTTTATAGGGATGGGCGCCCTCGGCCGGGAAGATCGTGTCGCGTTCACCCCATACGATGAGCGTCGGCGGCTGGTGCTTGCGGAAGAGCGCCTGCACGGCGGGATACAACGGCACGTTCGTACGGTAGTCGTACATCACGTCCATCTGTACTTCGACATTCTTCGGCCGGTCGAGCAACGCTTGGTCGTGGACCCAGTTGTCGGGCGAGATGCGCGTGGGATCGTCCACGCCGTCCAGGTACTGGAATTTCGTCGTGTCGAGGTCGACGAGCCAGCGCAACGCGTCCCTGTTCCGCTTGCTGTCGTCGTTCCAGTAGGTCTTGATCGGATCCCAGAAACGGGTCAATCCCTCGTCGTAGGCATTGCCGTTCTGCACGATGAGCGCCGTCAGGCTCTCCGGTGATTTGAGGAACAAGCGCCAACCGACAGGAGCGCCATAGTCCATCACGTACATCGCGTACTTCGTTATGCCCAGGCCATCCAACAACTGCCCGACGATGTTGCCAAACGCGTCGAACGTGTAGTCGTACGTCGCGGGATCGGGCATGTCGCTCTGGCCGTAGCCGGGATAGTCCGGCGCGATCACGTGGTAGCGATCGGCCAACGCCGGGATCAGGTGCCGGAACATATGCGACGAGGTGGGGAATCCATGGAGGAGGAGCACGGTGGGGGCGTCCACGGGACCCGCCTCGCGGTAGAAGATCTTCAGCCCATCGATGGTGGCGAACCGATGGTGCGTCACCAGCGCCGATGCACGGGTGGAAGGCGGTGTGATGGTGGACATGACGGGTTCCTCGGATACGCAAAGCACACGCTACGCCCTGTTCCTTGGAAAACCTTGTCGCACCCTGTGATTTTTGACTGTTCACGCCTTCACGATCGCACGTGAAAAACATTCTCTGAGACGAGGTTTCCATCGTCGAACAGGACTATGCTCCGGGGACCGCGCGCGTCCAGGAGATGAGCCATGCCCGTGCTGGTATCCGTCAACGTGGGGCTGCCACAAGACATCGAGTGGCAAGGGCGAACCGTGCGAACGGCTGTCTTCAAGCAACCGGTCGAGGGCCCGGTGATGGCGCGACACCTGAACCTGGACGGCGATGGCCAGGGAGATCTCGCGGGCCATGGTGGCGAACACCGCGCGGTCATGGTCTACCAGGTGCAGTCGTACCGATACTGGGAGACGGTCCTCGGACGCACGCTGAGCGGCTATGGTCAGTTCGGCGAAAACCTCACCATCGACGGCCTTGCCGATGATGAAGTCTGGATAGGCGATCGATACCGGATCGGCGGTGCGCTGTTCGAGGTGACCCAGCCAAGGGTCACTTGCTACCGCGTGGGAATCCGTCTCTCCGAACCGCGGATGCCGTCGTTGCTGGTGGCGCACCGAAGGCCCGGGT
The DNA here is from genome assembly GCF_041360655.1 of Luteibacter sp. RCC_6_2. NCBI lineage: Bacteria > Pseudomonadati > Pseudomonadota > Gammaproteobacteria > Lysobacterales > Rhodanobacteraceae > Luteibacter > Luteibacter sp. RCC_6_2. Next base: position 48,163 of record NZ_JBFUPQ010000001.1, on the reverse strand, counting down.
TCTATTGCAGGGTGCTCGAAGAGGGCGTGGTGAGCGAAGGCGACGCCATCGTCCTGGAAACACGCGGCGACGGCATGAGCGTGGCCGAGGTCGATGCCCTGCTCTACCTGCCGGAACGGTCGGAGGAAAAACTGCGCCATGCGGTGGGCATGCGCGGCCTGAGCGAAGGTTGGCGCGGTTCCTTCGAAGCCTTGTTGAAGGCCGGACCCGGACGCGAGGGAAACGCCGGTCTGGCCAACGTGCCGGAAGCACCGCCGGCCTGGGCGGGGTTTCGCGACGTGCGCGTCCTGTCCGTGCACGAAGAAAGCCCGCACGTGCGATCGTACGTGTTCGGACCGGTGGATGGCGCTCCCCTGCCCGTCCCGCGCGCCGGTCAGTTCCTCGTGCTGAAGATCGATCGTCACGACGGTGGCACGGCCCTGCTCCGCAGCTACTCCATTTCCGATGCCTCGCATCCGGGCAGCTACCGCATCAGCGTGAAGCGCGCGGAAGGTATGGGAAGCGCGTATCTGCACGACCACGTCGAGGCGGGCTCCGTCGTGTCGATCAGCGCGCCACGCGGCAGTTTCGTCCTGCCCGACGACGAACGCCCGCTGGTTTTGTGGGGTGTCGGCATCGGCGTCACACCGCTGCTTGCGATGCTCCACGACATCGTCGCCCAGCGCGGCCGCTGTCCGCGGAAAATCTACTGGATATATGGAACACGCGATGGCAGCGAATATCTGTTCGCGCAGGAGACACGTGAGTTGCTCGGGCAACTCGACGGCGTGACCTCGCTGGTGGCCTTCAGCCATCCGCGCCCTGGGGATCGACTTGGCACGGATTTCGACGTGACTGGCCGCCTGCGCGCCGCAGACCTCGCGTCACTCGGCATTCCAAGCGATGCACGCTTCCTGCTCTGCGGTCCACCACTCTTCATGCAAGAGGCACGCGAAGGCCTGCGCGCGCTGGGCTATCCGGCCGACTCGATACGCTCCGAACTCTTCGGGTCGAACGAATCGATGGCTCCCGGCGTGGTGAACACCGCCGTCGTTCCACCACACCCACCGGCCGGACCGCCTGGCAGCGGCCCGTCGATATCGTTCGTCCGCAGTGGCCTTTCGGTGCGCTGGGACGACCGCTTCCAGAGCTTGCTGGAGCTCGCCGAGGCAAGTGACGTGCCCGTGCGCTGGTCGTGCCGCTCCGGTGTCTGCCACAGCTGCGAAAGCGGCCTGATAGGTGGACGGACCCGTTATTCCCCGGACCCCCTCCAGCCTCCCGCCGACGGCGCGGTACTGATCTGTTGCGCCACGCCGTTGACGGACCTCGAACTGGATCTGTGACGGGTCAGCGCATTCCGTCATAGGCGATGCGGGCGAAGAAATCGGGATCGATGACGAAGTGTCCGTACTTCGCATCCCAGGCCGCCGTCGGCTTGGCCGCGATGACTTCATCCCGTGACTTGCCCTGCTTCTTCAGTGCCGCCACGTTGTCGCGAATGCCCGCGAGCATGTCGCGGAAATCCTTCACATCGGCCTTGCCGCCGACGGGACCATGCCCGGGCACGACGACGGCCTTGTCGCTTATCGTCGGGAGGATGCGGTCGAGGACGCGAACCATCCCGTCGATGCCTCCGCCGTTTTCGTTATCGATGAAAGGATAGACACCATTCCAGAACAGGTCGCCGAGAAAGACGACATCGGCGGGTTGGATCGTCACGTAAAGGTCGGTATCGGTGTGCGAGGGAACGACCTCGATCGCGGTGATGGTCTGGCCATCGACGGTCCAGTGTTTGCTCGTCTTGATGACCGTGCCCGGCACGGCGGATTTCGGCAGCGGCTTGAAGGTGAAGTCCCAATCGTCCACGCGCGTGGTCTGGGATACGCGCTTGATGGTTCCCGAGGTAGCGGCCACTTGAACGCCCTTGCCCGCGAGCCATGCATTACCGTCCGTGTGATCCCAGTGGTAATGCGTGTTCACCAGGTAGCGAACCGGTTGCGGTCCCAAGGCGTTCAGCGCCGCCTCTACACGCGGCCGCGAAACGGCGATGCCGGCGTCGATCATGAACTTGCCGTCGCGGCCCGTCACGACACCGATGTTTCCTCCCGATCCCATGAGCACGCTGATGCCGTCGCGCAGGGACACCGTTTCGATCGGGGCCGTCGCCGCCGCTTCGTTGATCTTGATGACCGGGCTGACCCGGTCCGCTCCCCACGCGGATACCGAAAGCAAGGCTAGCGACGATCCCATCACGGCGCAGCGCGCGAGGCGCACACGGTTACGACGACCCATGGCTCTTCTCCCGTCAGGGCGCCCCGGATGGACGCTCCCCATCCAACCGCTTTTCGGGTGCCCTGGCTTGTGGGAATGCGTTATTTAGGGTGATCCATGTCCATATCGTCGTCGGGCGGCGCCGCGGCCACCATGGCCTTGTATGCCTCCGGCGACAAGCCGGGCAGTTTCCGCAGGAAGGCGACCATGCTCCAGATGGTCATGTCGTCGTGGCTGCCACCCCACGCCGGCATCGCGCTCATCTTGATACCGTGCTTGATCGTCCAGAACGCCTGCGCCGGTTCGATCCGGGCTTGCGTGAGATTCGGTGGTCGCGGGTAGAGCCCCGGGCGGATTTCCGAATCCTCCTGGCCCGGTGTCAGATGGCATGCGGTGCACATGGCGGCGTACTGTCCGGCGCCCTTGAGGATCAACTGTGGATCGGACAAATCGGGCACCGTGATGTCCGAGGCCCTTGCCTGAATCGAACGTCGTCGCAAGGTCTCCAGCGCTGCATACACCGGCCGGGAATGCGGCGCGTCGGCGCCTATGTCATAGGCACCCGAATAGATGAAGGTTCCGGCACCGCAAGCGGCCACGACCGCCACGCCCAGCACGGTGGAAAGAACGAGGGTGATTGGCTTCACGAGGATGTCCTAGAACCATAGCCGGAGGCCGGCGACGACCTGACGGTCGAAGACGGGTTGACGATCCGCGCGAACATAATCGGCGGTGCGACCGAAGCGATCGACGAAACGGATGCCGATATAGGGCGCGAACTCACGACGGAATTCGTAACGCAGGCGCAGGCTGAACGAGGCATCGGAGACGCCCCTGCCGACGCGGGCCAGCGGATCGTCCTTGCCATAGGCGTTGAGTTCCAGCTCCGGTTGCAGGATGAGCCGCTGGGTCAGGAAGAGATCGTATTCCGTGCGCACGCGCGCCGCGGTGCGTCCGTGCGCGCTCGCGTACGCGGTGGCTTCCACCTCGAACCAGTACGGTGCCAGGCCCTGCACGCCGAACGCCGCCCAGGTGCGGTTCGGTCCCTGACCGAAGTCCTGGCGGGCGCCTAGCTGGGTGCTCCAGTACGGCGCTATCGCATGGTTCCAGAACGCTTCGACGTCGGCTTCCTCCAGCTTGCCGCCGCTGCGATCGCCTTCGGTGCGGAACCACAGCTTGTCGTCGTCATTGCCGTACCAGCCTTGCGCCTCCCACGCCTGACCATGGGCATCCTTGCCATGAACCGCCTCGAGCTGGTCGATCAGGATCATCCGGTAGGGGCCATTGTCATTCATGTCCATGCCCTTCATCGCACCATGGCCGATGCCGTCGGAGTAGTCGGGACTACGCGCATCGGCAGGCGCATCGCCGCCTTGCATCGGTCCCATCTTCATTTCTTGCGCCCCCGCGGCCATGGGTATGCCCAGGCCAAGCGCGACGAACCACATCGTGCGGGCCCTCATGACACCACCACCTCGCGGAACATGCCCGCCTCCATGTGATAGAGCAGATGGCAGTGGTACGCCCAGCGCCCGGGGTTGTCAGCCGTCACGGCATAGGTGATCCGTTGCGCGGGCTGCACGTTGATCGTGTGCTTGCGCACCTGGAATGCGCCTTCCGGGTTTTCCAGGTCGCTGAACATGCCATGCAGGTGGATCGGATGATTCATCATGGTGTCGTTGACCAGGACGATCCGAACGCGCTCGCCTTTATTCAGGTGCACCGGCGCGGCATCCGAGAACTTCACGCCATCGAACGACCACATGAAGCGTTCCATGTTGCCGGTGAGGTGCAGCTCGATCTCCCGGCCGGGCTCGCGAGGATCGGGATTGCCGCCGACCGTGTGCAGGTCGGCGTAGGTGAGCACGCGGCGGCCGTTGTCGCCCAGGCCGATGCCGGGATCGTCGAGGTTGGTGCGCGGTGTGTCCACGTGCATGTCCACGCCGGGACCGTACTCCGTGCGCGCGTGTCGCACCTTCGGCGCGTTCGCCTTCATGTCATGCATGCCTTCCATGGAGGCGTGGTCCATGCCGGCCATCGAACCGTGATCCATGCCGGCCATGGAGCCATGGTTCATGCCCGGCATCCCGCCGTGATCCATGCCCTTCATCATCTTCGCGCTACCGCCCATCGCACCCATCATGTCACCCATGCTCAGCCACTGGCGCGGATCGACCGGCGGCACTGCCGCCTCCATTCCCGGCCGAGGCGAAAGCGTGCCGCGCGTATAGCCGCTGCGATCGATCGACTGGGCGAAGATCGTGTACGCAACCTCTTCTTCCGGTTCCACCAGCACGTCGTACGTCTCGGCCGTGGAAATACGGAACTCATCGATCGGCACGGGCAGCACATCCTGGCCGTCCGCGGAGATCACGGTCATCTTCAAGCCTGGAACGCGCACGTCGAAGATCGTCGACGACGAGCCGTTGATAAAGCGCAGGCGGATCTTTTCGCCCGGCTTGAACTGACAGGTCCAGTTCCCCGCGGCAGGCATGCCGTTCATGAGATAGGTATACGCCGCGCCCGACACGTCGCTCAGGTCGGAGGGGTTCATGCGCATGGTGTTCCACATCTTGCGCATTTCCAGCGCCTGTCCCAGACCCTTCTCACGCACGTCGCGGAAGAACCGTGAGGCGGTGGGCTGCGCGTAGTTGAAATAGTCGCTCTGTTGTTTCAGGCGAAGGAAGATGCGTTCCGGATCGATGTCGGTCCAGTCGCTGAGCATGACCACGTAGTCGCGGTCGCTGCGGTAACGGTCCGATCCGGCCGGCTCGATCACTAGCGGACCATACAAGCCTGTCTGCTCCTGAAAGCGGCTATGCGAGTGGTACCAGTAAGTGCCTGCCTGGCGCACGTCGAACCGATAGACGAAGGTCTCGCCCGGGCCGATGCCGTCGAAGCTGATGCCTGGCACGCCGTCCTGGTCGAACGGCAGCACGATGCCGTGCCAGTGGATCGAGGTCGGCGTACGTAGCCGGTTGGCCACGCGCAACGTCACCGTCGTTCCTTCCTTCCAGCGAAGGATCGGCCCCGGAATACCGCCGTTGACGGTGACGGCGGTGCGCGGCGCGCCGGTGATGTTCACCGGCGTCTCGGCGATGTCGAGGGAAAAATCGGTGCCGTTCAGCACCGTCGGATGACCGGGGTTGGTCAATGCCCAGACTGGCGATGGACGTAGCAGGCCCATGCCGGCGGCGACGCCGCCGACGGCGAGGCCGGCCACGAAACGTCGTCGCGAGGCGTGCACTGGTTCGAAAGAATCGGGGGATGTCATACGGATGCTCCACGAATACGATGCGCGGCCGACGGCCGCGTGGCGCGGTCGTGCATTCGTCGCCACAAGGGAGTGACGGAATGCCCGGCGCGGGGGAAAGCGTCAGCGGAGGATCAGGCGGCGGGTGGACGCAGCGGTGGCCCGTACCCGGCTTGGGGCGCGGCGCGAACACCGGCAGCGAAGATCGTGATGGTTGTCGCCGGCGTGTCGCCGAGCGCGAGCGCGCTGGCGGGAAGGACGCTCGTGCAGGCAGGCGTGCAATGGCACGCCTGGCCGGGACTGTGACAGCAGTTGCCATCGTGGTCGTTGCAACCACCCTCGTCCGCCGATGCCGTGTGCGCCGACACATGATGGGCATGCGTGCGATGCACGCCCGGCCCCGGCGCGGCGTGCACGTCGGCCGACCATGCCGGCGCGAGGCCCACCATCGCCCACGCCAGCCAGGCGAACACCCAGAGGGCGCGCCGGTGGCGATAACGATGGAAGAAGGCATTCATGCCGACAGCTTATGCCCCCGAGGCGATGCCCTCAACTCTGGAGCCGGGTCCAACGCGGTGCACCTCGACGGTCACGTGGACCAGTTCGTCGTGGATGGCCAGCGCGCGCCGGTAGTAGTCGCCATCGACATCGGCGGTCGTGGTGATCTCGAGGACCACGGCGAACTTGCCCTTGCCGACACGCCATACATGGATATCGTCGATGACGGCCTCATGCCGGTCTTCCGCGATCACCTGGCGGATTTCATCGACGACGGGGGCATCCATCTCCGCATCCAGTAAGACCCGGCCGCTATCGCGCAGGAGACCCCACGCCCACACGGTGACCAGGACCGCGCCCAGCAAGCCCATCACCGGGTCCATCCAGCGCGCGCCCCAGATCATGCCGGCGATGAGGGCGACGATGGCGAGGACGGACGTGGCCGCATCCGCCAACACGTGCATGTACGCCGAACGCAGGTTCAGGTCGTGATGGGCATGCGCGCCATGCGCGTGACCGTGGTGATGATGATCGTGGTCATGGTGATGATGATGGTGATGATGGTCGTCGCGCAGCAACCACGCGCAGACGAGGTTCACCAGCAAGCCGACCACGGCGATCGCGATGGCCTGCTCGTAGTGGATCGGCAGCGGCGTGAACAGGCGCTCCGCGGACTGGAACGCCATCAGCCCCGCTACGCCCAGCAACAGGATCGCGCTGGAATAGCCTCCCAGGATCTCGATCTTCCACGTGCCGAAGGCGAAACGGCGATCGTGCGCAAAACGTCTCGCACAGACATAGGCGAACGCGGACAGCCCCAGGGCCAACGCATGCGAACTCATGTGCCAGCCGTCGGCCAGCAAGGCCATGGAGTTGTAGTACCAGCCACCGGCGATCTCGACCACCATCATCGCGGCCGTCAGCAGCACGGCTCGCCGGGTATTGCGCTCGGCCATCGGATTGCCTTCGTCGAACGCGTGGCTATGCGCACGCGAGGCAGCGGCGGCTTGGATCGACATGTGGCGGTACCCGTGCACGAGGAGGTGCTGATGATAGCCCGCCAGGCAGCACGACGCCGGGTGTTGCGACGCACGATGAAAGCGATTGTAGACGCCGGCCCCTGATGGGTTCCCCGCCTCGTGTCGCCGGGCCGCCCCGCCGAAAACCCGTCTATTTGTGGCTATTTCGTGACAAAGATCACACCCTCGGTTCACCCACCCGCAGGTCACCGTCGTCACGACTCCCGCTTCGGCATGATCGTGCGTCGCAGCAAAACATAACCGGAAGATGAACCATTTATTAGGCATTCGTGCACGAATAAGCCTTCATGCCTAACGATTAACTTACGTTTCCGCCTCTTTAGCGCCATACCCGCGTCGGTTACTTGACGCAGGTCGCAAAACTGGCGCCTTTCACTTTGAGGCACCGGCCGCCGCGTCTATGCTCAAACCTTCCATCGATCTCCGTCCCCGAGTGGGCGCGGGCGGAATCGGTGCCGGCGAAGGACATCGTGCAAAGGCACGAGTGGCGTCGGCGCGGCATCGTCATCGCCCGCCATCGAATAGACGCTCGCCTCATGACCCGAGTGGCGCATCCACGTGATGCGCGATGCGCTTGCGTGCTCGAAAGACGCACGGTTTCGGCTGCGCGAAACACCGGAAAACAAGGCAAAAGTGGCGTCGGCATGCGTTTCGGCCCATTCATACTCGGTGCGCTATAAACGTTTGGCCGTCCATTCATTTTCAGGAAAAACGCTGCCGCATGACGACGAAGATTGATCAGGCCCACGACGACGACACCATCGATCTCAATGCGTTGCTCGGCACGTTGCTTGATCACAAATGGTTGATCGTCGCCATCACCGGGACGTTTTTCGTGGCGGGAGTCCTCTACTCGCTGCTCGCCACGCCTATCTACCAGGCGACCGCGATCGTGCAGGTCGAGCAGAAGACGCCGAGCCTTCCCGGCCTCAGCGATCTCACCCAATCGCTGGGCACCACCGCGTCGCAGGCCACCACCGAGATCGCGTTGATCACCTCGCGCCTGGTCATCGGCCAGGCGGTGAACGACCTGCGCCTGGATATCCAGACGCAACCCCAGCGCATGCCCGTGCTGGGCGATTACCTCTCGCGAGGTTACAAGCCCGGCCAACTCGGACCTGTGCGTTTCGGCCTGAGCCGCTATGGTTGGGGCGGCGAAGTGGTGGACATCTTCAAGCTCGACCTGCCTGACAACATGGTCGGCCAGAAGCTCGAGCTGCGGGCTGGTGACGACCACCGCTTCGGTCTCTACAACGACGATGGCAAACGCCTTCTCGAAGGCGTCGTCGGCCAGCTGGTTCGCGCCAACGGCATCACGATGCAGATCAGGCAGCTCACGGCCAATCCGGGAACGCGCTTCGACGTGGTCACCCAGCCGACCTTGACCACCATCGGCCGCTTGCAGACCGATGTCGTGGCGCTGGAGCAAGGCACGGACTCGGGGATCATCGGCCTGACCTACAACAACGCCGATCCCGATCTCGCGCAGAAGGTGCTCGATCGCATCACCACCGCCTATGTCCGCCAGAACGTGGAGCGCAATTCGGCCGAAGCCGCGAGCCAGCTGCAGTTCGTCAAGGACCAGTTGCCCAAGGTGCGCCAGGAACTCGACCGGGCCCAGGCGGCGATGAACGTCTTCCAGACCCAGTCGCACTCCGTCGACCTCAGCATGCAGACCAAGGGCCTGCTCGACCAGATCGTGGCGGTGGAAAACAACATCCAGCAGTTGCACCTGCAGGAAGCCGACATCGACCGCCGCTTCACCCACGACCACCCGGCGTACAAGGCCTTGCAGCAACAGATGGGCCAGCTGCAGGCGCAGAAGGCGCAGATGCAGAAGCAGGTCGGCGACCTGCCCGACACGCAGCAGCAGTTGCTCAAGCTCAATCGCGACGTGCAGGTCAGCAGCAACACCTACACCAGCCTGCTCAACCAGGCGCAGCAACTCGATATCGCGCGTGCCGGCACCGTGGGCAACGTGCGCATCGTGGATACCTCGGCGGTGGACAAGACCCAGCCGGTGCAGCCGCGCAAGGCCCTGGTCGTCATCATCGTGACGTTCCTGGGTGGTTTCCTCGCCCTCGCCTTCGTCTTCCTCCGGCAGATACTCAACCGCGGTATCGAAGATCCAGCGGTCATCGAGGACCTCGGCCTCCCGGTGTACGCCTCGGTTCCGCTCAGCGAGGGCCAGACCGCGCGTTCGACCCGCACGCACCACGGTCATCACGGCCACGGCGGCCGTGGCCCCTTGCTGGCCATCAGCGAACCCGCCGACCTCGCGGTCGAGGCGATCCGCAGCTTGCGCACCAGCCTGCATTTCGCGCGGCTGGAGGCCAAGAACAACATCCTGATGATCACCGGCTCCAGCCCTTTCGCCGGCAAGACCTTCGTCTCGGCGAACCTGGCGGCGGTGATCGCCCAGGCGGGACAGCGCGTGCTCCTGGTCGACGGCGACATGCGCCGCGGCACCCTGCACCACCTCCTCGGCATGGAAACCGGGCAAGGCCTGTCGGACATCCTCGTCGGCGGCGCGGAAATCGCCACGGTGAAGAAGAAAGGGCCCTTGGCCAACATCGACTTCATCAGCCGCGGGCGTGTGCCGCCCAACCCGTCGGAACTGCTGATGCACGAGAACTTCACCCAGTTCATCGCCGAGGTGGTATCCGCCTACGACCTGATCATCATCGATACGCCGCCGATCCTGGCGGTCACCGATGCGGCCGTGATCGGCCACCACGCCGGCACGAGCCTGATGGTCGCCCGCTTCGGGCTCAACAAGGCGCGTGAGCTGGCCCTGGCGAAGCAGCGCTTCGAACAGAACGGTGTCTCCCTGAGGGGCGCGATCTTCAATGCCGTGGAACACCGGGCCGCCGGTTACTCCACCTACGCCTACTACAAGTACAAGGCCGACCCGGCCTGAACCGTCCCATGAACAAGGGGACACTGCATGAATCAAGGACTATGGCGCGCATCCTGATCGTCGGAAACCACACCTGCGGCAATCGCGGCGATTGCGCGATCCTGCGTGGCCTCCTGGAATGCCTGGAAGACGTGCTGCCGGAGAGCCGGATCGACGTCACCAGCCGCTTTCCGGTGAGCTCGGCGTACCTGCTCGGCCGGCCGCTGCTGACCGACACGTTGAACAGCTACTACCAGGAAGCGGGCAAGCGGCGTTTCGGCGCCCTTCGTTCGCTGCTGCTGCGAAGGCTGGTGCCACGCTTGTTGCACGGGCACCTCAACCGCCGTTGGTGGGCGCGCTGGCTGCCGCTGCCCCGGCGTCATCGCGAGTACATCGAATCGCTGAAGGCGTACGACCTGGTGATCCAGGTGGGCGGCTCGTTCTTCGTCGATCTCTACGGCGCCACCCAGTACGACCAGGTCAGCTGCGCCCTGCTCGCCGGGCTGCCCACCTACCTGATCGGGCACAGCGTCGGGCCGTTCCAGCACGCGTTCTTCCGCAAGGTCTCGCAAGACGTGATGATGCGGGTGGATGCACTGGCCTTGCGCGAGGAAGTCAGCGCGAGGCACATGCAGGACAGCGCCATCCCGCAGGACAAGGTGCGCTGGGCCTCAGACACCGCGTGGCTGGTGCATCCGGGCGAACCGGTGGCGGTCGACACCGCACGCCCGACGGTCGCGGTCACCTTCCGCGAACTGGCGCCGTTCGACAAGCGGTTGGGCGTGACCCAGGCCCAGTACGAGACGGCCTTCGCCGAACTGCTCGATGCTGTGATCGAAGCGGGCTACCGCATCGCGGCGTTCTCCACCTGCACGGCGATCGACGGCTATCCCAAGGACGACCGCATGATCGCGCTCAAGGTGCGGGCACGCCTGCGCCACCCCGAGGCCTGCCATGTCGAGATGAACGAGCTCAACGACGTGGAACTCGGCCAGAGGTTGGGCGCCTGCGTCCTCACGATCGGCACGCGCCTGCACAGCGCGATCATCTCGATGAACTTCGGCACGCCATCCGTCGCGCTCAATTACGAGCACAAGTCCGAAGGCATCATGAAGCGCCTCGGCGTGGACGACCTGGCGATGCCCGTGCCGTCCCTGCTCGACGGCAGCCTGCGCGCCAAGGTGCTGGAGCTGCTCGGCGACGAGACCCTGCGTCCGAGGGTGGCCGCCGCCGTGGCCCGTGAAAAGGCTTTCGCGCGAGAGTCCCTGCTCTCGACGCTCGCGATAGGGCCCTGATCATGACGATCCTGTTCGTCCTTCCCGAGTTTCCCAAGTATTCGGAAACCTTCGTGATCGACCAGATCGTGGGCTTGCTCGACCGCGGCTTCGATGTGCGCATCCTCGCCATCAGCCGCGGTCCCGAGCCCGCACCCGGAGACATCGTGGCGACCCGCGGATTGATGGACCGCGCCACCTTCATCTTCGACCATTCCGCCAGCGCGTCACGCGGCTGGCAGATCCTGCTGCAACGCCTTCGCCACGTGGTGCCGGGCCTGCCTAGCGCGCGGGTGCGACGGGCCCTGTCGATTCGACTTTACGGCCATGCCGCGAAGTCGCTGGTGCTCGCCGGCGCCGTGCGGCGCTTGCGCGAGCCGCTCAAGGCGGACGCGATCATCGCGCACTTCGGCCCCACCGGCGTGCTCGCGACGAACCTGCGTACGCTGGGGCTGATCGAGGGACCGATCTATACGGTGTTCCACGGCTACGACCTGTCGCGGCACAGCGTGCTAGCGCGCCACGCCGACGACTACCGGCGCCTGTTCGCCAGCGGTGAGCGGATGCTGCCGATCAGCACGCGATGGCAGCGCAAGCTCGAGGCGCTGGGCTGCGCGCCGGAGAAGATCCAGGTCCACCGCATGGGTGTCGACCTGGACAGCTTCCGTTTCCAACCCCGCACGAACGATGCGCCATCGCCGTCGCGGCCCTTGCGCGTGCTGAGCGTCGCGCGGTTGGTCGAGAAGAAAGGCGTGACCTATCTCTGCGAAGCCGTGGCACGGCTCGCGAAGCGCGATGTCCCCGTCGAGCTGGAGGTCGTCGGCGACGGCCCGTTACAGCAGGAGCTGGAGCGTTTCGTCGCACGGCACGGCCTGGACCAGCGTGTCTTCATTCGCGGCCGCCGCGACAAGGCCTATGTGCAGGACGCGCTGCGCCGTGCCGACGTGTTCGCCCTGCCCAGCGTCACCGCCGCGGACGGCGACCAGGAAGGCATTCCGGTGTCGCTGATGGAGGCCATGGCCAGTGGCGTGCCCTGCTTGTCCACGGTGCACAGCGGTATCCCGGAGTTGATCGAGGACGGCCAGTCGGGCTGGCTGGTGCCCGAGCGTGACGTGGATGCGCTGGCCGACAAGCTCGCCCGCATCCAACGGGGCGAATACGATCTGCCGGCGATCGCGGCGACTGCGCGCGCCACCGTGGAATCGCGCTTCAACCAGAGCCGGTTGCACGACCAGCTCGCCGCGCAACTGGCCTAGGAGCGCATGCCGATGCCCTCCGCCAGACGCGATGCCCTATGGACCGTCGGTTCGACCGTCATCAGCGCGGCGAGCCAGCTGCTGCAGATCGCGGTACTGGCCCATCACGTCGACGCGCACCTGCTGGGCGCGCTGGCGATCGTCAACGTCGTCAACGCGATCGCCACCTTGTTGCAGGACATGGGCCTCAGCAGCTACCTCATCCACCGGCAAAGCATCACCCGCCACGAGCGCACCTCGTTGTACATGATCAGCGCGGGGCTGGGCCTCATGTCCGCGCTGGTGCTGTTCGGCATCTCCTATGCCGTGGCCTATTTTTATGGCTCGGACGTGCTGGGTCACCTGTTGCGGCTGTCCACGGTGAATTTCGTGCTGCTCGGGTTGGCCGCGCAGTACCAGGCGAGCCTCATCAAGACCTTCCAGTTGCCCCGGCTGGCACGAATCGAGGTGATCGGGCGCCTGTCCGGCCTGGGCACCCTGTTGCTGCTGGTGCTCCAGTTCGGGGCATCGATCGAGGCGGCCGTCTACGCGATGATCGTGAACAGCCTGGTGCGCCTGGTATGTTTCGTGGCCGTGGCCGATCGCGACTGGCACCCTGGGCGGGGCTACGACCGTGGAATCATCCGCCAGGCGCTGCGCTATGGCGCGTTCCAGCTCGGCTCCCAGGTCATCAACCAGCTGCGCAGCCAGGCCGACCAGATCATCCTCGGCAAATTCCTCGGCCTCGCCTCGCTCGGCGTGTATTCGCTGGCCAAGGAACTGGTGTTGCAACCGACCAAGCTGATCATGCCCGTGGTCCAACGGCTCGCCCTGCCCCGGCTGGCGACGCGCCAGGACGATCCGCTGGCGTTGCGTCACGCCTACCTGGTGGGACTGCGCGGGGTATCCGTCTTCAGCAGCGGCGTGTTCATCATGCTCGCGGTGTTCGCGCCGCCCGCGGTGACGATCCTCTACGGGCATCGTTACACCGGCGTCGCCGAACTCATCCCGCTGATGCTGCTGTTCGGCATGCTGCGCCCGCTCGGCTCGCTCATCGGCGCCCTCAGCCAGAGCCTGGGCCGTTCGGATATCGAGTTCGCCTGGAACCTGAAGATCGGCGGCATCACCTTGCTGGTCAGCGTGCTCGGCGCGATGTCGCGCTCGCTCGAGGTCATGGCGGTGGCGCTGGCGATCAGCCAGCTGCTGGCCACGGTGCTGTCCTACTACTTCTTCTCCTCGAAGATCATCAGCCTCACCGCGCGCGAATTCTTCCAGTCATGGACGGTGGAGAGCTTCGTGCCCTACGCCTTCCTGATGCTGGCCGTCTTCATCTACCAGGGCGACGACTGGAAGGCCAGTGCGGTACGCCTGGCGCTGGTGACGCCGCCGCTGTTGTGGGTGGTATGGCGAAGCCGGCATACGCTCCTGAACCGGCATCCACAGACCCAACGCATCCAAGGAACGAGGCCGACATGACACCCCTGGTGAGCGTATACATCCCCACCCGCAATCGCTCGGCGCTGCTGCGCCGGGCGGTCGACTCCGTACTGGCCCAGACCTATCCGGAGATCGAGGTCCTCATCTGCGACGAGGCCTCCACGGACGACACCGCCGAGGTCGTGGCCGACTATGCCCGCCGCTATCCCGGCAAGTTCACCTACCTGCGCAACGAGACGCCGCAGGGCGCATGCCGTGCGCGCAACCGCTGCATCGAGCAAGCCATCGGCACCTATGTCACCGGCCTCGACGATGACGACCTGTTCCATCCGCAGCGCATCGCATGCCTGGTGGACCTTTATCGCCGCCATTCGCCGTCGTTCGCTTGCAGCCGCTTCAAGTACTTCCAGGCCACGGCGCAGATCGATCGCTTGCGCGAGCGCCGTTTCAGCGAAGCGGAGCTGGGCAAGGTGGACAAACTCACCCTGCCAGCGCTCCTGTACGCGAACCTCGCCGGCAACCAGGTGCTGACCGAGTTGTCGCGCATGCGCGAACTCGGCGGCTTCGACGAGTCGATGCCCTCGTGGCAGGACTACGACATGTGGATACGCCTCGCCGACCGCTACGGCACGGCCGTGTGCACGCGGCAACTGCTTTCCTTCGTCGACGACGACCGCTCGCGTGCGCGCATCCGCAATTCCAGCCGGCGCGCCGAGGGCAGCGAGCGCTTCATCGCCAAGCACGCGCGGCTGATGAACGCGGACCAGCAGCGCAACCACCGCAACATCCAGTACGTGATGAACCGGCAACGACCGCCCTTGGGCGAGATCGTCCGCAACATTTCCCTCGGAGGATACAAGTCGACCTTGAAGGTACTCCTGCACAAGTTCTTCGGCGTGGCGATCGGTTGACGCGAATGACGATGTTGATCAACCGCACTCGCGCCGCGGCCGTCACCTTGATGGCCATGATCTTCGTGCAGGTGCCCTTGACGCACAGCACGAGCAGCAAGTCGCATGTCAACGTCTACCACGTGCTGCTGCTGTTGATGCCGCTGCTCTACCTGCCGGCCGTGCGCTACCTCAAGCTGAACCCGGCGACGGCCTTCATCGCGACGATGATGGGCACATCCCTGGCCGCGGCGGCTTCGTACGGCGGCGGCATGCGCTCCACGCTGATCGTGTTCGTGGCCGCGGCGTACTTCCTTGGCGTGGTGTTCGGCCGCAAATTGCAGGACGTGGAACTGCGCAAGATCTTCGTGTGGATACTCGGCTGCTGCATCGTCTTCATCATCCTGCGCGACGCCGTCTACGCGGGGCAGCTGGGCGCGGTGTACGCGCGCAGCGAGGGCGCCTCGGGCATCCTCTACATGTCCACGGGCGGGCGCAACATCGAGGCCAGCCTGCTCGCCCTGCTGTCGATCCTCCTGCTCGGCACCCGCGTATACCCGATCGCCGCCGGGATCGCGTTGCTGACCAGTGGGATGATGCTTTCCCGCGCGGGGCTGCTCGGTGCCGCGGTATCCATCGGCATCGCCGCCTATCGCACGCGCAAGACCCGTCACTATTATCTGTATACCTTCCTCGGCATCGCCATGATGGTGCTGATCGGCGGCCTGGTGTTGTCGTCGGTCATCGACATCCCCGTGCTGGATCGCTTCAACCTCCAGGCCGAGACGCAACTCGAACACAAGAACGTGGGCCGCCTCGCGCTGTGGAACAGCGCCGCCGCCGCGCTGGAGCAGAACCTGCTGGGCTATGGGGTGGGCAACGGCGTGCCCTTGATGGAGCAGATATCCGGCCTGACCTTCGTCGAGAACAACGTCCATAACATCTACCTGCAATTCCTGCTCGAAGGTGGCGTGCAATCGCTGTTGCTGTTCCTGGCGCTGGTGCTGCACATCCTGTTCCGTCCGGCCGAAGGGCAGCAACGCAACATCAAGGCCTTCCTGCTCTGTTACCTGATGCTGGCCTTCATCGAGTTCAGCGGGTACGAGGCCTATTTCTGGTTCTTCGTCGGCATGTTCTATGCGCGTACCGACGCGCGCCGTGCGCAGGCGCGGATCGACGCCACCGCCGCGCGAAAGGCTTCCCCGCTGCCGCCACCCCATCCGGACCCGACCCATGCTTGACGATTTCCGCGCCGACGTCCGCCGCCTCCGGTCCCTGCCCGGCTACCGGGGCATGCCGTGGTGGATGCTCGACCAGTCCTTCTGGGTGATCCTCTGCTACCGCCTTGTCGCCACGGCCCGTGGCACGCGCCTGCACACTCCGTTGCGCGTGCTGGAAAAGGTCGCCGAATTCATCTTCAAGTGCTACCTGCCGACCACCGCGACGATCGGCCCGGGCCTGGTGATCTACCACGCCTTCGGCATCATCGTGAACGGCAAGACCACGATAGGCGCCAACTGCACGATGTACGCCCGCGTGTGCATCGGCAACCGCTGGCCGGGCGACGGCACCCCGATCATCGGCGACAACGTCATCATCGGCACGGGCGCCTGCATCTTCGGGCCCGTGGTCATTCCGGACAACTTCGTGGTGAAGGCCAACGAGGTCATCACCCCTTCCTCGCTGCGCGGCAGCACCGACCGTTCATCCCCCACCACGCCCCCCGCTGGAGCATCGTCATGAGCGCCGACGACGTGAGATTGTCGATCATCATCATCACCTGGAACGAACGGGAGAACCTGGAGCGCTGCCTGCTCTCGCTGATGGACAAGGTGGATTTCGCGCGCGACGAGGTGATCGTCGTCGACAACGGCTCGCGCGATGGCAGCGCCGAGTTCGTCGCCACCCTGCCGCAGATCCGCTACTTCCCGCTGGAACGCAACTTCGGCGTGGGCCCGGCACGAAACCGCGGGCTGTTCCTGGCGCGCGGCAAGTACTGCATGACCCTGGACAACGACACCATTTTCCTGACGGAAGACCCCGGCGCCATCGTCGATGCGTTCTTCCAGTCGCATCCCGACGCGGGCGTGGTCGGTTTCCAGTTGCTCAACGTCGACCGTACCCGCCAGGATTCGACCCGGCGCTTCCCGCGCTTCTACCAGCCGATCGCGGCGCGCATTCCCATCACCCGCCAGCTCGGTTTCGTCAAGCGTGAACTCGAGCGGCACCTGATGCTCGACACGCGCTTCGACGACAGCAACGATCCGCTCGAGGTCGACTATGTGCTGGGCGCCAACCAGACCTTCACCAAGGACGTCGCGGCCCTGCTGATGGGTTACGACGACCGGATCTTCTTCGGCCCGGAAGACGCGGAGTTCTGCGTGCGTACGCGCAAGATGGGCCTGCGCAACTACTACAGCCGGAAGATCTCCATCGTGCACGACTACAAGCGGCGCACGCGCAAGTTCTCGAAGTTGACCATCAAGCACCTCGCCGGCTTCGCCTACATGCTCAGGAAGCATGGTGGCGTCTACCGCTATTCATTGAGCGAGCGTCGCTGACGCCCGGAGGTACCGCATGCATCGTCGAACGTTTCTTAGCCGGTCGCTGTGGGCAGGGGCCGCCCTCGCCACGCTGCCGCTGGACGAGGTCTTTGCCGCCACTGCCGGCAAGAATTATTACGTGGACGGCGCGGCGGGAAACGATCGGCATGACGGCGGCAGTCCAGCCCAGGCCTGGCGGAGCCTGGACAGGCTCAACCAGGCCAGTTTCGGGCCCGGCGACAAGATCCTGTTCAAGCGTGGTGGCGACTACCCCGGCGTCTTCCAGCCGAAAGGCTCGGGCCGCGATGGCGCGCCCATCGTCGTCGATGCTTATGGGGAAGGTGCCCCGCCGCACCTGCACGCGGACGGGCGAACTCCTTCCACCGTGCGCCTGCAGAACGTCGAGTACTGGACGGTGCGCAACCTGGCCATCTCCAACCAGGGTCCGCAGCCGGGGGCCCGCCGCACCGGCGTGCACCTGTTCCACCAGGATTTCGGCATCGCCCATGGCATCGTGCTGCAAGGCCTGCACATCCACGACGTTAATGGATCGCCCCTCAAGCAGCAAGGTGGCGGCAGCGCCATCCTCGTCGAGGCGAAGGGCAAGGGCCGCCCCACGCGCTACCAGGACCTGAAGATCGTCGACAACACGATCGAGCGCAGCGAGCGCGACGGCATCCTCTTCCTCGCCGCCGGCAACCGCACGGGCGGGCTGGCTACGGGCGTGATCGTGCGTGGGAATCGCATCAGCGAAGTGCCCGGCGATTGCATCCTGGTCAAGGGCTGCGACGGCGCCCTGGTCGAACGCAACACGGTGAGCCACTGCGGTGAACTGCCTCGCGGCGAGGCGGCCGCCGGCATCTGGCCGTTCGACTGCGACAACACCCTGATCCAGTACAACGAAGTCAGCGACCACAAGGCCTATGCCGACGGCCAGGGCTACGATGCCGATTTCCGCTGCCGCAATACGGTGATCCAGTACAACTACAGCCACGACAACGCCGGCGGCATGGCCCTGGTCTGCAACGACGGCCGTGGTGGCGACAAGATCGGCAATACCGGAACGATCGTGCGCTTCAACGTGAGCATCAACGACGCCCTGCGCAAGACCGGCAGCGCTTCCCTGCGCATCTCGGGCCCGGTGGACGGCAGCCAGATCTACAACAACATCATCATCATTCCGCAGAAACCCATCGCCGACGCCGAGGTCACCGTGTTCAAGGCGACCAGTTGGAAAGGTGTCCCGAACAGCACGGCCATCCACGACAACATCGTCGTGGCGCCACGTGCCCCGGGCGTGGAGATGCAACTGGCGACACAGACGAAGCTCGGCGAGAACCACTTCTACGCCGGCAAAGGCGGCGGCACGTCCCTCGCCAAGGCCGACGACGCCATGCTCGACCGCTTCAGGACGCACCGCCCGTCGCTCGCCCAGGTCAACGCGCTGGTCAAGGCATGCTTCGCCAATGGCAAGCCCGTGCCCAACGCGCTGGATCTGATCGCGCGGCTGACCTGAGCCGGCTCGACCTGATCCGGCCGGTCGACAGGCCTGGTCAGCCCGCCGCGCCTTCCGCCGAACGAGCGTCACGCGCACGGCGTGCCGCCAGCATCTCGATCACCCGCTTGCCCAATGCCTGGCCCGGCACCTCGACGAAGCGATAGGTCACGCTCGACACCAGTACCGTGCCCGCCAGCGCGAGCACGGCCGTGGCCACGAAGTAGAGATCGGGGCTCAGGCGGTCGCCCGCGTGCACCGCCGCCAGTGCCTTGCGCGCCACTTGCAGCATGAAGAAGTGCGTCAGGTAGCCGCTGAAGCTGATCTTGCCGATGTGTTGCAGCGGGCGGTTCACCAGCCAACGGTAGGGCTGCCGGAAGAGGCACAGGGCCAGCAGCGCAAATGCCGCCGCGTATACGAACACCGCCCGCGGATCGTCCAGCCACTGCGGCGCGAGTGCCAGGATGGCCACCGAAAGCACGAACCAGCAGGCGTTCCGCCGCCGGTCGCCCTCGCGGAAGAAGACCGATAGTTTGCCGGCGTGGCCGAACATCACGAAATAGGCGCAGATGCCGAACAGGAAGACGGGCAACTGGTTGGGCAGCCATACGAACACGTAGCGCTGCCACAGCTCCGCGTCGTCGACCGGCGGGTGGCGGAGCAGCCAAGGCCAGGTAAGTACCGCGAGCAGCAGGCATGCCGCCAGCGCGGCCAGCGCCCGCGGAAAGCTTCGCAGCGCCAGGAACACCAATGGAAAGACGATGTAGAACGACATCTCGACGCCGATCGACCAGCCACCCGGCACCACGTCGTTGGCGCCAAGCAACCAGGCCGGGTTCCATCCGTTGGTGAAGCTCAGCGTGCCGAGTATCGTGCCCAGGGGCGGCAGCGCCTGCCCTTTCAGCAGCACGGGAACCAGGCAATACACACCGAACGCGAGATAGAACATCGGCGCGATGCGGAAAACCCTTCGCACATAGAAGTTCAGCCAGGGCGTGTCCTCACGCGTGCGCTTGCCCGCCGAGAGGAACAACGTGAGCGCGCTGACCACGAAGAACAACTGCACGCCGCGGGCGCCCTGTGCCGCATAGCGGCTCAGCCACGGCGACATCAGCGCCTGGTGGCCCATCGCCTGGTAGATTTCCACGTTACGCTGCGCATGGCTTAGCAGCACGCCGACGATCGCCAGGCCACGCAGCGCATCGATGAAGTCGAGCTGAACTTTCGGTTGGGCCTGCACGATCAGAAGCGCGGCTGGAGGTGCCACTGCCACGCGCTGGCGAGGATATCGTCCAGCACCGTGATCCGTGGTTGCCAACCGAGACGCTGGCGGGCTTGCAGGCTCGACGCCACCAGCGTCGCGGGGTCGCCAGGACGGCGCGGAGCGAACGCATGCGGCACCGGCCTTCCCGTGACGCGTTCGGCGGCGGCGATCACCTCGCGCACGCTGAAGCCCTCGCCGTTGCCGAGATTGAACGTGAACGCGCCCTCGTTCTCCTCGAGGAACTGCACGGCCAACAAATGGGCCGAGGCGAGATCGTTCACGTGGACATAGTCGCGCACGCAGGTGCCGTCGCGCGTGTCGTAGTCGTCGCCGAATACCTTCAGGGCGGCACTCTGGCCGAGCACGGCCTTCAACACGTTGGGAATGAGGTGGGTCTCGGGATCGTGCGCCTCGCCGATAGAGGCCGACGGATCGGCACCGGCCGCGTTGAAGTAACGCAGCGCCACCGACCGCAGGCCATAGGCACGCGCCGCATCGCCCAGCACCCGCTCGATCATCAGCTTGCTCTGGCCGTACGGATTGATCGGATCGGTGGGGTGCGACTCATCGATGGTGTCGCTCTTGGGGTGCCCGAACACCGCCGCCGTCGAGGAAAAGACCAGGCGCTGGATGCCGGCTTCGCGCATGGCGGCCAAGAGCACCAGAGTGTTGCCCACGTTGTTCCGGTAGTACTGATAGGGATCGATGACCGACTCTCCGACCAGGGACCGGGCGCAGAAATGGATCACCGCGTCGAACTTGTGCGTGGCGAACAATCGCCACAAGGTTACCGCGTCGCCGATATCACCATGAACGAACGGCACGTCGGCATCCACCGCTTCGCGGTGGCCCGTCGAAAGGTCGTCGTAGACGACCACTTCATGCTCGTTCGCGACCAGGTATCGCACCATGTGCGAACCCACGTATCCCGCGCCGCCACAGATCAGAAACTTCAAAGATTGCCTCAGTTCGCGATTGGAATGATGGGGGGACGCGATCGAATCGCGTCCCTAGCCTGTCTCTTCACTGGCCGTGCTGGCCGTGGCCGCAGGCATCGAGGGTCCGGCGGGAAGCGGCGCCGAAGCGTTCGCCTCGCTATGGATGAAGCCCTTGAAGATGGTCAGGAAGATGATGCGGAGATCGAACGCCAGCGACCAGTGGTTGATGTAGTAGAGGTCGTACTCGATGCGCTTCACCAGGTCGGTGTCGCCGCGCCACCCGTTGATCTGCGCCCATCCCGTGATGCCGGCCTTGACTAGGTGCTTGTGCATGTAGCCAGCGATCTCGCCCTTGAACTTCTCGACGAACATCGGCCGCTCGGGGCGCGGGCCCACGATGGACATGTCGCCGCGGAGCACGTTGATGAACTGGGGGAGTTCGTCGAGGCTGGTTTGCCGGATGAAACGGCCGAAGCGCGTGGTCGTCTTGCTCTGCGCATTGCCCCACTGGACATTCTTGTTCTTCTCCATGTCCACGGGCATGGAGCGGAACTTCAGCATCTCGAATTCCTTGCCGTCCAGGCCGACGCGAACCTGGCGGTAGAGCACCGGGCCGGGGCTGGAAAGCTTCACGCCGATCGCAAGGAACAGCATCAGCGGGCTGATCATCAGCAGGATGGCGCCGGCGATGATGCGGTCCTCGATCGCCTTCAGGATCCACGCATGCCCATGCAAGGGGCTTTCGCGAAGCGTGACCAGGGGCACGCCCGCGCAGTCTTCCATGCGGTGGTTGATCAACTGCCTGCCCAGCAAGTCCGGTACGAACTTCACCGTCAACACACGCTCGTCCATGCGATCGAGCACGTAGCTGATCGCGCGGTTCGCGCTCACGGGCAAGGCGACCAGCACCTGGTCCCACTCGCCACGATCGAGGATCTCGTCGAGATGCAGGAGTGAACCGGCCAGCGGCACGTTTGGCGGAACGCCGTGATCGTGGCTGGTCTTGACGTACGCGGTGATCTTCATGCCGAGACCGAGGTTGTCCTCGACCTGACGAACCATGTGGATGCCCGCCTCGGTGGCACCGATGAGCAGGCAGCGCTTCATGCCGATGCCGCGATGATGCAGGTAACGCAACGAGAGCACCGCGACGAGTCGCACCGATGCCATCAACGCGAGACCCAGCACGAAGGTCAGCGATACCCATCCACGCGAGTAGAGCTCGCCGACCTTGAGCAGGTAACCGAGCGCGATCATGCCCGCGAACGCGCTGGTCCACGATGCTGCGATGCACAAGAATTGGCTTACGGGGCGTTCGCCGAGAGGCTGTTCGTAGACCTTGAAGACGATCGAGGCCGCCAGCGTCATGAGCAGGAGAATGATCAGCGCAACAGCATATACGCTGCTCATGCTGAACGTATCGAAACGGACGGAGTAGGCCAGATAGGCCGCAGCGATCACGCAAAGGGGATCGGCGGCACGAAGCTCGAGATCCAGTAACGCATTGAATTTTGTCAGTTGCATGACATGTACCCTCTGCCGACGCGACAACTACCGGCCATGCCGGCGTGCCCAGGTACGTGCCCCCTGTAGGGCCGCCATGTCCTGTTCCTAGGAATCTGGATGGCCCAACACGTTTTCGACCGAACCCCGTTGAACGCCGGGTCCAGCCTGAAAGTGTTCGAACTTGCTTGTTGCGATGATGCATGCTGCATCGCGACGAAAATGCGGGCAATCCGGCAGCGTCGATTCTGCGGGGCGTGTCACAAAAACAGTTGCCGGAAACACCTGTTCAGCTGATTGCCTTGACCATCGACGAGGGATGGCAGTGAATGCAATGCGTACTGCGCGCACTCGCGCTCATTCATGAATGCGTTCATGAACGCGTACATGCATGTGGTACGCATCCTTCCCCTCGCACGGAGAACACGCCAGTGAGACGCCTACTTTTTGCATGCACCATCCTTGCCATCGCGGCACCGTTATGGGCGCAGAGCCAACGACAGCCCAATGAAGCCAATCCATCGAACAATGCGCAAAGCAACCCGCAAAACCCGCGTGTAGCGACGCCGAACCAGGCACATCAGGCCTCGAAGGGTTCGCTCACGCCCGCACGTGTCGGCCCGGGTGCGGCCGCCGTCGCAGCCGCGGCGGGTGCCACGGCGAACGACACCAACGGCACCGGCAACGACGGCACGGGCGGCACGGGAGGTACCGGCGGCACGGGCGGAACCGGTGGCACCGGTGGGACGGGAGGCACGCATTGATCTTCCTGAACGACAGTCTGGACGTCTAAATGTCCAATCACGTTCCAGTACCGTTAATAATGGATCGGTTTAAGTACGTCGACGGCGTCCCGCCATGCGGCGCCTCGATTGAAGGACCCCGTAAACGATGAAGTTCCTGCCGACTCTCGGTCTGGCCGGGTGCTGTCTGTTACTGCACGCATGCATCCTCGCACCCGGCCAGCACATGAAAACCGGGGAGTTGAATGACAAGGAAAGCGCGACAGGCAGCCGCTACCAGCTGGTACCCATCACGCCCAAGCTGATCGCCATGGACCGTGCCAGCACGGTCACGCCCGGTATCGATCCCGTCCTGACCTCCTACCGGCCCGATTCCTATCGCATCGGCCCCGGAGATTCGCTCTACATCACCGTATGGGAGCATCCGGAGCTGACCTCGCCCGCGGGTTCGCAACAGCAGACGGCCGCGAACGGCCGCCTGGTGCGCCCCGACGGAACGCTGTTCTACCCGTATGTCGGCCTGCTTCACGCGTCGGGCCTGACCGTGGAAGAACTCCGCATGGCGATCACCGATCGCCTGACCAAGTACGTGGAGAAACCACAGGTCGACATCAGCATCGTCAGCTACGCGAGCCAGAGGGTCACGCTCGGCGGCGCTTTCGTGAAGACCGACCCCCAGGACATCACGGTGACGCCGCTGACGCTCGCCCAAGCGGTGGGTACCGCTGGCGTCAACGCGCAACTGGCCGACCTCTCCGACGTGGTGCTACGCCGTGACAACCACGAGTACCACCTCGACCTCGATGCGCTGTCGCATGCGCAACAGGGTCCGCAAGACATCTATCTCAAAGGCGGCGACAGCATCTACCTGCCCTACAACGATCGCCACGAGGCGTACGTGATCGGCGAGGTACTGCGTCCACAAGCGATCTCGTTCAAGACCAGCGACCTCAGCCTCACCCAGGCCCTGGGTCGTGCGGGTGGCCTCAACCAGACCAGCGCCAAGGGCAAGGCCGTCTACGTGATCCGCGGTGTCGAGGACATGGAAAAGGCGCCCGCGACCATCTACCAGCTCGACAATACCTCGCCCTCCGCCTTCGCGGTGGCATCGAAGTTCTCGGTCAAGCCAGGCGACGTCGTCTTCGTCGGCCCCGCCGGGATCACCCGCTGGAACCGTTTCATCAGTCAGCTGCTTCCACTGTCCGGCCTGATCAGCAACGCGGCCAACGCCCAGTACAACCTGGATCGCGATCGCCAGCTTTGACAGAGGCGGCTGGCTCCACATTTTCTTGCTAAACAGGCGATACAGATGAAGGTCACTATTTTCGGCACCGGTTATGTTGGGCTGGTCACGGGCGCCTGCCTCGCGGAAATGGGCAACCATGTGGTTTGCGTGGATGTCGACCAGGCGAAGGTCGACGGGCTTCGCAACGGCGTGATCCCCATCTTCGAGCCGGGCCTGGAGCCCATCGTCCGGCGCAACTACGCCTCGGGCCAGCTGGATTTCACCACCGATCCCGCACCGGCGATCGCACACGGCGAACTCATCTTCATCGCGGTGGGTACGCCGCCGGACGAAGACGGCAGCGCCGACATGAAGTACGTGCTGAGCGTGGCCCGCACCATCGGCGAGCATCTCGATCGCTATGCGGTGGTCGTCAACAAGTCCACGGTGCCGGTCGGTACGGCCGACCGCGTGCGCAAGGCGATTGGCGACGTATTGGCCGAACGCAGCGCGGCGGTCGACTTCGACGTGGTCTCCAATCCCGAATTCCTGAAGGAAGGCGACGCGGTGGAGGATTGCCTGCGTCCCGATCGCATCGTCGTCGGTTCGTCCAGCGAGCGCGCCGTGGCCCGCCTGCGCAAGTTGTACGCGCCCTTCAACCGCAATCACGACCGCATGGTGGTGATGGACGAACGATCGGCTGAACTCACCAAGTACGCCGCGAACGCGATGCTGGCGACCAAGATCAGCTTCATGAACGAGATCGCCAACATCGCCGAGCGCGTCGGTGCCGATGTCGAACTGGTCCGCCAGGGTATCGGTGCCGATCCGCGCATCGGTTACCACTTCATCTACCCGGGTGCCGGCTACGGTGGCTCCTGCTTCCCGAAAGATGTGCAGGCGCTGGAACGGATCGCACGTGGCCATGGCTACGATGCGCGCCTGCTCGGCATGGTCGAGGCGGTCAACGCCCAACAGAAGACCCGCCTGTTCGCGCAGATCCAGAAACATTTCGATGGCGACGTGGCCGGCAAGACGGTCGCGCTGTGGGGCCTGGCCTTCAAGCCCAACACCGACGACATGCGCGAGGCGCCGAGCCGCCGCCTGATGGAAGCCTTGTGGGAAGCCGGCGCCAAGGTGCGCGCCTACGATCCGGAGGCACGCGCGGAAACCACGCGTATCTACGGCGAACGCGACGACCTCGTCCTTTGCGACAACGCGTACGACACCTTGCAAGGCGCCGACGTGCTCGCCCTGGTCACGGAATGGAAAGCCTTCCGCAGCCCGGACTTCGCGCGCATCAAGGCCGCGCTGAAGAACCCGGCGATCTTCGACGGCCGCAATCTGTATGATCCGCGCGTGGTCGAGGACGCCGGCATCGCCTATTACGGCATCGGCCGCGGCCGTTCGCTGCAGCGCTGAAGGGCACGGTGTTCGCGCTGCGATACCTTTCTTTCGGCGGACTGGCTCTGGCGCTGGTGGTGGCAGGTGGCTGTTCGTCCGTATCGCGGGGCAGCCTTGAAGCGGTTCGCCTCGCTGTGCGAGGCGAGAAGGTCGAGCCGACGGCGGCATCGGTCGCCGCCGCGCCGTACTTCCAGCTCCAGGTGAATGGACCGGAGGGCGAGGCCATCCTCGTCCTCGCCAGCACCGGGCACGGGCAACTAGGCTGGTACGGCACCGGCAACGACATCGTGTTCACTCGCGACGGCGTGGTAGTGAAGACCGTCGGCCTGCCGCAGAACCTCGACGATTCGGCCTTCCCCTCCGGCAATCCCTTCGCGGCCGGCCTGCAACGGTTGAACGGGCCGCTCGACTACGCGCGACGCATGGACTGGTCGCCAGGCTACCGTTACGGCGTGCTCGTGCAGGCCCATCTCGAACCGAAGGCGCTGGAGGACGTGGAGATCCTCGGCACCGTCCGTCATTTGCGACGCATCGACGAACAACTCAGCGTGCCCGGCCTCGGCACGCACATGACCAACCGCTATTGGGTCGATCCCTCGGATGGCTTCATCTGGAAAAGCAGGCAGTACATCGCTCCCGGCGTCCCGCTCGAACTGATCCAGTTGCGGCCTTACCGGGAGGACGCGTCGTGAAGCGCGCCGCCCGCATGGTCGGCCTGCTGTTGTGCGCACATGCGCTGCCGCTGATGGCGCAGACGGCGACGATCACGGTCACCGCCGAGGGCGCCGTGGCCCAGGCCGGTCCGGCCGCCTACCCGTCCGACGCGCGGCTTTCCGCCGTGGCCGTGGCGGCCAAGGTCGATCCGGAGGCGTATATCCTCGGCGCAGCATGGCTGCAGCCCGCATTGCGGCGCGACCAGTTGCGGCTTCGTGCCGGTATCGAATACGAACTGGGCGCCATCCGTCGTCAGGCGCTAGGCAGTGAAAATATGCCCCTCGGCGAAACGGCGGCGGCGTTCCAGGCCTGGATCTCGGCACGGCCGATCACCGGCCGTCGCACCGGTGTGGCGCTGGACCCTGCCCGGCTCGAAGTGACACCCGCCGAGGACTGGCCAGTGCACGAGGGCGATACCCTGTTCTACCCACGGCGCCCCGTGGACATCCGCGTGGTCGGTGCGGTGGACAAGCCATGCCGCCTTCCGCATGTCCCGTTGCAGGACGCGCGGCGTTACCTGGCCAGCTGCCCTGCCTCCCCTGCCGCGGACCCCGACCTGATCTACGTCGTGCAACCCGATGGCGCGGTCTTCGCCCAGAACGTCGCCTTGTGGAATCGCGACTTGCCGCGGCCGCTCGCGCCGGGCGCATGGATCTACGTGCCGTTCGACCGGCATGCGATCGCCGGTGCGGCCGACGAGGCCTTCAACCGCGATGTCGCCGACTTCATCGCGACCCAGCTCCTGAGCGACGAGGGCTGGCGATAATGCGCGCGCCACGCATGCCACGGCTCGCCATGCGGCGAACCGCGTTGCACGGTTGCTGCCGCGCGGGCTTCGCCCTGTGGGCCGGAGGAGCCACCGCCCTGCACGCGCAAGAGGTTTATACGCAGAGCGACTTCGGTGGCGTCGGCCTGTTGCAAACGCCGACCGCACGCATGGCGCGCGAAGGCGAATTCAGCTTCGTGCTGAGCCGGACCACGCCATACACCAACTACAACGTATCGATGCAGCCGCTGCCGTGGCTGGAGGCCTCGTTCCGTTACACCAATGTGAGCAACCGGCTGTACGGACCGCGTTCGCTCAGCGGAAGCCAGACCTACAAGGACAAGTCGATCGACGCGAAGGTGAGGATCTGGGAGGAAAGCCGCTGGCTGCCGGCGGTGGTCGTTGGCGCGCGCGACATCGGCGGCACGGGCCTGTTCTCCAGCGAGTACGTGGTCACCAGCAAGCGCGCCGGGCCGTTCGATTTCAGCCTCGGCCTGGCCTGGGGTTACATGGGCGCGCGCGGCGACATCGCCAATCCGCTGAATTTCATCAGCGACCGCTTCGAGACGCGGCCCACCAGCAGCACCGGCACCGGCAACTTCAGCACCAACAAGTTCTTCCGTGGGCGTCCCGGCTTCATCGGTGGCATCGAATACCGCTCACCATGGCAATGGCTGCTACTGAAGGCGGAACTCGACGGCAACGATTACAAACACCAGCCGCAGAAGAACAACCAGCCGCAGCGGTGGCCAGTCAACCTGGGCGCGGTGTTTCGCCTGAATCGCAACGTCGACCTGACGCTGGGATACGAACGCGGCGAGGTGGCGACCGCGGCGATCAACTTGCATACCAACCTCGCCACCCACGTCGATCCGCCGAAGACTTACGATCCCAAGCCCGAGACGGTGGCCTTCGAGTCCACGCCGGTCGAAGCACCCCCGGCCAGCCCGGGCTCGACCAGCCAGGCCCCCGCCGACGCTGTCCCCGCCAACCCGGCGACGCGTGCGGCGCCGGAACAGGTCGACTGGCCGGAGGTGGCCACCGCCTTGCGCAACAACGCCGGCATCAACGTCAGCAGCATCGGTCGCCGTGGCTCGGAACTGGTGATCCACGGCCAGCAGGACCGGTTCTTCTACAGCGCCGAAGGTGTCGGCCGCGCCACTCGCATCATCGACAACCGCGTGGATCGCAGCATCGACTGGCTCACCGTGGCCAGCGAACGCAACGGCCTGAAGACGGTGGAAACCAGCGTGCACCGGCCGCGTTTCCTGGAACTGCTCGATCATCGCATCGACCTTCCCACGTTCCGCCGCAGCATCGAGCAGGACCCGGTAACGGCGCGCGAGGAAGAGGTGCTCTACCGCGCGCCGCTGAAACGCTTCAGCGGCGGCTTCTCCCTCGGTTACCAGCAGAACCTGGGCGGCCCCGACGCCTTCGTCCTCTATCAGGTCTACGGCGCGGCGTCGGGCACGTTCAATTTCACCCGCAACCTGTGGCTGGACGGCGTCATCTCGCTCAACCTCTTCAACAACTACGACAAGTTCAAGTACGACGCGCCCAGCAACCTTCCACGCGTGCGCACGAACCTTCGCCAGTACCTCACCAGTTCCGACCTCACCCTGCCGAACTTCCAGCTCACCGGCACCCATCGCCTGGGCGAGGACCTCTACGGCATGGCCTACGCAGGCATGCTGGAGAGCATGTACGGCGGCGCCGGCGGCGAAGTGCTGTACCGTCCCTTCGGGGAGCGTTGGGCGGTGGGTGCGGACGTGAACTGGGTGAAGCAGCGCGGCTTCGACCAGGACTTCTCGTTCCGGCGTTACCACGTCATCACCGGACAGGCGACCGGTTACCTGGATACCGGCTTCCACAACGTGACCCTGGCGGTGAGCGTGGGCCGTTATCTCGCCGGCGATTGGGGCACCACCATCGACGTATCGCGCGAGTTCGCCAACGGCGCGCGCATGGGTGCCTACGCGACGGTCACCAACAAGTCCGGCAGTTCCGGCTATGGCGAGGGCAGCTTCGACAAGGGCATCTACGTGTCGATCCCGTTCGACATGTTGCTGCCACACTCGTCGCGCAGCCGCGCCACCCTGCTCTGGCAACCGCTGATCCGTGACGGTGGCGCGCGCCTGAACAAGCGCTACACCCTGTACACGCTGACCAACGATCTCGACAGCGACCTGTTCGACAAGAACCTCGGCAAGATCAGCGAGTAACTAGAGGTAACGCAACCAACTGTCCACGCCACGATCGATCAGGTCGTACACGTGTTCATAGGCGGGACGCTGCTGGCGGTACGGATCGGGAACGTCCCTGCCCTCCACCCAGCGGTCCAGCAGGAACACCTTGCCGCTGACCTCCGGCGCCATCCGGCCGATGGCGGCGACATGGCTTTTCTCCATCGCGAGGATGAGGTCGGACTGGCGCAGGAGCGCGGTATCCAACTGGCGGGCCCGGTGCGGCTCCCCGTCGATGCCGTGCTCCCGCAACAATTGAAGCGAGGTCTCGTCCATGGGGTAGCCCGTCATGGCGCTGAGGCCGGCGCTGCCGATCTGCACGTCGCGGCCTTCGCCCAGCCGATGGCGCAAGAGGTATTCCGCCGTCGGGCTACGGCAGATGTTGCCCACGCAGGCAATGAGTATTCGCTTGAACATAGACGCCATCATAGACGAATGGATACGCTGCCCATGATACGGATCGAACGCGACGCATGACGATATGGACCGCCATCACCAGCTTCGGCGACAGCGCATTGCTGCTGCCGTTGATCGCATGGATCGCGATCTGCCTGCTGCTGCCCACGCCGGGATGGCGTGACGCGCGCCGCTGGGTGATCGCCGCGGCGGTATGCGGGGGTGGCGTGATGCTTTCCAAGCTGCTGTTCATGGCCTGGGGCATCGGGCCTCCCGGACTGAACTACACCGGCTTCAGCGGACACACCGCACTCGCCATCCTGGTTTGGCCCACGCTCGCGGGCGTCCTTTCCCTGGGCGGTACACGGCGCCAGCGCCTGTCCATGATCGCGCTCGGTGCATGCATGGGCGCGGCCGTCGCGGTCTCGCGCCTGGTGTTGAAAGTGCACAGCCCGTCGGAAGTCTGGCTGGGCGCGATCCTCGGCACCGCCGTGGTCACCTGGTTCCTGCGCGGACTGGCGCTTCGCGACACCCCCGCCAGGTCCGCCGACCCGTGGCGCCTCGCCCTGCTCGGCGGCGGCGCCCTGGCGATCGGCCTGGTCTGCTATGGCCGCGTGTTTCCCTCGCAGCATGTGTTGCAGGACATCGCGCTATGGCTGAGCGGCCATCCGAATGTGTTCACGCGGCGCGTGGGGCTGGGGTGATGCGGTCTACCCTTCAGCCGAGCCGTGCGATGGCTTCTGCGACACCCTCACCGTAAGCCGGGTGGCACATGGTGCAGTTATCGATGTGGCGCTGGACGACCGACTGTGACGCGCCCTTGATGGCCCGCGCCGTGTTCTCGAACAGGCGCTGCCGCTCTTCAGGCGAGAATAATTCGAAGAGCTTTCGCGGCTGGCTGAAGTAATCGGTGTCCTCGCGATGATTCCATCGCTTAGCCACTGCATCGCCAAGGTCGAGCGGCGGCTCGGAGAAATCCGGCTGTGCCTGCAAGGTCCCCTTGCTGTTGGGGGAGTAATGCGCCGACCTTCCTCCATTGCCATCCATGCGCATGGCGCCGTCCCGGTGGTAACTATGGACAGGGCACTTTGGAGCATTGACCGGAATCTGCCCATAATTCACCCCGAGGCGATATCGCTGCGTGTCGCCGTACGAGAACAGACGGCCCTGCAGCATCTTGTCCGGGGAAAAGCCGATACCCGGGACAATCACGGCCGGCGCGAACGCTGCCTGTTCGATGTCCTGGAAGAAATTCTCCGGATTCCGGTTGAGTTCGAAGTACCCCACTTCAAGGAGTGGATAATCGCCGTGCGGCCAGACCTTGGTCAGGTCGAACGGGTTGTAGGGTGCATTGGCTGCTTCTGCCTCCGGCATGACCTGCACGTAGAGCGTCCACCTGGGAAAGTCGCCGCGCTCGATGGCTTCAAACAAATCGCGTTGGTTGCTCTCCCGATCCTTGGCTACGACACGACCCGCTTCGTCATCCGTGAGGTTCTCTATGCCCTGCTGCGTCTTGAATGTGAACTTGATCCAGAACCGTTCATTGCTCGCATTGATGAAACTGTAGGTATGGGAGCCGAAGCCGTGCATATGACGAAACGACTTCGGAACGCCCCGGTCGCTCATGACGATAGTCACCTGGTGCAATGCTTCAGGAAGAAGCGTCCAGTAATCCCAGTTGTTCTCCGCACTGCGCATGCCCGTTCGCGGATCGCGTTTGACGGCGTGGTTCAGATCGGGGAACTTCAGCGGGTCCCTGATAAAAAACACTGGCGTGTTGTTGCCCACCAGGTCCCAGTTTCCTTCCTCGGTATAGAATTTCAGTGCGAAACCGCGGATGTCACGTTCGGCGTCTGCCGCACCACGTTCACCGGCCACGGTCGAGAAGCGAGCCATCATCTCGGTCGTCTTGCCCACTTCCGAGAAAATCCGCGCCCGCGTGTACTTCGTGATGTCGTGGGTGACGGTGAAGGTGCCGAAAGCGCCTGCGCCCTTGGCGTGCATGCGCCGCTCAGGAATCACTTCGCGATCGAAGTGAGCGAGTTTTTCGAGGAACCAGACATCTTGCAGTAATGCCGGACCGCGCGCGCCGGCGGTCATGGTGTTGTCATCGTCGGCGACGGGTGCGCCGAATACGGTGGTCAGCTTGCTCATGAATTGAACCTTGGTGCATTGAGGGGAAACCGCGCGAACAGCGGCATGCGATGAACCATAGACATGTCACCGCAACAAGGGAAATACATATTTCCGAAGCTAACCATAGGGACCAGCTATGGATTGCTCGCGCTTGCTCAATCTTGCAACGGCAAACTCAACGAGGTGCGGGAGGACTCGGATCGAATGCTAGGAGTATGATCGTAATTTAAACGTCCATACAGGAACGCCCCCCATGCTCCTACCCACATCGTTTCCCGCTGTCGGCAGCAGTGTCACCGCAGTCGGTACTCCGCTTCAACGCATCGAAACCCAGATTCCCATGCCCGGCGTCGATGAGGTTCTGATCGAGGTACATGCAAGCTCGCTCAACCCCCTCGAACGAAAGCTGGCCGACATCAATTTCCTCAATCGTGTCGTCCCCTCCCCGCTCGGATTCGACGCGGCAGGCGTGGTGGTCGCCGTCGGCCCGGGAGTCGCTGAATTTTCCGTAGGCGACAGGGTCATGGCCATGCTCGATCCGACTCGCGACGGATGCTGGGCAGACCAATCCGTCGGTTATGCACTGGCCCAGACCTGGCTCGTGGTCAAGATACCGGACTCGATGAGCGTTGAAGACGCCGGCATGCTCCCCGTTGCCTTTCTTGCTGCCTGGGAAGGACTGCACGGCCACGTGCGACCGGGCGACACCGTCTTCATCCCGGGTGGCGGCGGTGGCGTCGGCCATCTCGCCATACAGATTGCCGCCAAGGCCCTGGACGCGGGCATGGTCATCACGAGCACGGGCCGCGAAGAGTCGACCGCCTTGGCGCGGGACAGCGGCGCATCGGAAATTCTCGATTACCGCGAAGATCACCTGGCCGCTCGTGTTCTCGACCTCACCGGCGGCCAAGGCGTCGACGTGGTCTTCGATTCGACCTACAGCGAAGCAAGCTTCGTCCAGAGTGCTCGCGTCGTGCGCCCCGGCGGGAAATGGATCGTCCTCGGCGTCGGCCCGGGCAAGACCACGAGAATCGTGGAAACGCAGAGCCCGGTGGACGACATCCTGGAGAGCAAGGGCGCCTCGCACATCAACGCGAATGTCCTCCGCTACTTCACCGACCAGGCATTTGCCCCCGCCACGATCCGCCAGCACCTGACTGATGGTTTGCATCACGCCGTTCGCTGGTATGAGCAAGGGAAAGTACGTCCGCATACCGGAGCCCGAGTGCGGGGAACGGTCGGCGACATCGACCGCGCCTTATCAGCCTTGCATTCGGGACGGCGAACCACGGGAAAGGCTTCCGTGCTGTTCGGTCCGTCCGCCTGAGAGCGTTACGGGATGAGGCCTGCCGTCTGGTAGGCCTCGACCGTGCGATCGTAAAGGGCAATGTCGTTGAACCCACGTGAGACCAGCTGTGCACCCTCGACCGCCGCGTAGATGGCGAGCGCCCGCGCCCCTGCGTCTTTCACGGCGGGATCATCTGACACTTGCAGCGCGCGAGTCAGCCATTCGACGTTGACCTCGGAAAACCGGATCACTTCCTCCTGAACTTCAGGCGGGAGCTCGTCACGTTCGGCAGCCATGATTCCGCACATGCACATGCGGTTCCCGTTGGCGAGCGCGCCCCGGAAGACACCCGTATAGCGCTGTATGAAAGTGGA
Organism: Luteibacter sp. RCC_6_2; assembly: GCF_041360655.1. Lineage (NCBI taxonomy): Bacteria > Pseudomonadati > Pseudomonadota > Gammaproteobacteria > Lysobacterales > Rhodanobacteraceae > Luteibacter > Luteibacter sp. RCC_6_2. Next base: position 14,355 of record NZ_JBFUPQ010000001.1, on the reverse strand, counting down.
CGGATCGACGCCCTCATCGATGAGCGATCCAAGGTATGCACTCATCTCCGCCGTGTACTGGCGTGCGAGTTCAGCCCCAAGGGCGCCCTTCGTCGGGAAGTGGTAATGGACGCTCGCGCTCTTGATCCCGACCGCCGTCGCGATGTCCCGGAAGCTCAGGGCGGCATACCCATTGGCCTGCACCATCCCGCGGGCGACGGCGAGGATGGACTGGCGGGTATCAGCGTTCATCATGGTTCTCCGATTCGTTTACCTATCGATTGATAGGGGTTGACGACCCGAATTGCAAGCCGCATTATCTATCTATCCATAGATAGGTGACCCCATGAAGATCCATGACATACCCGGTTTTCCCAACCCCCTGCGCGTTCGCGTCGTCCTGGCGGCCAAGGGCCTTCTCGACAAGGTCGACTTCGTCCCGGTGGACCTCCCCGGTGCGGAGCACAAGCGGCCGCCGTTCCTGGCAATCAATCCGACCGGCACCGTACCGGTGCTCGAGCTCGACGACGGCACATACATTTCCGAGTGCACGGCCATCACCGAATACCTCGACAACCTCGACGGCAACCCGATCCTGACAGGAAAGACCGCGCTCGAAAAAGCGATGGTCCACATGATGCAAAAGCGCGCCGAGTCCGAACTCATCGACGCCATCGGCATCTACTTCCATCACGCCACCCCCGGTCTGGGCGAAGCCTTGCAGCCGTATAAGCACCCCGAATGGGAAGGTCGTACCTACTGGGGCGAGATGCACCGCGAAAAGGCGCTGGCGGGCATGCACTACTTCGATAGCGTCCTGCGAAAGCAGCCGTACATCGCCGGAGATTTCTTCTCGATGGCCGACGCCACCGTCCTCGGCGGACTGCTGTTTGCCTTCTACGCCCAGATCCCTGTCCCGTCGGCCCTGACAGCGCTCCTCGAATGGAAAGAGCGGGTCGACCAGCTGCCCGCCGTGATCCAGGCTTCTGCCTGACGCCCTCACCCGGGGGACCAAGGCACGACCCGCAAGGGTCGTGCCTTTTTTGTTTAATGATCTACCGCGCTCATCCGCGAGACCCAGCCCGTCGTGGCCGGGTCTCGCGCACTCACACGGTTTCGGTCGGCGCGTGGTCGATCGCCGGCACGGCCGTCGGATCGATGTCCGGGTCGGGCCGGATGCGGAACCAGATGGCATAAAGCGCCGGGAGGAACAACAGGGTCAACACCGTTCCACCGATGGTCCCGCCGATCAACGTGAACGCCAGCGAGCCCCAGAAGACGGAGAACGTCAGCGGGATGAAGGCGAGCACGGCCGCAAGCGCCGTCAGGATGACGGGGCGGGCGCGCTGTACGGTCGCTTCGACCACGGCGTGGTAGGGGTCGAGACCCTGGCGTTCATTGGTATGGATCTGCCCGATGAGGATGAGCGTGTTACGCATGATGATGCCGGCCAGGCCGATAAGCCCGAGAATGGCGTTGAAGCCGAACGGCTGGTGAAAAAGGATGAGCGTGGGCACCACGCCGACCAGTGCCAACGGAGCCGTCGCCAGGATCATCAGCATCCCAGAGATGGACCGCACCTCGAAGACGATGACCACCATCATCAGCAAGAGCATCAGGGGGAACACGGCTGCCAGTGCCTTGTTCGCCTTGCCGGCTTCTTCCAACGCAGCTGCCGTATCGATGCGATAACCAGCCGGCAACGCGTCGACCATCGGCTTCAGATCCTTGATGAGCTGCATCGATACATCCGGTGGCTGGAACTCCTCGCCGATATCGCCACGCACGGTGATGGTCGTCATACGGTCGCGCCTGCGAAGAATGGGATCTTCCATTCGTACCTCGCTGTGACCGATCTGGTCGAGCGGAATGCGCTTTCCCGAAGACGACACGAGGCTGAATCCCTGGAGGAGCGCCGGGTCGAGGCGTGCATCGCCTGAACTCCGGGCTACCACGTCGACTGAACGGATATCTTCGCGTACCCGCGTGACCGTCGCGCCGGTAAGGAAAAACTGCAGCTGGCTTGCGGCGTCCTGCGAGGTCAACCCGAGGGCATTGAGACGGTCCTGGTCGAGCACGAAATGGATCGTGGGCACACGCTCGCCCCAGTCGGTGTTCACTGTGCGCATCGCCGGATTCCTGAGCATGACGTTTTTCACATCCGCCGCAATCCGGCGTACTTTTTCCTCGTCCGGACCGGAAACCCGGAAAGCCACCGGGAAAGGTGAATACGGGCCGAAGACAATCTGTGTCGCACGGATACGCGCTTCGGATGCGAGTCCATTCTGTGCAGCCTCCCACACCCGCCGCTTGAGAATTTCACGGGTTTGCTCGTTGTCCGTCAGCACCACGATCTTGGCGAACGACGGATCCGGAAGCTCGGGCGCAATGGCAAGGTAAAAGCGCGGCGCGCCCTGCCCGATGTAGCTGGTGACGATCTTGGCTTCGGGCTGCTTGCGAAGCCAGGCCTCGACCTCGGTCACGGCCTTCGTCGTCGCGTTGATCGAGCTTCCTTCAGGTAACTGGATTTCAATGAGCACCTCGGGGCGGTCGGACGCCGGGAAGAACTGGTTCTTGACAAAGCCCATGCCGAAGACGGCGACGACGAACAATCCCACCGTCGAGCCTGCGATGAGCCACTTGCCACGGACCGCCCACGCGATGAGGCCTCGGAGCTTCTTGTACTTTGGCGTGCCATAAATGGCCGCGTGCCCACCGTGCACCGGCTTGATGTCCGGCAAGAGCTTGACGCCGAGATAGGGAGTGAACACCACGGCGACGAGCCAGGAAGTGAGCAGCGAGAACATCACCACCCAGAAAATGTTGCCGGCGTACTCACCGGCACTCGATTTCGCAAAACCCACCGGCATGAGCCCGATGGCCGTCACCAACGTACCCGCGAGCATCGGCGCCGCGGTGTGTCCCCACGCATAGGTTGCCGCGGTTACCCGGTCACGCCCTTCTTCCATCTTCACCACGATGGTTTCGATGATGATGATCGCGTCGTCGACCAGGAGACCAAGCGACAGGATGAGCGCGCCGAGGGTGATTCGATCGAAGTCGCGCCCGGTTGCGAGCATGATGACGAAGACGCCCGCAAGCGTCAGGGGAACGGCAGCCGCGACCACGATGCCGACACGAAAGCCGAGGCTCACGAGGCTGACTGCGATGACCACGGCGAGTGCGACGAAGAACTTGAGCATGAACTCGTCGTACGCCTCGGCGATGTTGACCGCCTGATCGGTGATTTTGGTGAATGACAGGCCCACCGGCAATTCGCGGGTGATGTCGGCTGCCTCGTGTTCGAGTGCCTTGCCGAGCTCCAGGCCGTTGTATCGGTCCTTCATCACCACGCCGAGGACGATCGCGGGCTCGCCCTGGTTACGGATGAGAAATGTGGCGGGGTCTTCGTAACCGCGCCGAACGGTCGCGATGTCCGCCAGGCGAAGCGTGCGCCCATTGCTCACCACAGGGGTCTGAGCGATACGGTCGAGCGAGTCGAACGCGCCATCGAGGCGTACTACGACCTGCGGGCCCTGGGTGTCGATCGAACCGGCGGGAGTCAGCAGGTTCTGGCCGTTGAGCGCGGAGAACACGGCGGACGGAGCGATACCGAGGGTGGCCAGGCGCTCGTGCGAGAACTCGACGTAGATGCGCTCGGGCCGCTCGCCGATTATGTTGACCTTTTTCACGCCGGCTACGTGCAGGAGTCTCTGGCGGAGCGTTTCGGCCTCACGAACCAGCGCGCGGTGTGGTTCGCCCTTTGCCTTCAATGCATAGAGCGCGAAAGTCACATCGGCGTATTCGTCGTTGACCAAGGGGCCGATGACGCCCGGGGGCAGCTTCGCCGCCTCGTCACCAAGCTTCTTCCTCGCCTGGTAGAACTCCTCGGGCACGTCGGTGGGTGGCGTGTCATCGCGCAGCGTCAACGTGGTGAAGGCGAGCCCCGGCCTGGTGAAGGTCTCACTGCGGTCGTACCACTTGAGCTCCTGGAGGCGTTTTTCCAGCGGCTCCGCGACCTGGTCTTGCATCTCGCGTGCCGTGGCGCCCGGCCAGGCTGTAACGACCGTGAGGACCTTGACGGTAAAGCTCGGATCCTCCGCGCGGCCCAGATGCAGGAATGCAAACAAGCCGGCAACGGAGATGGCGACAATCAAAAACAGCGTCACCGATCGCTCGCGCACCGCGAGCGCCGAGAGATTGAATGCGCTCATCGTGCGGCCCCCGCGAGATTCGCGCCGCCCTTGTCACCCGGCGTCACCGCGGATCTGGCTGCATCCGTGCCGGATACGTCGAGAACGCGCACCCGTTCGCCCTCGTGAAGCTGATGGGCACCCAGTGCAACGAAACGATCCCCGGGTGCGAGACCCGATGCCACCGATGCGGTCTCCTCGCCCACACCCGAGAGGCGAACGGGCCTCCAACTGACCGCGTGGCTCTTGCCGTCGATGACCCAGACGCCCGGGCCCTTGCCGGCGTCGTAAATGGCGCCGAGGGGAATTTCAATGTTGCCCTCGTCCGACCGGTCGAGGCGGATCACCACCGTGGCACCGAGCGGCGCATTGGCCGCATCACCCTCGAGCACGAAACGTGCTTCGAACGTACGCGTAGCCGCGTCGGCCGACTCCGAAAGTTGGCGCAGGCGTGCCTGGCTACCCTGCCCGGTCGACCCGAAGATCATGGCACTCGCCGTCGACCCGACTTTCGGACGCACCGTCTCGGGCAGGTCGACAAGCGCCTCCCGCGGACCGGCATGGGCAAGGCGAACAACCACCTGTCCGGCCGTCACCACCTGGCCAGGTTCGGCCAAGGTATCGACCACCGTCCCGTCGGCGTCGGCCGTAAGAACCGAATATCCGGCCTCATTGGCCGACACGCGCGCCTGGGCTTCTGCCGCCTTTAGCCTCGCAGCGGCCGCTTCCGACGCCGCCTTCGCCTGGTCATAGGCCAAGGCCGACACCGCACCGGCGCTGACGAGGCCACGAAAACGCTTCTCGTCCGCCGCCGTTTGCAACGCCTGCGCGCGCGCACCTTCGACCGCCTGCGTCGCTGCCATGTCGGCCAGCGCAAGATCGGTCCTGTCGATACGCATCAGGGGTTGGCCTGCGTGGACCACCTGCCCTGTATCGACCAGGCGTTCGACGATTTTTCCAGGCACACGAAAACCAAGGTTGCTCTGTACCCGGGCCGAGACCACACCCGTGTAGGCGCGACTCACGAGCCGCGCGGCACTCGCCGTCTGCGAGCGCACAAGGGGGGCTTCGAGCCTCGGATCAGCCTGGCTTTGGGAACAGGCGGACAGGACAACGGCGACGACAGGGGCCAGGAGCATGGGAACCCGGCGCCGAACGGCAGCGTGCAACATGGTGACTTCCGAAAGAAACAGGGAGCACCAGTGTTGGTGTCTAGTGACCCATTTGTCAATCGGTCACACGAGAATCAAGGAGCAAGGCTCCTGAGGACAAGCCCCAGGACGACCTCCAGACCCGCAGGCGCCCCATCGAGGTCGAGTTGGAGCATCACGGGATTTGTAAACGGCGATGTGGCGAACCAGATGCCGCAGCAAACATCGTCGATGGGTGTCTTCTTCTCGAACGCGCCCGCGTCGCGCCCCTCCTGGACCAGCGTGGTCAGGCGTGCCAGGAGCATCCTGGTGTAATGCTGCGAGCTTCCCCATTGCTCCGCGCAGGAGTGGGAGACGATGTCGTAAAGCTGTCGATCGTTGAAAAACTGCTCGAGGCTCTGCTTGAGAATCTCGCGGAAAAAGGCACGGAGGCGCTCATTCTGGCCGTCCGCCGCCTCAACCGCCGCTTCGACGGCCAAGAGCTGCCCCGTGAGGCAACGGGTACAGATCGCCTCACCGATGGCCTGCTTCGAGTCGAAGAACTTGTAGATGTACGCCTTCGAAAAACCGATGGCCTTGGCCAGGTCCGATACTGTCGTCTTGGCATAACCGAACCGGCTGAAATACTCGTCGGCGGCTTCGATGATTTGATCCCGCACCGATACGGAGGCGAGGGGATCCGGAACGAGGGCTGGCGCTGTACTGGTCATGGGATGACAGTACAACCCCGGCGAGGTTCTTGACAACGAGTGACCATTTCGTAATATGGTCACCTTTCATCGTCAGGGCCTCCCCATGCCATCCCTTCCCCGGCTTGTACTCGCCGCGTCCCTTGCGGCAGCCCTGCAAGCGTGCGCCGTCGGCCCTGATTACAAGAAGCCTCCCGCCATCGACCCGGCGACGGGCTTTCATTCGGCAGCGACGGCTTCCATCCGAACCGCGCAGTCCGCCGACGCCACGCGGTGGTGGAACTCGTTTGGCGACCCTACACTTGCCGCGCTCGTGGAACGCGCCATGCAGGCGAATCTCGATCTCGCCCGCGCCGAGGCCCGCATCCTCCAGGCCCGCGCGGGGGTCACCAGCGCGACCGCGTCGCTCGCACCCAATGGCGCCATCGATGCCTCCGGCAGCCGGGCAAAGCAGTCTCTGGAGACGCCACTCGGACGTGTGCTCGACAGCAGTCCGGACTTCGACCGATACGGCAACCTCTACGAAGGTGACGTCTCCGTGGGTTGGGACATCGACATCTTCGGGGGACGCCGGCGCGAGCGCGAGAGTGCCCTTGCCAGCTACCAGGCAGCCCGGGCCGAGGGCATCGCAGTGCGTCTCGCGGTCCAGGCGGAGGTCGCGCGCACCTACGTCACTATTCGCGAACTCCAAGGCCGCCTCGCGGTTGCCAAGGACCAGGTCAAGACGCAGGAGCACCTGACATCGACCATACGCATGCAGTTCGATGCGGGTGTCGCTCCCGAGCTCCAGCTACGCCAGACCGAGGGAGTCCTCGCTCAAGTCAGCGCCGCCATCCCCGATCTCGAATCGAGCCTCGAAGCCGCAGGCAACGCGCTCGATGTCTTGCTCGGGCAACAACCCGGCACGGCACTTCGTGAGCTCCCTGCCAATGCGCCGGTACCCACGCCTCCCCGCGTCGACACCATGGATGGTCCGGCAGGATTGCTGCGCCGTCGACCGGACATCATCGCCGCCGAACGGCAACTCGCCGCGGCCAATGCGAACATCGGCGTGGCCGTCGCGGAGTACTACCCCACGTTTTCGCTCTCGGCGCTCGCCGGCACTGCGACGACCACGGCGGGTCACCAGTTCACGGGATCCGCGAACCAGGCGTCGGCCATGCTCGGCCTGCACTGGCGATTGTTCGATTTCGGACACATCGACGCGGATATCAAACGGGCAAAGGGCGCCCATGCCGAAGCGCTTGCCAATTACCGACTGACGGTCCTGCACGCGAGCGAGGAAGTCGAAGACAGTCTGACGGAGCTGGTCAAACGCGAAGCCCAGGCACACATCCTCGCCCAGGGCGAAGATGCGCTCACGAAGGCGCAAACGGCGTCTCGAAGAGCCTTCGAAGGCGGAGCGGTGAGCATCATCGAGGTGCTCGATGCCGACACGCGACTCCTTGCTACACGGGACGCACGCGTTCGGGCGAACGCAGCCGCGACCCGTGCCGCGATCTCATCTTTCCGCGCCTTGGGCGGCGGCTGGGATGTGCCACCCGAGAAGGCCCCCTGACGTGAGCCATGGCCTGCGGCTCTGGGGCGACCAGACGGGCAATTGCGTCCGGGTTGCCATTGCCTTGCACGAGGCAGGGCTTCCCTTCGAGACGCGACGTATCTCATTGGCCAACGCCGAGCACCAGTCAGCCGATTTCCGGGCCCTGAACCCGATGGGAAAGGTTCCTGTCCTCGAGGAGCGTGGTGCCTGTGGCGCGCCTCGCGTCACGGCTCAAACGAACGCCATCTTGCTTCGGATCTCGGCCATCGCACCAGGCGCGGTGGTGCCGACCAGCGCCACCGCGGCATCCATTGTCATGGCACGTTATTTCTTTTTCGTCACCGATGTCATTGCCCCCAGCCACGCAGGTTTCTGGCTCGCAAGACAAGGCGACTCGGCGGCGGCCGAGAAGCTGCAAGCGCTTTCGCGTGCCACGGCCGAACTGGCCGAGACATTCGCGGCAAACGGCACCTTCATGGCCGGTGACACATTCTCGCTGGCCGACATCGCTGCTTTCACAATCCTGACCTCGTGGGGCAGTGCCTTTCCCTGGCAACGGCTCCCTGCCCTGTCGGAGTGGCGTGACCGCGTGGCGTCCCGCTCTTCGGTCATGGCCGGAAGCCGCGTTTTTTATCAGGATGACACCGCAAGAACCGGATAATTTGCACGCTGGCGTGTATGGGCCATTCAGCTCGTCGGCGGAAGCCGGATATCCCCTCTCGCCGACACCAGCCGCAGGAAGGCCTCGCGCTGGTAACGGCTCATGCGCAGCTTCTGGCCCGTATCCATCGTGACCACGTGGTGACCGTTGAACCAGGGATGGATGGCCTGCACCCTTCGTACGTTGATGATGGCGGAGCGGTGCACACGAGCGAAATGTTTCGGGTCGAGCCGCTCGGCCAGGGTCGCCATCGTCTCGCGCATCTCGTGCACGCCGTTCATCAGGTGGATCTCGACCGCGTTGCCGTTGGCCTTGATCCAGACGATGTCGTCGACATCGATGAAGGTCACCTGGTCGCGCGTGCGGATGGGGATGCGGTCGAGGTAACCATCGCGCCGGCGCAGCGCTTCCAGCACCTGCTGGATGGCTTCGCTGCCCGTGGCCCTCATGCCGGGTGTAGCGGGCGTGGCCAGCCTCGTCTTCACCCGCTGCAACGTCTGCACGAAGCGGTCGCGGCTGAAGGGCTTGACCAGGTAATCCACGGCGTTGGCTTCGAAGGCGCGCACCGCGTAGTTCTCGAAGGCGGTGACGAACACGGTGGCCGGCATCCTCGCCGGGCCGATCGCGGCCACCACGTCCATGCCGTCCATGCCCGGCATCTGGATGTCGAGGAAAACCACGTCCGGCGAATGTTCGCGGATCGCCTGCACCGCGGACACACCATCGCCGTACTCGCCCGCCACCTGCACCTGGGGATCGTCGGCCAGCAGGCGAACGATGGCGCGCCGTGCGATCGGCTCGTCATCCACGACCAGGGCGGTGAGGGTCATACCGAGTCGATCTCCGGTGAATCGTCCATGTCTTCGATGCGGCGGAACGGCAGATGGATGCGGCAAGCGACACCCTCGGGCCAAAGCATGTCGAGGCGTACCTTCCCCGCGTCGCCGTACAGTTCCTGCAAGCGCAGCTGCGTGTTCGACAGGCCGACCCCGTGGCCCTTGTGTGTCCGCCGCCCCTCCCCGTTCTCCAGTGTACTGTTGCGATTGCGCACCTCGATGCAAAGAAGATCGCCCTCGCGGCGGCTCTCGATCTCGATGATGTCGCTGCCTACCCGCTCACTGATGCCGTGGTGGATGGCGTTTTCCACGATGGGTTGGAGGATCAGGCTCGGAACCGCGCAATCCAGCGTGTCCGGTGCCACGTAGATGCGGATGGCGAGCCGGTCCTTGAAGCGCATGCCCTGGATGCCGAGGTAGAGGTCCAGCAGCACGAGTTCGCGCCGCAGGCTCACTTCCTGACCGTCGTAATCTTCGAGGAACGCACGCAGCAGGTCGCTCAGGCGCAGCAGCATGTCCTCGGCGGACAGCGTGTCTTCCTTGAGCAGGGTGGCGATCGCGTGCAAGGTGTTGAACAGGAAATGCGGTTGCAATTGCGACTTCAGCGACTGTAACCGCGACTGCGCGAGTTCGGCCGCCATGCGGCTCGCCTCCATTTCCCGGCGGTTCTTTTCCTCGCGAAACTGCAACGCCTGCTGGATCGCGAACAACGACCAGTAGGTGAGCAAGCCGGTGGCGAAATGCTGGCCGAGGAACTGCCGGAACTGCTCCGCGAAGGAGCTGGGTTCGAACGGCGCGGAGACCAGGGCGCCGATGAAGAGCGACAGCAGCGTCACCGCGATACTTGCCGCGATGGGCCGGAACAGCTCACGCAGCCGGGTTACGCCGATGACAGGATACCTCGCCGCCAACTCGAACACGGCGGGCGCCAGGGCGGCCCATGTGTACCACTGGATCATCGACCAGCGCAGGTAATCCGTGGCGTCCCAGGTGTGTCCGGACAGGGCATCCTGTTGGTAACGCTGCACGGCGAAGACGACGACCACGATCGTCCACAGGCCGATATAACGCCTCCATCCGATGTCGGTCGTGCCGAGGCGAAGCTTCATCACAGGGGGTATCCAGGAAGAGTGCGGGACCATCTTAGACGCAGTTTCCAGCGCGGGAGAAGCGTTCCTTTCGCCAGCTACGATTCGCCCCGGCCCTCCTACGATTCGTCCCGGATGCGTTGTCCAGCTTGCCCATGCAAGGGCCAGATAGGGGCGTCATCGACCGACTCAGGAGAGTCCCATGTCATCGATCCGCGCCACTATCGCCGTCCTCGTCATTGCCACTGTCGCGTCCACCGCCGCCCTTGCCGGAGACCTCACGAGGCTGCCGGTGGAGAAGCGCGAGGTGAGCCTGTTCACCGTGGTCAACGCCACCTTCGACAGCGTGACCGGGCTGGCCACGGCACCGGCGAACTCGCAGGCCTTCGAGGATGCCAAGCTCGGCGCTGCCCTGCCCGGCGGCCTCACCTCCGCCACGGTACGGCTGCCACCAGGCGATTGCCTGCGCGACGTGCGCGTGACCTTCCAGGGTGGGCGCAGCCAGGTCTTTTCCGGCGTGGACGTGTGCCGGTCGCACGGCCTGCGCCTGGGTACGCAACCGACCTAGGTGCGTCGCCAGCGTGCGGCGGCTACGCTAGCGGACCTTCATGGAACCGTCGGCGCCCGATGACACGACCCGATCCCCAGAGCGACGCCGGCCAATGGCTCGACCGATTGCTCGAAGCGCGTGCCGCCGAGGCGCAGGCGGCCCATGACACGGCGCTGGCCGCCGACGAGTTGCGTCGATACCAGAAGTTCGCACGGCCGGGGCAGCCTTCGGCGCACATCGTGCAGCTTCGTCAGAAACAGGCGGCGGCGCGCCAGGCCAGTGCACGTTCCCGGCAGGCCTTCCTCAAGGCCGCCGTGGAATTCGTGCGCACCGCCGGCCTCACGCCGCCGCCGAGGACATCGCTCGATGCCTTCGTCAACGCGTGGATCGACACCCATGTGACCGAGCACGGCGACTGAAGCAATCCGCCGTGTCCGCGCCTCAACGCGCGGGGCAATCGTCCCGGCTATTGTCGGCGATACCGGAAATCAGCCAGCGGCCATCGACGCGCACCAGGTTCACCGCATCCGTGCCGCAATGCTTGACCTGCCCGTTCACGAGGAAATCGTAGGGCGCCCAGACGATGGCGATGTCACCGTCGATACGCACCAGCGGATCGTAGATACGTTCCTCGATGCGGTCCTTGCCTGGCTTGATGTGGTTGGCGAAATCGCCAAGGGTCATGCGCACGACCTTGCCCTTGCGCAGCAAGGCCACGCTGCCCTCCGGCTGCACCGCGGCCAGCATCGCTCCGCTGTCGTACTTCGCCATGCCGTCGAACAAGGCCTGGACGGGCGCCAGGACGGCGGCCTCTTCCTTGGTGGCGGCGTGGGCCGGCAGCACGGCGAAACCCACGAACGCCGTCATGGCGGCGACCAGTGACCCAAGCTTCATGCGATTCCCCTGTCTTCAGGACGTGCGCCATCCTAAGCCGGATCGGGGGCCGGGGCGTATGTGTCAGTGGTCACGCATTCATCGGCTTGACGGCAATACGCGTACAGTCGAGGCCATACCTCTTCTGGCAGCCATATGACCCTGGACGATTCCGCCCGTCGGACGATCTTTCTGGCCTCGTGCCTCATGGTGGCGCCGCCGGCCGCCGCGGTGGAACGTTATGTCGGCACGGCTTACCGCGCCGGGGCCACGACGCCCCTCTACCGCGAGGTGCACTTCGTGGACACCTCGCGCCACACGGTCCTGTTCGAATGCCTCGATGGCAAGGCCTTCGCCAGGAAGGAGCTCGACATGCGGGGCGGTTCCCCTCAGCCGGACTATTCCTTCGTGGATGCCCGTACCGGCTACGAGGAAGGGGTGGCACGCGAAGGCGCCACGCGCGTGGCCTATGTCCGCCGGCCCGGCGGCCAGCGTGTGGAACGGCCATTGCCGGACAAGGGCGACGCCGTGATCGATGCCGGCTTCGACACTTACCTGCGCACCCATTGGGACACGGTCGTGCGGCGCGGCGCCACGGTGGCCTTCCTGCTCACCTCGCGCGGCCGGTTCATGCCGATCCACATCTCCGCCGACGAACCACGCGACGGTGACCGCCAGCTCACCCTGAAGCTGGATGCCTGGTACGCCTTCGTGGCTCCCTCCATCCTGGTGACCTATAGCGAAGCCGATCGGCGCCTGCGTCGCTACGAAGGACCGGGCAACATCCGCGATGGCCGTGGCAAGCCGATTCCCGTGCGGATCGAGTTCCCGCCGTCGGAACGGCGGAGCGCCGTCACGGGCGATCCCATCGACGATGCCTTGAGCGCGCCGCTGGACGGCCGCTGCGCGAGCTGAGCGGCAAGCAGGATACAAATTCACAAGCCGAGTGCAGGACGGGGTGTTAAACCAGCGTATTGGCCTCGCCACTTACCTCACTCCGGAGTACCACCATGTCCCATGCCACGCTGGATGCCGCCTTCATCGCAAGCCAGAAGCAACGCTTGCTCGACCTTCGCCAGCAGCTGATCGAAACGGGCGATGCCGCCGGTGACGACGAGCAACGGTGGCAGGCGGCCGCGGGCGGCGAGCCACAGGACGAGGGAGACGACGGCGACCGTTTCGCGCAGCAAGGCAACGATGAAGCCCTGTTGTCGCACAACGAAGCCCGCCTGGTCGCGATCGACCGTGCGCTGGAGAAGATCGACGAAGGCACCTACGGCCTGTCCGACAGCAGCGGTGACCCGATCCCGCGCGAGCGCCTGGAGGCGGTCCCGGAAAGCTGCTACACCGTCGAGGAATCGAGCGACCGCGAACGCGCCGCACGACGCGGCTAAAAAAAGCACGAGCGTCCTATCGTGCCGCTTCGGCACCCCCTGAGAATGGCCGAGGGCCACTCAGGAGACAGACCCGTGACCGAACCCAATGAATCAGCGCTCGATCCCAAGCGCCGCAACTTTGTCGTCAATGCAGGCACGCTCGCCGCCGGCACCCTCGTCGGTGCCGGCGCGATGACCGCCTCGGCCCCCGCGGTCGCCGCGCCCACGTCATCTTCCACAGGCAAGAAGGAAAGCTCGATGTCTTTCATCACCACCAAAGACGGCACCCAGATCTATTACAAGGATTGGGGCAAGGGCCAGCCGATCGTGTTCCACCACGGCTGGCCGCTGAGCGCGGACGACTGGGACGCGCAGATGCTGTTCTTCCTCAACGAAGGATTCCGCGTCATCGCGCACGACCGCCGTGGCCATGGCCGCTCCACGCAGACGGCCACCGGCAACGAGATGGACACGTACGCCGCCGACGTCGCCGCCCTCGCCGAGCACCTCGACCTCAAGAACGCCATCCACATCGGCCATTCCACCGGCGGTGGCGAAGTGGCGCGCTATGTCGCCCGTCATGGCAAAGGCCGCGTGGCCAAGGCCGTGCTGGTCAGCGCCGTGCCGCCGATCATGGTCAAGACCCCGGCAAACCCGGGTGGCCTGGACATCTCGGTGTTCGACGGCCTCCGCCAGCAGCTGGCCGCCAACCGCGCCCAGTTCTACCGTGAAGTGCCGATACCCTTCTACGGCTTCAACCGCCCCGGCGTGAAGACGATCGAAGGCGTGGTCGACAACTGGTGGCGCCAGGGCATGATCGGTGGTGCCAAGGCCCACTACGACTGCATCAAGGCCTTCTCGGAAACCGACTTCACCGAAGACCTCAAGGCGATCGACGTGCCGACCCTCGTCCTGCACGGCGACGACGACCAGATCGTTCCTTACGCCGACGCCGGCGTGCTGTCGGCCAAGCTGCTCAAGAACAGCGAACTGAAGATCTACAAGGGCTACCCGCACGGCATGCTGACCGTGCATGCGGAAGAGCTCAACAAGGACATCCTGGCCTTCATCAAGAAGGCTTGATGTGTGGGGTTGCCGCAACGGGTTTGGCCGTTGCGGCAATTTCTGCTTCGCTTAGCGCGACATCCCCTGGCTGAGCTGCATGTTCTGCTCCTGGAACGCCTGGAGCATCTGTGATTGCTGCTGATCGAATTGCTGGATCTGCCCGATCGCCTGTTCCGGCTGCGGTGGAGGGGTACTGAGGTCCACCTGGGCCGGACTCGTCAATGGCCCTTTGCCGAGCATCGTCAACGTCAGAGTCTCCTCGTTCAGATGAACAGCAGAGAGATTGTCGGCGGTGATCTGGTTCGTGTGACATGCGGCCGTGAACTGCAGCAAGCGATCTTCCGATGCCTCGGG